>JAZGFK010000067.1:0-14128 GCA_036479375.1 Pontiella sp. | reverse complement strand
GGATCAATCGATACCCCCGCAAGATACTGAATTTTAAAACCGCAGAAGAGTTGTTCATTCAGGAGATCGCGGCATGAGATGCATCGGGCTTAGAAAAGTTGGGCATTTTAATTTACAGTCTACCCTTTTCAACCGGAAAGCGGAATTCAGATGCAACGTGCCGTATATTGCGTATGGATCGGGCATTATCGCCATTCGTCGCATCGCCGGTCGGATTTGTACTGTCTCCTGTATAGTCGATATCCGGATTCGAAAAATAGCCAACACGGTCGTATTCATACCCCCCCGTGCTGTCAAAATTTTCATAGGTCATCAGAGAACAATAGCCTATCGAAGACGATGATTCGGTATCAGCCCATTGCCAACCTGCTGAATAGTCGTAGAGCCCTGGACCACTTTGAGTTGTCTGGGTTTTCGAGTGATGACAACCCATGTTGTGCCCGAATTCATGTACAACGGTATAAGTCCAGTCACTTTGCTGAACGCGCGCCAGACAGAAAGCCCGGTGAGGCTCGCCGTCCGTATCACTCATCAATCCGCCTATGCCGCCGGTTCCCGGCTCATCTTCCAATAAACAGACAAAATCCGCAGCATTGGTATTGCGCAATCCATGCACCTCGTCCATGAGGCCGTCATCTTCACCTCTTAGGGCATTCAAATCCGTGCTGGCACTGCCACTCTCAGTATAGATGGTTTCTGCGGAATGAACCAGATTTAGCGTCATCTTCGTGTTTGAATTTCCATGAGCCGCATTTGCCTTCTGCATAGCCAAGGTAATGTTGTTGTTGATTCCGTTTATACCGCCCTCAGCAATACGGGCTGCCGGGGTATATACAATCATGACATCAACCACCACAGTGTCCGGCAAGTCGGACAAATCAACTGGTGGATTTCCGGTCTCGTCTTCGACTTCGTCCGAAGCAATCTCGTCGCCCAAAACCTCTTCCGCAAGGTTCTTTTCCTTTTCTTCCAGACACGTTTCGCACCCCTCCAGATAACCACTGTTTTCCCGATCGACCTCAATGGCCACATGGGATTGAAGTTCTGGCTCATATCGAACATAAAAATCGTTAGCACCCAGCACGTCAGCGTGAACCCGCAGCTCACCACCAGAATAGGAGAGATAGAGCGTACCTTTATAGGCACCGTCCATCCGCGCCGTCATGCCTACAGCTCCATTTGGGTATTCTGTTACATCGCTGATTTTTGAGGACAAAAGAATGTCATCAAAAAGTGCCAGTTCCAGCCGATCGTCTTTTTTCAGGGATGGTTTGGCTGTCAACAGACCGGCGTCTGGATGGATAATACGCGAGCGGTGTGCCGCAGGTGTTTTCCGTGTCCAAACCGGAGATTCGGCTTCGCCGGAAACAAACAACGGTGTGATTTGGGCAACGGGCAAGGCGCCATCGACCGCATCCGTTGGCAGTGCAGATTCTAATTTCCGCACTTCTGGTTGTAATTCAGCCTGTGCTTGTTCCTGAGTTGGAGTTGAGGCTGGGGAAGGCCTTTTGAGTAAATAACTCGCAAAAATGAGTATTGCGGAAACTAAAACTGCGGGCAGGACGATGTTTTTACTGAGAAGCTTCATGAAATTCTCCAGTTTGGGGCTGAATCGAACAATTGAAGCATGCTTCATGCCTTAAGTCTGAAATTTCCGAATTTTAAGGTTTAATTTCAATGGGGATGTTCACCTGCAATCCATTCGGCGAAACCATTGCCTGCCACGCATGAACTTCAACTCCGGCGGCTTTCGCGACCTCCAACGCCTCAGCATAGTTCGGATCAATCTCATGAGCCGCCCGGAAAGTCCTGCCGTCAGAACGCGGAATCACAAATAGCATCGCGGCACGGTGGCCGGCTTTAACGACTTCAATCAACTCATTGAGGTGCTTTGTGCCCCGTTCCGTTACGGCGTCGGGGAAGGCATAACAGCCGCCTTCCGTCAGCAGCGTCACATTCTTGACTTCGACATAGCACAACTCATCACCCGTTTTCAGGAGCAAATCAAACCGGCTGTTGCCGAATTTCTGTTCGCGCACAACCTCATCGTATCCGGCCAGCTCAGGTATGACGCCATTGGAAACGGCCTCGAATGCCATTTCGTTGGCACGACCCGTATTCACACAGATCCAGCAGTCGCCATTATGAACCAACTCCCACGTGAATCGGTATTTCCGTTTAGGATTCTGGCTGTCGGAAAGCGCCACCTTCCAGCCGGCTTCTGCACAGGAGGTCATCCGGCCTGTATTTGGGCAATGAACCGTAATCACACGGCCGTCCTCCAACTCCACATCGGCCAGAAACCGTTTGTAGCGTTTAAGCAATGTTCCGAAGATTACGGGAGGTAAGTTCATGAATGTGCTTTCACAAAGGCACAGAGAAAATATGCTTCGTGTCTTTGTGGCTCCGTGAGAGTTATTTCGGTTTCTGGTTCCAGGCAACGATGCATTCGTCGATCGTCAGTTCATAACGCTCGTTGCAAAACTGGCAGTTGATGCCGATATTTTCCTTGGCCTTTACGATTTCCATGCGTTCGGGAATGGGCAGGCTGCGAACAACGGCCGCCATCTTTTCTTTACTGCAGGTACACTCAAATTTAGGTGCAGGGCAGGTTTCTACCTGAATTCCTTCGTAGCCTTCTTCATCACCAAGCAGCGATTTGGCGATTTCTTCAAAGTAGTTATCGGAATCGCTGTCATGGCTGAGCAGTTCGCGGAAGCCCCGATCGTCCATGTGGCGGCGGATGCGGTCAAATCGTTCGAGATCGGTTCCGGGCAGCGCTTGGATCATCCAGCCCTGGCAAAGCTGCACCGGTTGTGCCGGATCGGGCTGGAACCCGATTAGGACACTCATGCCCGTTTCCACCTGGTCGGAAATACAATAGTGATAAGCCAGATCATTCACCACATCGTGCAGTGAGACCGGAGTTGTGCCGGAGCTTTCAATCGTGCCGTTGTTGGTTACCACCACCTGCAGGTCGCCGATTTCACCGTAGAGCCCATCGTGGCCATCCGCAGCGGTTTCAAATTCGCTGAGGTGCGGCGGTGAGATGAATGAGCGGACGGTTCCGTCCTGCCCCGCATCCACCACAACCGTTTTCAGTGCACCCTTATATTTCCAACAGGCATTTAACCGCTTACCTTCCGGGAGCGTAGCGGCAGCGAGTTGCGCTCCGGTCATGGCACGGCCCAGAATATGGGCAGCGGCAGGATCACAATCGTGGCGTATTATCGACTCGTTAACAGCTTGCATCGTCACCGCATAAGCAAATGCGATATCGAGTCCCTTGAAATGGCCTTTATAGAGTAAATCGTTCATAGCGCGCGTATTCTTCAGAACCCCGCCGGACATTCAAGACAAAATCCTTGCTCGCTCGACGGGGGTAGACTGTAAATTAAAATGCCCAACTTTTCTAGGCCCGATGCATCTCAAGAAGATTTGGCCTTTCTCCTTCGAAATGCAGATCGGAGAATCCCTCGGCGACAAAACAGAAAAGCGCCGCTTCCACTCCGGTGATTTATTCGTCCTGGGCAAACACCTCCGCGCCAATACTCCCCGCACGGAGGCACATATTCCCCTGATGGGACACTCACCAGCGGCCGCAGTTGCCAAACGAAACTCGGCGTCGAAAAATCTAAAGGCGAATGGAACGAAATGGAAATTCGCATCCACGGCTCGGAAAAAGCCACCTTCATCCTTAATGGCGAAATCGTCCTCGAACTTTTTGACCTCGAACAGAAAATTGAAAGCGGTGAATTCATTCCCCTCGACAAAGGCCACATTGGTCTCCAGGCCGAGTGGGCTGAAATCCTCTACCATAATATTCGCATCAAGGAACGTCCTGTTGAATAGGTCGTCGCCCATTGATTATACATTTTGTAGCCGGTGGTTCAGGTCGTTCAAAACGGAGCGGGACAATCCAGCCTGATGGGTTCGCCTGTGGCGGGGTAGGCTAGTTCCAAAAGCCGGGCGTGCAGCATGAGGCGGTCGGCGCGGGTGCCGTAGATCGGGTCGCCGACGATAGGATGCCCGAGAGCCAGCATGTGGACACGCAGCTGATGGGATCGGCCGGTCTGCGGATAGAGCTCAACGCGGGTTGTATTTTTCCCCTGCCCCATCACCTTCCATTCGGTGATGGCTTTTTTACCTTGCTCGAAATCGATGATGTGCCGCGGCGGCAGGCTGTGTTCCATATCTTTGCGCATCGGGTGATTAATCATTCCAACAGCGAGATCCAATAATCCTTCGACGATGGCGATATAGGTTTTGTGGATTTCCCGTTTTTCAAACTGCATGGAAATGTTGCGCTGCGCCTCCGGCGTGCGGGCAAAAAGCATCAGGCCGGAGGTTTCCATATCGAGCCGGTGCACGACGAGTGCATCAGAGAATTGTTCAAGCACGCGGTGATAAACACAGTCCTGCTTATCCGGCCCGCGCCCCGGCACACTAAGCAAGCCCGTCGGTTTGTTCACCGCAAGGAACACTTCATCTTTATAAATTATTTCCATCTCTATTTTTCCTGTCCGGTGTATTTTCCGGAATGCTGTAACGTGCGTGAAGAGAATTTCATGGCGCGGTTCGGAGCAACTCACTCACCGATACAAATGAATATCCGTTACTCCGCAAGTCATCGATGATCATCGGGGTCGCCTTAACCGTCGCGCCCCGATTCCCGCCGCCATCATGTAAAACAATGATTGAGCCGGGCCGCACTTTTTTTACGACTCGCTCACGTATCGCTTCCGCATTCTCGAGTTTCCAATCGCCTACCACAACATCGGCGCTGATATGGGTCAGCCCTCTCTCCTGTAGAAGTTGTGCCTGCCCTGGAACCAGTATTCCACTGGGCGGACGAAATAAAACAAGCTTCGGAATTCCAGCGTCCAAAAATGCCTGACACATTTGATCGAGCTGTTGCTCAACCTGCTTTCGTCGTTTGAGGGCCAGCGATTCCCAACCATAGGAGTGCCCACCCAACTCGTGCCCCGCTTTGGTAATTTGACGGGCGGTTTCGGGATGTGCCTCGACTTCCTGACCGATGAGAAAAAAGGTTGCGGTTACTTTTTTATCGGCCAGCACGCTGAGCAGTGCATCCGTATATGGCGGATTCGGACCGTCATCAAAGGTGAGGGCCACCACGAGGCTATCGGTTTCCACGCGTCGCACACCATGCATGAACCACGATGCGACGAGCAGTCCAACGAGAAGGAGGAGTACGATTAGGTCACGGATACGCTTCATGAATTACAGATCCAGCACGGTTTCGGGATAGACCTGGCCGTCGGTGCCGATTTTAAAGATGTAGATGAGGCCGGGCTGGAGACGCTTGTAGACGGCGTTGCCGTAGATGGCCTTAATGCCGTGGTCGCGCAGCGCTTCGGGGTCGTTGGCCAAATCCCAGATGGCTTCCCAGAAGAGTTTTTGTTCGGGCAGTTTCAGGTCGCGCAGTAAACCTGCATACCGCTCGGGATGGGTGCCGGGCGTTTCAATGTCGTAGCCTTCGGACGGGCTCATGGTTTCGCCATAAACGCGCCGCCAGAGATAGAGCGAACGGGCTTTTCCATCCATGACTGCCTGATCGGAAAAGGTGACGATGAGGGCATCGAAATGAATCACATCGCCTTCAATTTCGAATTCCTTTTCGAGCACTTTATTGAGCAGGTCATCACGCGCCGTTTCAACAAATTTTACGGTGGTGTAGAGCTGGCCATCGCGCATCTCCTGCTTCAGAACTTTGGCAAAGCCGATCTGATCTTCGTGCGTGAGGGTGGTAATGGCTTTTTTAAGCTTTTCGTTTCCGGCCAATAAATCATGCACGGTCTTGGTTCCGTAGAAGATGGAACCCCCAATAAAAGCCAGGATGGTTAAGACGAGTATCGTTGTTACTGCTTTGAAGAACCGTCTCACGTTGCTTGTACCTCGACGTTGATGTGAATGAGGTGGGGAATATCGGAGAGCAGCACCTTGATTTCATCGGGCTTTCGCGGGCCGGACGTTTCGACGGATAGAATGACGGCCAGGTGCTCGGGCGCTACGGCCCAGACATGCAGATCGGTAACCCGGCAATCCGGCGCCGCTTCAACCGCGGCGCGGATCGACTCGAGTACGGCAGGTTCGATGCTGCCATCGAGTAAAATACCGCTGGTTTCTTTCATCAAATTGATGACCCATTTTGCAATGACGAGTGAGCCGACAATGCCCATAACCGGATCGAGTACCGCCCAGCCAAACATGCGGCCAAATGTTAGCGCAACGAGGGCGGCAACGGAGGTAAGCGCATCGGCCAACACGTGGAGATAGGCCGCTTTAAGATTATGATCTTCATGATGATGGTCGTGGCCATGACTGTGCCCGGGATGGTCGCCCTTCAATAGAACCGCCGAAACGAGATTGACGATCAAACCGAGTACCGCAACGCCGATCGCTTCGTTGAATTGAATTTCCTGCGGTTCGATGATGCGACTGATCGATTCGATGGCCATGAGCAGCGCCACAACACAAAGCGCAACCGCGCTGGCAAATCCACCGAGTACACTGACCTTCCCCGTGCCGAAACTAAAACGAGGGTTTTTTGCATTTTTACGGGCATAGCGGTACGCAAAAATAGTGATCCCGAACGCCGCGGCATGGGTACCCATGTGCCAGCCGTCGGCCGTAAGCGCCATGGACTTGAAGATGAATCCGGCAATAATTTCGACCACCATCGTAACGAGGGTCAGCACCAAGACGATATAGACCCGCTTCTCACCACGCTCGTGCCCATGGTGAAAGTCGTGATTATGCAACTCGCACTTTTGCATGACTATGCCGTTTCCATGGGTTGGAAAGCGCGAAGAAGACGGACCGTCCCCGCCTCGAAATGAATCACGGCCGGACCGGCATCATCCGTGTGTGCAGAAAGCGTGTAGTAGGGTATCCCCTCAACTTTACGAAGGTCGTCCTTGTGATTGTGGCCTTGAAAGACGGCCTTTACTTTACCGGAAAGACTAATCATTTCCCGTACGTCGGCATGGTTCTTCACGGCAAACTTGCTGTCGTGATCGATCCGCTGGTGACTGATAACGACCACGGGCAGCAGCGAGGCGGCCAGGCAACCGCGCATCCAGTCCAGCTCTTCTTCGGGAACGAACGATTCCTCCCATTGAAAATTACCCTGATCGTATGCCTTGCCGTTGACCGAAAAATTTCCATCGATACAGACAAAGTTGTATCCGCCGAGCTCGAAGTGAAAGCGGGACGGATTTCCGGCGCGACCGATGGCATTGTAGAACTGCTCTTTTGAAATATAGTCGAGATCGTGGTTGCCGGGCATGTAGTGGACTGCCCCCTTGAATGCGTCGCAAAGTGCCGAAACCTCGCGCAGCAACCGCTTGGCGTTCATTTCGCTGGTGCTGTTTACAAGGTCGCCCATAACAACCACGGCATCAACGTCGCCAGCATTGAGCGAGGTTGCCGCTTCGTAGAGCCGATTCATGGCTTTGGCACTGCCATCGTAGTGGATATCGGTCAGCAGTCCGATTTTCAATTGTTTCTCGTAGGGCATGGCATTACTAAAGTCGATTTACACAGTTACGCATAGTGAAATATGCAATGGACTTTGCCACGTAAAAAGGTTCAGAGTCCGCCTTCAATGAACGAAGCAATTTCAATTCTAGCAGGGACTGCCGCACTGATCGGGTTCGGCCACGCCCTGTGTGGCCCAGACCACTACCTGCCCTTTATCGTGATGAGCAAGGCGCGCAACTGGTCGTTGATGAAAACCCTATGGATTACTTTCCTCTGCGGTTTGGGTCATGTACTGAGCTCGATTACATTCGGGCTGATTGGAGCGGTGTTGGGAATGGCCCTTGGCGAGATCGAACTTCTTGAAGCCTGGCGGGGAAACCTGGCAGCGCAGGCCTTGATCATTTTCGGCTTCACGTATTGTGTGTGGGGACTCCATCGAGCCTATAAGAAGCACCCGCATAATCATCCCCTTCAAAGCAAATCGATCACGCCCTGGATACTCTTCACGATTTTTGCATTGGGCCCCTGCGAACCCCTGATTCCCCTGATCATGTACCCGGCTGCGGAACACAGCATTTCCGGCGTGCTGCTCGTTTCCGGAATTTTTGCGGCGACCACCCTGCTTACCATGTTAAGTGTCGTTTGTATCGGGACGCTCGGCATCCAATTCGTCAAACTCGGTTCGATCGACCGATTCAGCCACGCATTGGCCGGAGCAGCCGTGTGCATATCGGGCCTAGCCATTCAGTTTATGGGGCTCTAGCCCCGTTCCTTCTCTAATCCCAATCCTCCTCGTCCTTCGTACTCAAATACCGAGGACGAGGAGGAGGGACGAGCTCGGGTATGATTGCTCAGCCCACATACTCCTTCCGGTATTCTTTGGGCGATGTGCCCATAATTTTCCGGAAATTGCGTGTGAAATGAGAATGATCGTAAAATCCGCAATCCAGTGCGATGGTTGAAATTGTGTCGTTAGTTGTTGTCAGCATTAAGCTTGTGGCACGGATACGCACATTCATAATGTGTTTCAATGGCGAAATCTGGAACACCTTCCGAAAACGCCGTTCAAACTGGCTGATCGAAAGATGCACGAGGGCGGCCAGCTCCTTGATTTCAATCGACCCGGAAAAGTTATCGCGCACATATTCGAGCACGCCCTGCATTTCGGTATAAGGACGGAGCGCCAGCCCGGCTCGGGTAATATCGCGTGCCGTTCCGGCTAACCCGATAATTTCGCCTTCTGTTGAGTAGAGAGGAACTTTGGTCGTGATAAACCAGTTGATGGAGTTGGCCGGATCCGGTGCGAGCTCCACCCGGTCAATAATGCTTTTCCCGGACTCCATCACATAGTTGTCGTCTGTTATGTAACTTTCAACCCGGCCCAGCGGGAAGTACTCAAAATCGGTTTTTCCGATAATATCCTCCTCCCTTTCAGCACCACACTGCCGGACAAAATGGTCGTTCCCCATCACAAACCTGCCCTGGCGGTCTTTTGCGAAAAAGTAGATATCCGGCAGATGGTTGAATAAGAGCTGCATCTGCTGCGGGCTATGCATCCGCGCCAAGAAGTCCGCCTTAAACGTCACAGCATCTACTTCGGAATCACTCATGCGGAAAATATACAATTACAAGCCCAGCATCTACAAGCATCCGCGCGGCCTTTCTACTATCTTCTTTAACGCTACTGAAATCTAATGAAGTGGATACCATACAAGGGAGAATGCACATGACGAATCAAACCAACGCAAATGCCGGACGCCTGTTTCTAGGAAGCTGTCTTGCACTAATCGCCACATCCGTCGCCTTTGCCGTCATCGGCGATATTATGGGCACGTTGAAAAATGAATTCGTTTTAACCAATGCGCAGGTTGGGATGATCGGCGGTGCGGCACTTTGGGGTTTCACGATTTCCATGATCGCCCTCGGCCCGTTATGCGACGCCCTCGGCATGAAACGCCTGCTTGTATTCGCCCTTATTTGCCATCTGGCGGGCCCACTCATCATGATCTTCGCCAACGGATTCGGCATGCTGTTCGCCGGAGCACTCATCCTCGCACTGGGCAATGGCACCGTCGAAGCCGCCTGCAATCCACTCGTCACCACGCTCTTCCCCGACAACAAAACCGTTAAACTCAACCAGTTCCATGTGTGGTTCCCCGGCGGGATCGTAATCGGCGGCCTGCTCTGCTTCCTGCTTTCACAGCTTGGGAATCATTCCTGGCAACTCCGCCTCGTGCTCGTCATGATTCCGGCGGTCATCTACGGCATCCTCTTTATCGGCCAAAGCTTTCCGGCCACCGAACGCGTACAATCCGGCATTAGTTTTGGCGGCATGTGCAAGGCCACCTTCTTGCGCCCCTTCTTCTGGATCATGTTCATTTGCATGGGCATCACCGCCTCGCTCGAGCTCGGCCCCAACCGCTGGATTCCCGCCATTCTACAGGCCGGCGGCATGCATGGCATCCTCGTGCTGGTGTGGATCACCGGCCTGATGGCCGTCCTGCGCAACTTTGCCGGCTCTTTCGTTCATAAGCTTTCCCCTCCCGGCCTGCTCTGTATCTCAGCGGTTCTTGCAGGACTTGGCCTCTATTGGCTCAGCTTTGCCGAAAGCATCGGCATGGCCATCGCCGCAGCAACCGTCTTCGCCCTCGGGGTCTGCTTTTTCTGGCCGACCATGCTCGGCGTCGTGGCCGAACGGATTCCAAAGGGCGGCGCGCTGGCGCTGGCCATGATGGGCGGAATCGGCATGCTCGCTTCCGGCATGATCGCCTCTCCAATAATTGGAAGCGCGGCCGACACCTACCTGAAAGACAAGCTGCCACAGGCCGAAACCACCGCGGTCATTGAACAAATCGCCGCCACCTTCCCGAAACTACAAGCGGAAGCGGAAGGAAACCTGGGCGAAGACCTGCAACCCGGCATTGATTCCGCCAACGCCGTACTCGCCAAAATAAAGGCCGACCCAGACGGCGCACTGCCCCACCCCGACACCGCCAACGCGCTGCGCGCGGCCATCAGCTCGGGCGTCGATGACGCCGTTGTTGGCCAAGCCGCCGACATCCTCAACCCAGCCGACAACTATGGCGGCCGCATGTCGTTCCGCCTCATTGCCCCGGTCGCGATCATCCTCGTGGTGGTCTTTGGAGCAATGTATCTCAGCGACAAACGCAAAGGCGGCTACAAGGCCGAAGAAATTTAAGGAGAACTTCCAATGGACAGAAAACTACGTATGGGAATGGTTGGTGGCGGACCGGGCGCGTTTATCGGCGAGGTCCACCGCAAGGCCGCGCGCATGGACGGCGGCATCGACATCGTCGCCGGCGCGTTCGACATCGACCCCAAAAAGAGCCGCCAGATGGGTCGCGAACTCTGCATCGATAAAAACCGAGTCTACAATGATTATCAGACCATGATCGAAAAGGAATCCGCGCTTCCCGAAGACGAACGGATCGATTTTGTTTCCGTCTGCACACCGAACCACACGCACTTCCCCATCGCCAAAGCCTTCCTCGAAGCGGGCTTCCATGTGATGTGCGAAAAGCCGATGACGCTGACCGTGAAGCAAGCCGAAGAGCTCAAAATCGTTGTGCTGAAAACCCGTAAGGTATTCGGGCTGATGCACACCTATACCGGTTACCCGATGGTGAAGCTCGCCCGCGATATGGTAAAGCAAGGCGACCTCGGCAAGATCCGAAAAGTCGTTGTTCAATATCCGCAAGGCTGGCTCGCCCGCGCCATTGAAAAGGATGGACAGCAGCAGGCTTCGTGGCGCACCGACCCAAAAAAGAGCGGTGCGGCCGGCTGTATGGGCGATATTGGGACCCACGCCGCGAACCTGGCCGAATACGTTTCCGGCCTGACGATCAAAGAGATCGCGGCCGATCTGACCGCCTTTGTTAAAGGCCGCCGCCTCGATGACGATGGCAGCTGCCTGCTACGTTTCAACAAGGGCGCCAAAGGCCTGTTGCACGCCAGCCAGATATCAATCGGGCAGGAAAATAACCTCGCGATTTGGGTGCACGGCGAAGACGCCAGCCTGGAATGGCATCAGGAGCACCCGAACGTTCTGCACGTCGACACTCTGAACGCCCCGACCCAGATCTGGAAACGCGGCAACGAATATGTCGGTGCAAAAAGCGAAGCCGCCGGGCGCGCCACCCGCATTCCGGCCGGCCACCCGGAAGCGTTCCTCGAAGCCTTCGCCAACAACTACTGCAACTTCGCCGATACCATTCGCGCGAAGGCCAACCGGCAAAAGGTTCCCGAAGTGGTTTCCGACTTCCCCGGCATGAAAGACGGCGTCGCCGGAATGAAATTTATTGAAGCGGTCGTGAAGAGCAGTAAGAAAAATGCCGCCTGGACTAAAATCTAACTTCGTACTACTTACTGCGTATTACGTATTGCCGGCTGCATCGGTTACGAAATACGCAATAAGTAATAGTTTCAAAGGAGTAACACCATGAGCAGACCTGTAACCCTCTTTACCGGACAATGGGCGGATCTACCGCTGGAAGAACTGGCCCCGCTGGCCAAGGAAATGGGCTTCGACGGCCTGGAACTCGCCTGCTGGGGCGACCACATGAATGTCGATAAAGCCGCCCGCAGTAAAACGTACTGCAAGGAAAAGCACGAGTTGCTGGCCGACCACGGCCTGAAAATCTTTGCCATCAGCCACCACCTCGGCGGCCAGCTGGTCTGCGACCTCAATACCGATGGCCGTTCCGATATGTTTGCCCCGAAAGAACTCGCCGGCGACGCCGAGGGTCAGCGCAAGTGGGCCGTAAAAACCATGAAAAACTCCGCCCGCGCCGCGCAGAACATGGGCCTGAAAGTGGTTAACGGGTTCACCGGATCCTCCATCTGGCATATGCTTTACAGCTTTCCTCCCGCCAGCGAACAGATGATTCAGGACGGGTTCGATTACTTCGCCAAAATGTGGAATCCGATTTTAGACGTGTTCGATAAATGCGGCGTTCGCTTCGCGCTGGAAGTGCATCCAACAGAAATCGCGTTCGATATCGTCACAGCCCGCCGCGCACTTAAAGCCATCAAGAACCGCAAGGCCTTCGGGTTTAACTTTGATCCGTCGCATCTCGAATGGCAGGGAATGAACCCCGTCAAATTCCTCAAAGCCTTCCCGGACCGCATCTACCACGTCCACATGAAGGATTGCTCCGTCACGCTCGACGGCGAAAGCAGTATATTAAGTTCTCATCTGAATTTTGGAACGCAAGGCCGCGGCTGGGATTTCCGCAGCGTCGGCCGTGGCGATGTGAATTTTGAAGATATCATCCGTACGCTGAACGCACAAAACTACCAAGGTCCGCTCTCCATCGAGTGGGAAGACGCTATGATGGATCGCGTGCACGGTGCCACGGAATCGTGCGAGTTCACTAAAAATATCGACTTTAAAAAATCGGATCGCGTGTTTGACGAAGCATTCGATAACTAAACTGAAAATCTCTGGAGAACACCTGAAAAATACATTGATCTACCTGCTCGCCATAGTCGCGATCGCTGGCGCCGAACCCAAACCAGCCAAGCCTATGAAAGGCCCGGCTAAACCCGAGCATATCAAACAGGCCAAAGCAGCCCTACCCGACAAAGCGCCCGCGAAAGCGTCTAAGGAGCGGAAAATCCTGATTTTCACACGATGCGAAGGATTTGTGCATTCATCCATTCCGCTTGGGGCCAAAACATTTGCGATGATGGGCGAAAAAACCGGCGCATACACGACGGAAGAGAGCATGGAGCTTGAAGCCTTCACTCCTGAAAACTTAAAACGTTTCGATGCCATTTTGTTTATGAGCACCACCAAGCTCGATCCTTTACCGGAGCAAAAGAAAGCACTGCTCGAGTTTGTGCGTAGCGGCAAGGGCATTATCGGAATCCATGCCGCCAGCGATAATTTTTATAAATGGGAAGAGGGCGCAAAGCTGATGGGCGGCCTGTTCTGTGGACATCCATGGACATCCAAATGCACCGTACAGGTTAAACTCGATGAGCCGGATCATCCACTTAATGCCTGTTTCAAGGGGGAATCATTCAAAGTGATGGATGAAATGTACCAGTTTAAGGATCCCTACTCCCGTCAGAACCAACGCGTTTTGACCAGTCTTGATCTATCCGATTCGGATACCAAAAACGCTAAAGGCGGGAATGCTAAAAAGATCGTACGCACCGACGGCGATTTTGGCGTTACGTGGATCCGGCGCGAAGGTAAAGGGCGCGTCTTTTACTGCTCCATAGGACACAATGAGACCATTTTCTGGGATAACCGAATTCTCCAGCACTATCTCGCCGGCATCCAGTATGCTCTTGGCGATTATGATGTTCCGGACCAAATAAAGTAATCACAGAACACGTAACGTAAACCATTATATATGCCTATTTTGTACAAGCCTAGGCAGCACATTTACAAGTCATAGGCTCTATTACAGTATAATTTGAGCGCATATATACAAGAAACAACCATGCATGCCATCTAATGTAAATGCGGTAGACTGTAAATTAAAATGCCCAGTTTGGAAATCGAGTGCCCCATGCCAGAATGAACCTTTCTTCAATTCACCACAAACGAGGATAGGAGCATCGGCATGGAGCAAGAGAAAGGTAGCACCCA
>JAZGFK010000066.1:0-5470 GCA_036479375.1 Pontiella sp. | reverse complement strand
ACATATTGACGAACGCTTCGTAGCCCTGCTTGGTCATCACCGACTTTTTTTTGCCCGACTTCACTCCGAGGCGCGACATGGTGATGCCGGTATCACCCAGTTTAACTTGCAGGGAGCTTCGGGAGATCTTGCGCGGCAGGTGGAAGCAACGGCAGCACCTCCTATAAGCGGAACAACAAAATTTCTACGGCTCAGTGTCCATTCATGGCATCCTCCAAAGATGCCGCCATGGATACCATGAGAAGCGCTTAATGCCTATTCGGAACAACGCCTAATACGATGCGCTTTGCATCCAGTTCAGATAGAGCTCCCACAGGGCTGAACCGCCGAGCACCCAGATGATGGCCGCCAGCGCAATGTAGGGTCCAAATGGAATTTTGCTCTGCCATTCCTTGTTGCCCATGGCAATGAAGCTTACGCCGACAAGAGTGCCGAGCAGCGAAGAGATAAAAACAATAAAGATAATCGATTCCCAACCAAGGAATGCGCCCAGCGCACCCATCAGTTTGACATCGCCAAAACCCATTGCATCTTTTTTCAGTACCAGTTTCCCGATTAAGGCAACGGACCAAAGCGAACCAAAGCCAACGGCCAAACCAATGAGCGAGTAGGCCAAACCACCCAGATGGCTTTCAGCTCCATGCATGGAAGGAATCAGGAAACTAAAGATCGGGCCGATAATCATTCCGCCGATGGTACAGCGATCGGGAATCCACATTTCATCGAAATCAACCATGCTGCCCAGAACGAGTCCAAACATCAGTACGCAGTACGGCGCAACAATAGGATCATAGGGAAAACGGAACCAGACCAGGGAAAAGAGGATGGCAGTCAATAGTTCGATCGAGGGATAACGCGCTGAAATAGGCGCTTTGCAATAGCGGCACTTTCCCCTTAGAAAAATCCAGCCGAAGATTGGAATGTTATCTTTCCACGCCAGATTGGTCATACACTTCGGGCAACGCGAACGCGGCTTTACCACGGAGAGTTCAGCAGGAATACGATAGATGCATACATTCAGGAAACTGCCCCAGCAGGCTCCAAACATGAACACGATGAATGTGAAGTACCAATCTATAAAACTCATGTTTCCCTTTTTGCGTAATGCGTAATGCATAATTTTTCAATAATCGCCAAGCCTGGCAAATTACGAATCACGCATTACTCGTTACTTTCCGTAAACCGCATCTTCCAGCGCCTTTCGCATCGCCGGGACCGACGGCTCGGTGCCGGTCCAGATTTCAAAGGCGCGTGCGCCCTGATGCAAAAGCATGCCTAGACCATTAGCAATGTCCGCGCCAGCTTCGCGCGCGGTGGTCAGGAAAGCGGTTTCGGGATACATATAAATTAGATCAAACGCGCGCTGCCCTTCACGGAAGGCTTCGGGGGGCAATAACGATGGATCGTCCTTCTTCATACCCACCGGTGAGGCCTGCACAACAAGATCACATTCTCGACACAGCTCAATCTGTTTCGCCTTGTCCAAAGCCTGGGAAATTTCAATTCCCGGAACCAGTGCCTTCACTTCGTCTTCTAATCGCTGGACGCGCTCGGCATCGATATCGGCCAAGACGAGCGACTTAGCTCCTTCGGTTGCCGCCTGCAGCGCAGCAGCCCGCCCTGCTCCGCCGCAACCCAGCACAAAGATCGAATCGCCTTTGACGGTTTTACCAAATGCTTCTTCCAACGCTTTCAGGAAGCCATAGCCATCCGTATTGTGACCCACCATACCTTCTTCAGTAAACTCAATCGTATTGGCCGCACCGAACAGCTTTGCGCTGGCATCGAGATTTTCCAGACCACGGAATGCGACTTCCTTGTGCGGCACCGTCAGGTTAACGCCCGCAAAACCCATCAGCGCCATCGATGGCAACACCTCCATCAAACGATCCGGATGCACATCCAGCGCCAAATAGATTCCATCGAACCCCAATTGCTGCATCGATGCGTTGTGCATTACAGGCGATAGCGTATGTCCGATCGGATGTCCCAGCACGGCAAACGGTTTTGTATGTCCACTCAGATTCATTTCATTTCTCCCTGTAACCCAACAATGAACGGATTAACGCGATTAAGCCCCGCAACAATCGCCTTTACAGCTGCCTGATCAATATTTGAATCAGAGCCAACACCAAAAACAACACCCTGCTTCGCCACATCGAGAGGTACATAAGCCATAGCCTTGGCATCGGCACCTTCTCCAACAGACTGCTCATGGTAGTCATCAACTTTGAATTCGAAATCGACTACCTTTCGGATTGCCGTAACAAATGCAGAGATTGGTCCGTTGCCGTCAGCTTCAACCATTTTCTCTTCGCCGTTGACCTTCAGTTTCACTTCCCCGTGTATGAAAGTTGGATCCTTATCATCTGGGCGCGGCCAGTAACCCATGAGCTCAAACTGTCCCTTATGGGAAACAAATTCCCGTTCAAACTCCTCATAGACTTCATCTGAACTAATTTCACGACCAACTGATTCACTATACTTCTGTATCACCTTCCCGAGCTCCGGCTGCATGGATTTCGGAACCTGAATTCCAAAGTCCTGCTCCAGCACCCACGCAATCCCGCCTTTTCCAGACTGCGAATTAATACGGATGAGACGCTCGAACTTACGGCCAAGGTCGGCGGGGTCAATGTGCATATATGGAACCTTCCACCCCATACCAAAACGATCCGGTGCTTCTGCAAGTTTATGCATACCCTTGTTGATGGCATCCTGATGCGATCCCGAGAAGGCGGTAAAGGCATAAGCACCCGCATACGGCTGGCGATAATAGATTGGCATACCGGTAAGACGCTGAACGGTATCCGCCACATGCGGGAGATCGGAAAAATCAATTCCGGTTTCGATGCCACGGGAAAACAGATTGTTCACGCAGGTAACGAGATCCACATTGCCGGTTCGCTCGCCATGCCCGAAGAGCGTTCCTTCAACACGGTCGGCACCGGCCATCAGCCCCAGCTCACACGATGCAACACCCATCCCTTGGTCATTATGGGCATGAAGCGACACGACAATATGGTCGCGCTTCGAAAATTTCCGGCAGAAATATTCGATCATATCCGCATAATGGTTCGGTGGGCGGCGTTCAACGGTCGCCGGGAGATTCATGATCACCGGCTTTGCTGGAGATCCTTTGCCCCAGGCTTCAAATACCGCCTCACACAGCTCAACCGAAAAACCGACGTCGGTATCGGTAAACTCTTCCGGCGAAAATTCATAACGGAGATCTGATTCAGGCATGGCGTCAGCCAGGTCACGAATCTGTTTTGTGGAAGCAACAGCCGTTTCAATGAGCTGCTCGCGCTCCATTCCGAAGACCTGTTTCATGTGCAGATCCGACGGAGCAATGTACGCATGGATGATTCCCCGTTTACAGCCTTTGAATGCTTCAAGCGTGCGTTCAATGAGATGCGGACGCGACTGTGTGAGCCCCATAATGAATACATCATCGGGAATGAGGTCCTCTTCGATCAGCTTCCGGTAAAAATCAAACTCGTCCTGACTCGCCGACGGGAAACCGACTTCAATATGTTTGAATCCGAGATCGCACAGCATCTGAAAATATTCCAGTTTCTGCTCTGGATCCATTGGGTTGGGTAAGGCCTGATTTCCGTCACGCATATCCACTGAACACCATTGCGGCGATTGGGTAATGCTTTTCGACGGCCACTGGCGGTCAGGGAGATCAATCATCTCCGGAATCACATATTTAGGTACACTCATTTTCTTTCTCCAACAAAGGGGGTTAATCTAAACAACCCCGTTTCCCTTATCCATTCCATTCCTATAAAAACAAATCAGGTCTATTCGTTACAAAACAGGTCTGATTGAACCGTTTGACCGGGACAGGAAATTTCCAACACTACGACTTCCCCATCCGCACGAAATGGCCCATGGACTTCGCCCGGTGGGCGACTGGCATAAGTGCCCGGCACCAGCCAGACCCCAAACGCTTCATCATATACCCGCCCCGAAACAATAAATATTTCTTCTGGATAGTCATGACTCTTCGCACCAAACGCAGCCGTGTCGTATCCATCCGAAAAACGGGTCAGGCGTGTATAATCCCCCGTCTCAGGATCCTCCGCCAGTGTCAGCTGGTGCATATTTCCATCTGATCCCTCAACCTCTTCCCACGTCCCCGCCTGTTCCACCGCCAACGGATTCCAGTATGTCGCTGTCGTTTTCATCCTTATTCTCCATTTCTGACCACCATGCATGAGCAAAAAAAAACCTCCGCGGGTTGCCCTGCGGAGGTTTTTAAAAATTTGTCTGATCAACAAACTACAGGCAAACCGCCTCCACAGGATCATTCCCACTGAGTAGCAAGCCTAGCAATAAGTTGTTGAATTCGTTTCTCATAACGTTGCGGAACTTAAGTCCGTCTCACAGACGCTGTCAATATTCAATAGCTGATTATTCATCCAGTTGCACTTCGATCCGATAGAAGCCGCTCTGCCCGGATGGATCGCTATAGCTGTTCTGCGGATAGCGGAGCCCCTCTGCCACTAATTCGAAACCTTCGCCTAACGACGATGCCCAGTAGACATTGTATTGCCGACCCGGAACGCTTTCCCATTCGATTAAATAAGCATCATTTTCGCCAACATTACGGCCATGCACCTTGAATTTAGATTTTCCATCCCGTGGATTATGACCACTAATGTATTCATCCAGATTGGTTAGACCATCCTGGTCGCAATCATCATCGTCTGAACAATCTGCTGCTAAATTGAAATGCTTCAGCTTCCACGCATCGCGGATTACAATTGTATTTCCATTTCGAGTATGTGGAATTTGACAAGATACTTCAGGAAGCGATCATGCGCTTTCCAGCCAACCCATATCCGTCATAACGCCAGCCTTCACCTGATATTTATACTTGGTGTTCAGTCTCAGATCGTGGAACAGGAAGTTTGTGGATAAAACCCATCCCGAATCATGATTCCAACTGCTATCGAAGCGATTGGTATTCAGCCATCCCAGAGGCACAGGCTTCCCGTGCGTGCCATCATTCCAGTATCCTGGCGCACAGTGCTCAATCGCCTCCGCTTCAATCCAGTATTGAACCGGCCCCGCCTGCCCGGTCCAAAACAGCTCGTTGGCCTTACTGTACGAGCAATGCAGCTCATCAACAATAACCGGAACGCTTGGAAGCACCCACATGGATACTGGAATCTGTTCAACAGAACTCACGTCATTATTCAGGTACAGGTCGAGCATATGCTCGGCATAGTCCCCGGCCACCAGATTTGTTGCAACGAATGTTACCACAAGCTCAATGCTCGATCTCGCCGGGATTTTTCCGACCTTAGGCTCAACATAAAAAAGGTGTCAGCATCGGTGTCCGGCTGGTGCTCCATTTCCCTCCTCAAATATGCTTTCTGAGGCATTCAGAAAGCCCCCTCCGATCAACCCATCTTATTTTTGGATCTCAAGCCTCGGCTTCGACCCCGCCTCAAAC
>JAZGFK010000065.1:0-5677 GCA_036479375.1 Pontiella sp. | reverse complement strand
ATTACTCACCCAGGCTTCTTCCGAACCCCGGCTCAACTCGTAGATCGACTTTAAAAAATTTTCAATTGCGGGAGACAGCATCACGTTCCTTGGTTGTTTTAAATCAAAAGATTTATTGGGGCTAAATCTATTTTTAATCAAGGTTAAACCTTGGCCAGTTCTCTTAAACCTAAACTTTCCAGTCCGATTGATTGCCGGCGACTCGTCCTATCGATAGATTTGCACCATTCACACCACAGGAGCATCCATGAAACAAAGGCACCTAATGACTACTCTTCTCGCAACAGCACTCGTTACGGCACACGCTCAAGCAACCCGGGTTTATTTTGGCACCCATAAGGGCAAAGGAATTTACGTTGCCGACCTCGACACAAAAACCGGAAAACTGCACCCCCCGAAGCTTGCGGTGGAAACCACCGGATGCGGCTTTATTGCAATTCATCCGAATAATCAATTTCTCTACTCCACCGGAACCACCGCATTTAAGATCAATGATGACGGATCTCTTACCGCACTAAACACCCAGGCCACCAAAGGCGGCGGAGCATGCCACGTAAATATCGACAAAACCGGAGCGTGCGTCATGACAGCCTATTATCGCGGCGGTGCCATCGCCTCCTTTCAGGTGCTGGAAGACGGATCCCTCTCGAAGGCCAAATCATTCTTCGAACACGAAGGTTCCGGCGACCATCCAAAACGCCAGAATAAACCCTACGCACATTCAATTTTTCCAAATCCCGAAAATACACATGCCTATGCCGCGAACCTCGGTATCGACAAGATTCTGATCTATAAAATGGATCCAACGGCAGGCACACTTGCCCCCGCTGGATTTGCCGAAGTTCCCGGCGGCAGCATGGGACCACGCCATATGAAATGGTCGGCGAATGGCAATGCGCTCTATGTACTCAACGAGTTGGACTTGAGCGTCTCCTTATTCAAACCCGGCACAGAAGCCGGCTCACTGAAATTCATCAAGACCCTTTCCACGCTGCCCGAAGGTTCAAACAAAGAAAAAATGACCTGCGCGGAAATCCGAATTCATCCCAACGGTAAATTTATCTATGCATCAAACCGCGATCTGGAGAAATCCGGTCGAGATTCTATTTCCATATTCACCCGATTTGAAGATGGATTTGAGAGACTGTCAACTGTTCCGGCCGAGGTATGGGTTCCCCGGAACTTCAATATTGATCCAACCGGAAAATGGATGATCGTGGGTGGACAGAAATCCGAAAATGTGGCTGTTTTCAGTGTAGATTCCGAAACCGGCCTCATTAAATTCACGGGCAACAAAATCCCACTCGAGGGTGGCCCCATCTACATCGAGTTTCCGGAGGGATAGCGTCCTCGCTGTCCGTGGATGATGAGAATATCGTCCCTCCACACACAAGCTGGCCGATCACAATTCATAATTCGCGTCCCTTTGCGTTCATTCGCAGTTTAATTCCATTGTCGAGCCACTTATAGTGCCCTCATGAATATCGTCTATAACGCATCGGCCGGAACGGGAAAGACCTATCAGGTAACCAGCCTGTTTGAAAAGTTGGTGCTGGAAGAGGGCATTGATCCGCGCGAAATTCTGCTGATGACGTTTACCGACAATGCCGCCGCCGAACTACGCATGCGCGTTTCGCATCGGTTGCTGAAGGCCCGCCGTACGGCCGAGGCCGCCGGCAACGATGAACGGGCCGAACGCGCCATCACAGCCATGTCGCGCCTTCCCTCTGCATCCATCGGAACCATCCACTCTTTCTGCACCCGCCTGCTCCGTGAACATGCGCTGGAAGCAGGGCTTTCTCCGGGGTTCTCGGTTCTGGTCGGCGATGACCACGACGATCTGCTTAACCAAATCTGCCGGGATGAGCTTCTTAACCGCCTCGATGCCGATCCCGACTTTAAAACCTTCTGCTCGGGCGCACACATTATCGGAACCGGCGGCGGCTTTGGCACGAGCATCACCGAAACCGTGCCCGGCCTGATCCGCCAAGCCGGCAGCCTCGGCATTTCGCTCAAAAATGCCGAAACCATGTTGCCCGATCCAATTTCTGCCGTATCACGAATTGAGTTTGAATCGATCTGTAAACGCATCAGGGAACTCCCCAAGGTCACACCCGCTGTAAAAACTGCGCTGGATATCATCGAAAAGGCTTTAGCCGAGACGACGGATGTAGATGCCTTGGTGAAAAGGATGGAATGCCTTCGCATCAAGAAATTCGGCAGAGGAGGAGCCAAGGCGATTTCCGACGACTTCTGGGCGCTGAAGGAATCTGTTATCGATGCAATCCGTTACCGCGAGCGCTTTCCGGCGGCCAAGGCGTTTGCCCGTTATGTGCAGGCTGTAGCCACGCAGTTCCAGCAGCGAAAACACGAAATGGATACCGTCGACTTCGATGACCAGCTGCAGATGGCAGAAGCGCTGCTCGCCAGCGGAAAAGCCAAACCTGAGTTCCAATATGTCATCGTCGATGAAGTTCAGGATACCTCCCGCATCCAGTGTCAGCTGATTCAATCGCTATGGGGCAATGAAACCAACCTCGTGATTTGTGGCGATAAAAAGCAGAGCATCTACACCTGGCGCGGTGCGGATCCACAGGTCATGCCCGATTTGGAAAAAGCCATTCTCGAAAGCGAACACTGTAAACTTGAAAACCTGCAAACCAGCTACCGATCCAAGGCGCCCATTCTCGACGTAATCAATGCGCTGTTTGAATCGGTCTACGGACAGGACGACTACGCCGCCGGGGACAGACTGTCCCCTAATTCCGTATTTAAAACTCCCGATGAAAAACCGTGTGTTGAATTTCTCGCTTCCGATGATGACGAAGAACGTTCTAAACAGGAAAAGGTAGCCGCTGAAATGGATGCCGTTGCCCATCGAATCCAGCTGCTGGTCAATGGGTCCAATGATTGGAAACCGCGTTTCCGCTATTCAGAAGATTTCGAAGCCACCAGTGATTCGAACGCGTATCGGTATTCCGATGTTTTGATCCTGTTGCGACGCACCACCCATCAGTCCGCTCTGGAACATGCACTCCGTCATGCCGGCATCCCCTACACCCTTGGCGGAAAAGGCCGCGGCTTGTTTACCCGGCAGGAGACGCGGGATGTTTCGCTGTTTCTAAATGTAATCACTAATCCAAAAAATGCCTATTCCCTGGTTGGGATTCTGCGTTCGCCGTGGATTGGCTTATCCGACGAAGCCATCGCCGAACTGGCCTGGAGCAAGGAGGGGTTTTCGGTCGACCAACTGCTTGGGCATTTCAGCAGCACGGGCTCCCAGCCCATGAAACACGGGCAGGGTGCCCGTGCTACTATTGTACGCTACCGCGCACTACTGGGCACCAAGCTGGCATCCGAGCTGGTGCGATTACTCATTGAAGAAACGGGCTATGATGCGCTATTGGCCGGTCTCCCGCGTGGCACCCAACGACTCGCCAACCTGCGCAAAGTGCTCGATTGGTTGCGGGAAGCGGAACGGGGAGCCCAGACGACTCCGGCGAGTGTCGCCCGTAAACTGGCCGAGCAGATTGCGAATCCGCCCAATGTACCGGAAGCCGCCCTACTCGATCCGGCGCAGAATGCTGTAACCATCATGACGGTTCATGGTTCGAAAGGACTAACCAAGCGCGTGGTCTTTCTGCCAGACATAAGTTCCAGCCCCAATACGGACCGCGGTTTTGCCCGTGTGTTCTTCGACAAGAAGAACGCGCCCATGCTGGGGCTTAAAATAACAGCCCCGGATAAATCAAGCGTTGCTTCGCCCGGCTTCAAAATGGCCAACAATCATGCAAAAAAGGTTCGGGACCACGAATTGAAAAACCTGTTTTACGTGGCCATGACCCGCGCGCGCGATCTGGTTGTCACTTCCGCAACGGTCGGCAAAAACCCGGCTGGATGGCTTAAGGAGTTGGAGCCGCTGATCGGAAGCAGCATCCCCGCCATCCCCTATACCAACCTTATTCAAGCGGCAGAACTGACCGAACCAGAAACACGGCAACTTCCATCCGTCGAACACCTCGCCGCCGCTCTGGAATCATTACCCTCTGCTCCAGCACAACCTTCACTTCAACGTATACCAGCTACGCGGCTGGCGCAGGAACAGAATAAACTTGAGCCCGTTTTCGATTCCGAGACCAACGTCCAATCAATGAAAAATGCATCCGCCATGGGTTCGCTGGGACATGCCGTATTGGAGCAACTGGCGCTGAACGGGTGGAAGGGCTCAGTGAAAGACTGGCTGTTAGCGCTGCATATTGACTTTGGCCTATCCCAAACAGAGTCGCTTAAATTGGATGATCGTATTGAGCAAACGCGCGGGATGATGATCGGGTTAACCACCCATATGGAGAAAATACATCCCGAATTCCCGTTTGTACTTCATGAGGAGGATAAGCTGATCGATGGCACCATCGACCTGCTGTGCAGAACGGCTGATGGGTTTGCGATCTTTGACTATAAGTTTACCGAAGCTTCTGATGAAGAGGTGGCCAATCAATATCAGGTGCAAATGCAACTCTACCGAAAAGCGGCCGAAAAATTATATCCGCTTCACGCAGAATCCAGCACGCAGCTCGTGATTGTTTCCAGCTCGAACCCACACTTAATTTCAATCGATTAGTCAGCGCAATCACTTGCAGTTGACCTACATTTCATCCTACATTTTTCGGCTATGAGCGAAATTGACACCCTGGTCATTATTCCCACCTATAATGAGAAAGAAAACATCAACCAGATCACCTCGGCGGTGCTGGATACTTCTCCTCATGTAGACATCCTTTTTGTAGATGACAACTCGCCCGATGGAACCGGCGATATGGCCAATGCCCTTTCGGAAAAATCCGACCGTGTTCATGTACTGCACCGCACCTCCAAAGACGGCCTTGGCCGCGCCTACATTGCCGGGTTCAAATGGGCGTTGGAACGCGACTATAAATATATAATGGAAATGGACTGCGACTTTTCGCATGACCCTAAGGAAATCCCAAATTTCCGCGATAAAGCAATGGATGATTGCGATCTGGTTCTGGGTTCCCGTTACGTCGGCGGCATTCGAATTATGAACTGGCCGTTGTCCCGTCTGATGCTCAGTCGCGGTGCTGGAATCTACGTCAAGCTGATTACCGGTATGCCCTTCACGGACCCGACCGGTGGCTTCAAATGTTTCCGCCGCGAGATACTGGCGGCCTATAACTTTGATTTGGTCAAGGCGAACGGCTACGGCTTCCAGATTGAGATGACCCATAAAGCATGGATGAAGGGCTTCCGCATCGGCGAGCTCCCCATTGTCTTCGAAGACCGCCAGGAAGGTGAGTCCAAAATGAGCGGAAACATTGTCTACGAAGCGCTCTGGATTGTCTGGTTCCTAGCCGTAAGAAACGGCTTCCGCCGCAAGCCAAAGAAGCTATGTTAGTCTTTCAGCGCCCGATAACATCACAAGAAACCATACGACCAAAACGGAAACACTTTACGATCAGAGCGCGGGAATCAGAGGAGTTTTATACAGTCAAAGCGTGGAAACGCTCTACGATGTCAGCGTGGTCGGTAACACGTACGCTCATCCGAAGGCCTCCTGCGCCGCATTCGAAACCTCTGCGTCAGCACCTTATTGGAAACCGTCCGAGACCGCCAACGCGAAGCCGGACTCGAACAGGTCAACCGCGTACTCATGCAGCCG
>JAZGFK010000064.1:0-25270 GCA_036479375.1 Pontiella sp. | reverse complement strand
TGGGTGCTACCTTTCTCTTGCTCCATGCCGATGCTCCTATCCTCGTTTGTGGTGAATTGAAGAAAGGTTCATTCTGGCATGGGGCACTCGATTTCCAAACTGGGCATTTTAATTTACAGTCTACCGGGCTTTTTTAGTGGTTGAATTAAGGTTGACAGTTTCAGGTCGATTCCGTAGTTTCCGCCCCTTGATTTTTTTGGAAGAAAGCCCAATTGGGGCATTGAGGTAATTTATGGAAGCATATGCGGTAATTGAAACCGGTGGAAAACAGTATCGCGTTCAGCAGGGCGATGTCATTGATGTTGAATTGCTTAAAAAAGACGGCGGCGACAGCGTTGAGTTTGAAGCGTTGGCCATTTCCAATGGTACGGAACTCTCGATCGGAACTCCGGTTGTGAACGGTGCTAAAGTTACGGCTTCTGTCGTTGAAAACTTTCGTGGTGAGAAGATTTATTCCTTCAAAAAGAAGCGTCGTAAAGGCTATCGCCGTAAGATTGGTCACCGTCAGGGTTTGACCAAAATTAAAGTAGAAGAAATCACAGCATAATTTTGTAGGGAGGCACCCATGGCTCATAAGAAAGGACAAGGTTCAACAAGTAACGGTCGCGACAGTAATGCACAACGTCGTGGCGTAAAACGTTTCGGTGGTGAGAAAGTAACTGCAGGCAGCATTCTCGTTCGTCAGCTTGGAACTAAATTTCATCCTGGTGACAATGTAGGTTGCGGACGTGACTACACCCTCTTTGCTTTGAAAGACGGGATTGTAGAGTTCAACAAACGTCAGCGCAAAATACACATTCGTGAAGAAGTTTCAGCCTAACGGTTGTTAAGACAGGCTGGCAGAGGCGCCCACATAAAGCGGGGCGCCTTTTCTTTTGCCCGCACCGTTTGCTTGAAACTTAAAATCTAAAACTCAACACTCTCTGCTATGAAACATGTTGTATTCAAGGATCGCGTAAAACTCTATGTCCGTGCCGGAAATGGTGGCAACGGATGCGTCTCTTTCCGTCGCGAAAAGTTTATTCCCCGCGGCGGACCGGATGGTGGTGACGGAGGGCATGGCGGCTCCGTAATTCTTCGATGCGATGACAACGAGGATTCATTGCTTCCGCTCTACTATAAGCCGCATCAGAAAGCCAAGCATGCGCAGCACGGTATGGGCTCGAATTGCCATGGCCGTAATTCCGAAGACTGCATTATAAAGGTTGCGCCGGGTACGGTCGTTACTGATGCCGAAACGGACGATTATCTCGGTGAATTGCTTGAGCATGGCGAAGAACTGCTCGTTGCCCAAGGGGGCAAGGGCGGTATCGGCAATATCCATTATAAAAGCTCAACAAACCAGGCGCCGCGCGAATTCACCGAAGGCACATTAGCCGAAGAGAAGGTGATCTGGCTGGAGCTTAAGCTCAAGGCCGATGTGGGTCTGGTCGGTTATCCAAACGCTGGAAAATCAACCCTGTTAAGTCAATTGACACATGCGCATCCAAAAATTGCTCCGTATCCTTTCACAACCATTAATCCAATTATTGGAACCATGGAGTATGCCAATTTCAGCCGCCTGCGTATTGCGGATATACCGGGCTTGATTGAGGGGGCGCATGCTGGTGTTGGTTTAGGGCATCAGTTCCTTCGCCACATTGAGCGTTCCCGATTCATTATCTTTGTTCTCGATATGGCAGGAACCGACGAACGGAATCCCACCGACGATTTTATGCATCTGAAGGAAGAGCTCCGCTTGCACATGGAAGAGCTGACCTGTACGCCTTATCTTGTGGTAGCCAATAAAATGGATAGCCCGAACGCGGAAGCATTTCTTAAAGAATTCAAAGAACGCACCGATGAGATCATCTACGAAATATCTGCAGAGCTTGGCGAAGGTCTAGAGCCGGTTAAAGAAGCGCTGTATAAGCATTTTTTCGAATCTCGTACGGTGACGCAGTTCGACGATTAGGGCGGTTCCATGCGGCAGATAGACCTCAATGCGGATCTCGGCGAATTAACCGATGCTTCGCTTGATGCCGCGATCATTCCACATATTTCATCGGTAAATATTGCCTGTGGTGCCCATGCCGGCAATGCCGATACCATGCGAACAACCATTCGACTGGCCAAACATCATGGCGTTTCCATTGGGGTCCATCCCGGATATCCCGATTCTGAAAACTTTGGCCGCAACTCAATGGATATTCCGATCGAGGAGCTCTGTTCATGCGTCTCGGAGCAGATCAAGTTGCTTGTTTCGATTGCAGAGGAAGAGGGCACTTTTGTCCGGCATGTAAAACTCCATGGGGCACTCTACAATGATTTGGTCGACGATTACGATCGGTCATTGGCAATCTGCAAAGTGATCGGCGAAATTGATCCCGACCTTCGTTTTATTGGATTTTCAAATTCAGAAACCTTACGGGCTGCAGAGGATGCGGGACTCACGGCAGTGCACGAAGTATTTGCAGATCGGGCCTATACTGCAGATGGGAAGCTGGTTTCCCGATCTCAACTCAATGCGGTGATTCACGATGAAGCAACATCCCTCGCGCAGGTTAAAAAGATGGTCTGTGAGCCGAATCTCCTGTTGCCAGCTGATTCGGTCTGTGTTCACGGCGACAATCCTTCCGCCGTCGCCTTTGCTTCCGCGCTGAGGACCTTTTTTGAAGGGCAGGGAATGGTCATCCAGCCAGCGGGCGAACACAAATTTTCATTTGCAGTCCTTGGCGATAATTCCTTACTCGCCCAGCTGCCTCCGCGAATTTCAAAATCGACTCATCGTACAATCCGAGCTCTTCTACTGGTCATCGAAGGATCTGCAATCGATGGAATCATCGAACTTGTTCCCTGTTATGCCGAACTTAAAATAGATTTTGATCCGGCGACAATTTCCCTGGCTGAAGTAGAGGAAAACGTGCGTAGTTTGGCAGAGAATCTGAATTCGATAAACGTACCAGAACCTCGACTGATAGAGATTCCGGTTGTTTATGGTGGGGAGGATCTTAAGCAAGTGGCGGAACATAACGGGCTGACTGAAGAAGAGGTGATTCGGCTTCATTCCGATCCGACCTATCTAGTCTACATGCTCGGGTTTTCACCGGGCTTTGCCTATATGGGAGGGTTGAATCCGAAGCTTGCAACGCCTCGTTTAGAAAGTCCTCGTATTTCCGTCCCGGTGGGGTCGGTTGGAATTGCCGGAAATCAGACTGGCATCTATCCGGTAGAAAGTCCCGGCGGGTGGAATATTATTGGGCATACCGCACTGAAGCTGTTTGATCCAATCGCAGGGAATCCCTTCCTGTTCGAAGCCGGTGATGAGGTCCGGTTTGTCCCTGAGGGTAGGGCGCGATCGCCGAGCGCGCCCAAGACAGCCCGGCGGTCTGTCCCTACCTCGGGCATTAAAATTATCGAACCGGGCATGTACACCACGGTTCAGGATGCCGGACGATTTGGGTATCTGCGTTATGGCCTGCCTGCGAGTGGCGCGATGGATCGGGAGGCATTCGCTGCTGCAAATTTCTTGCTGGGCAATGATCCGAATGCGGCGGTGCTGGAATGCACCGGGACCCTGCCGGTTTTGGAATTCAGTGAGTCAGTCAAAGTTGCTGTAGTTTATGCAAACCGTTTCCAAACCCTGGCCGTTTCGGCCGGTGAACCGGTAAAGTTCCAACCTTTGGAAAAAGGATATCGAGCGTATATCGCCATTGAGGGCGGTATTGATGTCCCATTGGTTATGGGCAGTCGTTCAACCTATGTTCCCGGTAAGTTGGGAGGACTGGAAGGAAGGACGCTGAGGGCGGGGGATGTGCTGCCGCTCCGCGATCACGGATCGCGGCTACATGTAGCCGAGGTCCCCGACCTCGCTCCGAAGGTCGAGGGTTGTATTCGCGTCATTCCCGGCCCGGAGGCGGATTGGTTTGACTGCGGGGGATTGAATACGTTTTTGAGCACCCCCTTTTCTGTTTCATCGAAATCAGATCGAACGGGCATTCGGTTGGAGGGTGCGCCATTATCGTTCCGCCATGATGAGCAGATGGTTTCGTCGGGAATATCCATGGGCACGATCCAGGTGCCGCCGTCCGGACAGCCGATCATCATGATGGCGGATCATCCGACGACCGGTGGTTATCCAAGGATTGGAAATGTGGTTGAAGAGGATCTCTGCATCCTCGCCCAGATGAAACCCGGGGATCTGCTGCGGTTCAGAGAAATCAGCTAGAGCGATAGGATATATTCGGCCAGATCGTTGAGCTCAGATTCGCTTAGATTTTTGGTGTCCTGCAGAATTCCGGCATGGTTCTGTGATTTCAGTAAATCATGAATGGTGGCGGCGCGGCCGTCGTGGAGATAGGGCGCCGTGCGCCAGGCTTCAATCAGAGAGGGAACATCGACCGGTTTTCCTTTGTCTTGTCCCTTAGTCGTACCCACATCAACCATTTTCAAATTGGTGTAGAGCGGGGCGGGGTGGCAGGATGCGCAGCTGAGCCCTTCGAACAGCTCTTTTCCCCGCTGTGCGGATTCGCTGAGCTTGCCGTCAACCAGATAGGGACTGGGTACCGGGGTGAGCGATTTAAGATAGTCATCAATCGCTTGGGCATCTTCTTCAGGGCGGACGGAAAACTGAATATGCTTCAGTCCGGCCCGTACACCGGTTTCTGCATCGGCGCGCACCCCCAGCCACATGGCGCGCGGCGTGGATCAGCAGCATCGATTTTGCATTTTTCGGACTTCCAATACCGTCGTTCAGCAGATCCCAGTTGAGTCCATCGGTACGCGCATCCGGATGGCAGGTCGCACAGCTGAGCCAATTTTGAAAGCAGAGTGCTGCGTCGTTGAAAAAGATTTCGCCGAGCCGCTCCTGGGTGATCGGCTGTTTGGGGCCTAATGCAAAGGAGCCGCTCTTTGTGTTGCCGCCTTTCAGCATGCGCACCACCTCGAGCGTATCGGAATAGTAGTGGGTGATATAAATGAAATCATCATCAACCACCAGGGCGCGCGGTCCATTGCCCTCCAGCTTGATTCGTGTGCGGATGCCGGAGAGAAAGGAGAGGTTGCTCGATTCCATGCCGCTGGAGTCAGATACTGCTGCCGCAACCCGCTGCATCATGGCGCGATAGTCGATCAGGCTGATTTCATGATTCCCGGCCGACGAGATAATCAGTGTTTTCCCATCGTCAGAGAAATCAATGGCCCACGGATTGGTGAATCCCTGATCAACGTCGTCGAGCAGGACGGTATAGATCAGTTTATTATCTCTCACCCGAATGATGCTGAGTGCATCGGTGGAAATCCAGCCCCGCTCCAGCTGCGTGGTGGGGACGAGGTATCGAGCCACGCGGTGCGTCGAGAAGACATAGTTTCCGTCTGGTGAAACCTTTATTCCGCGAACGCCCTCGGCCCCATTGACCAGTGGAATGGTGGTTGGCTTTCGGGTTTACGTATCGATGGCCCGGCTGTCATGCTCCGGTTTAAACTGGCGGAACTGTTCGTTGGTCAGTTCGGTTTCCGCCATCCAGATCGATTGATTTCCAGACATTGGAATTTTCCGGAGCTTCAGATTAATGCCGTCTCCGAGTTCCAGGGTATGGGAACTGTTTGAGCCCTGCATTTTCTTGGCGGTCGATTCGTTGAATGGAAGGCCGGCGAACCGTTTCGGAGCTTCCGGTTCGGGGTTAGTTTTCGGCGGAACAAATTCCGGCCGTCCTTTGGGCGCCGGCGGCATCCAGTTCGGATCGTCATCAAGCCCGGTATATTTTTTACGCAGTTCACGAGCGCGCTCAGAAATCGAGCCTACCCGATCATTGCCTTCAAGCGATGTCCAGGTCGGATGGTACGGCACATTCGGGTCTGTCCAGGTGATGAGGGTCTTCATATCCTCCGGCGGGAGCTCGACGCCGTAGTGCCCTTTATCCAGCAGCTGGAAAAGTTCGCTGGTGGAAACATGATAGTCCATGGGGGTAAGCAGTTGAAAATCGCTTTCGCTTCCGGGGCGGTTCACAAAGGGGTGAAGGGCGTGATAGGAGCCGGCAAATTCGCGACCGCGCGGAATAGGTTCCAATGATTGGAAATTGGGCCGGCCTTCAGCTTCGCCGTCATGGCAGCCGACACAGTTCCGGTCGAGCACCGGCTGGATCTCGCGCAGGAAACCAAACCCGTATGGTTTTTCACCGCGCCACGGGGTGAGTTCCCGCGGGCCGGCCTTCATAGCCTGTGTGGTGCGTTGCAGCGGCGGTGTGCGTGCCGCCGTTGCCGCTGCCGCCGATGCAGGGAATCCCGGTCATGTTGGCGGTGGAGCAGAAAATTACATCGCCGCTCGGCAGGTAGATGCCGGTGTAGTTATCTACATCTTTTCCAATGTCTGGAGAAATCTGGCGGAGATCTGAGCCGTCGGTATTTATTTCGAAGACCTGCTAGGTCTTGTCCTTTTTGTCGACAGATGAAATCAGCATTTTTCCGGCATCAAAGTGCAGGTTGCATCGATCTTGAAGCGGGGCTCTCAGGAGATTGCCCAGCGGCTCAGCGCGGGCCGTCGGTCCCCGAACCGGAACTACATCGTAAACGTCGTCGATCAGGCCTGTGAGATTCTGCAGAATAACCTTCATCAATCCATGGATATCAAGGAACTCGCGGCAAACCTGTATGTGAGCTATTCCTGGTTCCGCAAAGTGTTTAAGGTGCAGCCTGGCGAGGCTCCGTCAGAATACCACCTGAACCGCCGTATTCAGAAGTCCATTGATCTACTCAGAAATACTGACCTTTCCATCCGCAATATTTCTGAGGAGCTTGGCTTCAAAAGCCAGAATCATTTTTCCGCCCTGTTTAAGCGGAAGACTGGTCACGCCCTTTCCATGGAACGCAACCGGTCATAACAAGGCCTTAGAAATTTATTTGTTCCGGTTAGGCCGTTTTCTAGAACGTTCACTCGACGGGTCATAATCCGGATTTTCTTCAGGAAGCTGGGCATCGGCTACGGCGAGACGTTGCTTCATGGTTTCATACATGGCGGCCAACCGTTTGGGTTCGCCTATTGAAAGGTCGGTCTGCTCGCCGAGGTCGCTTTTCAGGTTAAACAGTTCACAGGTGCCGGATTCCCAGTCCTTCAGTAGTTTCCAATCCTTGGAAATCAGCGCCGTCTGCGGTTTCTGGAAAGGGCCCTTGCCGTAGTGGGGATAATGGAACAGAAGATCGAGGCCACGTTTGAATGCCGCATCGTTACCGGTGAGTAGTGGCGTGAGATCTTCGCTTTCATCGCTTTTAATTGCAGCTCCCGCCCAAGAGGCAAAGGTGGCAAACAGGTCGGTTCCGCTGACGGCTTCCGTGCAGTAGCCGGATTTTAGTCCCGGCCCGCTGATAATGAACGGAATGCGGATGCCGCCTTCGTAAAGCGTGCCTTTGCCAGCAAAGAGCGGGGCGTTGTTCGGTTTGCCGCGGTTGCCTCCTGCTCCGTTATCGGACATGAAGACGACGTAGGTATTTTCGGCGATCTTTAGATTTTCCAATGCCTGAAAAATTTGCGAGAGGCTTTCATCGAGGTCCCAGGTCATACCGGCATAGTCCGCTGCTGCATGGACCGTTCCGGGCGATGCAGGTTCAAATCTACTGATGCTCTCAGGCCGACTTTGCGTGGGCGTGTGAACGGCGTAGTGGGAGAGCTGGAGATAAAACGGTTTGCCGGATTTTACCTGTTGCCCCATAAAGGCGATGCCCCGTTCCGTGAGGCTGAAAATCTCTTTTGGATCTTCATCCGTCCCGGGGGTCTTATTTTCAGTGTGTCCATCGTGTAGATCAAAACCGTACATGCCTGCATCATCCTGCCGCCCGATATGCCATTTACCGAGCAGGGCAGTGGCATAGCCTTCGGCCTGCAGCACGCTTCCAATGGTTGGAAGTTCCTCGGGCAACCGGCTGGCCGTTTTCGGGGTGATCACTTTATGCGAGGTGTCGGCCTTGCCGCCGCCGGGGGTGGTGATGTGCAGCTCGGCGGGCGTTTTCCCGGTCAGCACCGCGGCGCGGCTGGGGGTGCACATGGGGCCGGGGGAATAGGCCTGCGAAAAGACCATGCCTTGGGCGGCCATCTTTTCGAGGTTCGGTGTTTGATAGAAATCACTTCTTGTTGAGGAATCGCCTTGGATCATTTCAACCGAGGAGCCGGTCCAGCCCATGTCGTCGGCATAGATGAAAACAATGTTGGGTTGGGTTGCAAAGACGCTGGTGGATGCGGAGAGAAGGGTCAAAATAAATTGTGCTTTCATGATTGTTTTCTACCTTTCGGCGGTCCGGTCGGAGCTTCGTCTTTGGAAATATAGCCATCGTCATTTTTATCGAGATGCTCGAAGTGTTCGGCAGGATCTCGGAATTCCGATTTGGAAACCTGGCCGTCCCCATCTTTGTCGCTGCGCTGCATAAAACGGTTGGGTGCGGCGGCTGGCTCTTCTGGTGCAATGCGGCTGGAAGCCGCATCTACTTTCTCTGCATCGCCGCCGCGAACGAGGCGAACCATGTTATCAATGCGGATGACATCGCCCTGCGGTCCCCGGCCGTAAGGGAATCTGGAGGCATCGCCGACTTTGGGGTCGGAGCGTTGGGAGCCTGCACCGTGAACATCCTGCAGAGTTTTTTCTCCGGAACGGCGGTTTTCCATCCAGCCGAGGGAGCGTCCGAAGGCAAAGTAGGTGGCCGCCGAGGAATCGCGTGTGCTGACATGCGAGCTGCTACTCCAGTACTGGGCAAAATCTTTTTTGCCGCCTTCATTTTTAATGGGGGTTGATTCGAAAATCGGGTCAATCGCAGCGGAGTCGGAGGTATCTGGCGAGCGGGTGTAGTCGACTATGCTCTGCAGCTCTTTTGCATTGGGCAGGCGCCAGTCGGAATGACCGGTGAATTCCATGCCCTCGGCATAATTAAGTGCCGTCGGCCAGTCCATGCCTTTGCCGCTGTCGGCCTGCATCCAGGTGAGTCCGGTTGCTTCGTCGGAAACCGTGCCGTCGCCGTTATCCTTGAATTTATTTATTCCGTAAGCTGTGTCGCCTCGCACATAGAGTACATGAAAGGTTTTTTGGCCGCGGCCGCGCGGGTCCTCAAGGCCGTAGCCTTTGATGCGGCCATCGGCAAAGTTTACACCGAACATGGTTTCAGCGCCATTCATGGTGGTGCTGACATATTTGGTGGAGGTGGCAAACTGGGAATCAATAATCCGCTCGCCTTTGGATGTATCGCCATATTGGAATTTGAAAACAGAATCATCAATGAACGGGGTCAGGTTTCCGGTCTGTTCTGAAGTCGGATCCGGATCAAGGCCGTTGAGCATAATCAGGGAATAGAGCTCTTTGATGGAGGGCACCCGCCAGTCGTCGAAGCCGCCTGTTCGGCAGGTTGATGCGCCTTTGACGGCATCGGAAAGGGATACTTTACTGCCGGGATCCTGGATCCACATCAGGCCGGTCACCTCATCGGTAACGGTTCCGTCGTTGTTGACTTTATAGGAAGGGGCGTTGGCGGAATAGTGTGCGTCCTGCCCCTTATAGTTTCCATAAGAAGTGGTTTGGGCGGTATCGACAATGGGATAGGGGACTGTGCCGAAGGCGGTTGCTGTAAGCAGGCTTAAGAGGTGGAGAACTTTCATTGCGGTGTCCTTTTTGTTGAGTAGTAGCCAATCAACGGAAGGAGCGCGAAGGAAATTGCGTCGGTTTGGATTACAGTGTTGTCATTAAAGCGCGCTCTTCGTTCCGAAGAAGTCTGCTTTACATCCGTTCATGGGTTTGTCAGCAAGGTCAGGTGCGCTCCTTGCGCTATACCTATTATTTCATGGCTTCATCATAAGCAATATATCGACTCATAATTTTTCGAACATAACCAATAATCTCTTCGCTTCGACAATACCCGTATTTGGCCTTTTTTGCATAGTACGGTTCGGAGAGTAGGGCGTAGGCATAATCAACATTATCCACCCAGATATTCGGGTCGCGTCCTTTTGTTTCAGCCAGCTTTCTCGCATCAATCAAATGGCCATAGCCTCCGTTGTAGGAGGCGAGGGCAAAGCAGGTCCGATTCACGGCATCGATCTCGTCCGGCACACGGCGATATTGTTTTTGGAGATAGTAGGTTCCACCGCGAATGCTTTCTGCAGGATCAAACGGATTTTTAACGCCGACTTCACCGGCGGTTGGCGGCATTAGCTGCATGAGTCCCTGTGCTCCCGACCAGGAAACCGCTTTAGAGTCGAAGCGACTCTCCTGATACATGAGCGAGCAGATCAGGGTCCATGGAAAATTGTATTCGGCCGCATATTTCTTAACCAGATCATCATAAGGAGAGATTTTACCAGCATCAGTCAGATCAAATTTACCCTCCAGCTTCTTGTTATGCTGGAGCTCGAAATAGCGCCTGTAGAGCGTGTTGTACGTTGCCCCTTTGTATTCCTTTTCGAAGAAGTGGTTAATGGCCTCCTTCAGGTTAGGCTGATTAGACCGGGTGACCCATCCATAGGAACGAGGTCGGTTGAGTTTGAGTACAGGCTTAATACGTTTGCCCAAACGTACGCTTTGATCGAGAAAGTTATTATCTGCGCACGTCAGGTCATATTCGCCGTTTGCAACCTTGTCGAGAATCTCAAAGGTCTCTTCGTCTTCGGGTACTATCTTTATTTTGAACTTTAGATTCTGCTGTTTCTGAAGCGCCTGTAATGAGTCATAGTAGGAACTGGAGGCTCGTACATGAATGGTGCGATCTTTCAGGTCATCAAGTGATTCAATAGACCGATCGCCTGCTTTGGCAATGATCCACTCATAGACTTCACCATAGTGGTGGCAATATTCCAGATCCCTTTTATTGTTCCAACGGTTTGGCGTGATTGTTACCGCGGCGGCAATCATATCGGCTCGACCTTCTTCCAGCCATTTTCCCATATCACTCCACTGATCCGGAACAACAACGACCACTTCAAGGCCATGTTTTTTTGCGAAATACTCAGCCAATTCATATTCAAACCCCAGCAACTGACCCCGGTGCATAAAGTAGCACGCGGGATTATTGCGCGTTAGAACGCGAATGAAACCGCGGGCTTTGATGGCCTCCAGATCGACTTGGATTCCTTGTTTCTGGGCTTGCTCAAGTCCTCTAGGGATCTCGTCAAGTGCTGCGACCGCATGACTGGTAAGGGCGAGTAATACAATCAGGAGACATGGTTTCATGAAACTTATTCATGGGACATCGCGGCGAGGGCGTCGAGTTTTTGAAGGGCTTCGCCGGAATCTATGGATTCAATTGCGAGCGCCAGCCCGGCCTGTGGCGTATCGGCTTTGCCGCCGGCCATAATGGCGAAGGCGGAGTTAAGCAATACGATATCACGTTTCGATCCTTTTTCACCGTTAAGCAAGGCGCGAGTGATTGCCGCATTTTCAGCGGGCTCCCCACCCACGAGATCGGTGGAGGTCGCCGTCACAAGACCAAGATCGGATGGATTTACATCGTAGGACTCGATTTTCCCATTCTTGATTTCCGTGACCATCGTGGAGGTGGTTGTGGTGAATTCGTCGAGGCCGTCGTTACCATGCACGATAAACTGGTGATTCATTTCCAACTGCGCGCAGGCATCGGAGACGACCGGGACCAGATCGGGGGAGAAAACTCCCATAATTCCGTTCTTAACACCCGCCGGATTGCAGAGCGGGCCAAGAATATTGAAGATGCTCCAGATGCCGAGTTCGCGGCGCGGACCAACCACATGCTTCATCGCGGGATGAAGGCCGGGGGCAAATAGAAAGGCAATGCCCAGTTCGGCCAGGCATTCTTCCATACGTTGGGGGGTATACTGAATGTTCACGCCCAATTCCGACAACACGTTGGCACTGCCGCATTTGCTCGAAACGCCATAGGAACCGTGTTTGGCCACCGTCACGCCTGCGCCGGCAATGACGAATGCAGACGTGGTGGAAATGTTGAATGTATGAGCTCCGTCGCCGCCGGTTCCGACGATATCGACCGCATTAGGATCGTCGCATTTAATTGGGGTGGCATTGGCGCGCATGACCTCTGCGCAGCCGGCGATGGCTTCCGGAGTTTCGCCCGTGAGTCGCAGTCCGGTCATAAAGGCGCCAATCTGTGCCTCGGTGGCTTCGCCCGACATGACGTCAGTCATGGCGGCGGCGGCCTCTTCGCGGGTGAGTGATTCTTTGCTGATGAGTTTGGCGACGGCGTCTTTAATCATGTTGGTGCTCCAATGAATTTCTAATGGTCGGAAACGATATGGGAAGAGCCGCGGGATTGGAAGAAAGAACGTAAAAGCGACGCCCTCATTGCTTTGTACCGTACCGCCATACAGGGCAACGCGACGAGAGCGTCGCGTCTAGGATCCGATTCTACTAGCTTAAGGGCATAAAAAAAGACCGCCGAGTGGGCGGTCTTTGCAAAACGAAGTTGGCTTAAATTAGCAAACTTTGGCTTTTGCAGTTTCAACCACTTTGGTGAAGCCAGCTGGATCGTGAATAGCGATCTCGGAGAGCATCTTGCGGTTGAGTTTGATTTCGCACTTGGTCAGCCCGTCGATGAAACGGCTGTAGCTGATGCCATCCATGCGGCATGCCGCGTTGATGCGAACCGTCCAAAGGCGACGGAAGTCGCGCTTCTTGTGTTTACGATGCACATAGGCCATGGCCTGTGCGCGATCCACCGCTTCAGTTGCGGTACGGAAAAGTTTACTGCGGGCACCTTTGAAACCTTTTGCGAGTTTCAGGCGGCTGTTTCTTCTGCGGCGCGAGGCCGGTCCATTCGTTGCTCTTGGCATGATTCAATCTCCAGCAAATTAGATGAACGGGGTGATACGCTTCATATCTGACTTATGAACAATGTCAGAACTGCGCAGTTTCCGTTTATGTTTACGATTTTTGTTAGACAAGATGTGGCTTCCACCCATGTGGTTCCGCTTTAACTTGCCGGTGCCGGTTTTGCTAAACCGTTTAGCTGCACACTTTTTTGTTTTCATTTTAGGCATAATTACACCGCTCTTTTCTTAAATTCAGTCGCTTGCAGGATCGGTAGATCTCGCAAAAGAGGAGTGTTTATAGGGGAACCCCTCCCCCAAGTCTAGTGTTTTTTTAGATAAATGCAGGGGTATCCGGCGTAGTTTTAAGGCGGCGAAGAAACCGGCTCTTCTGTCGCTTCTTCGCTTTCGACTTTTCCTTTTTCGAATTGTACGATTTCGAGAATTCCACCGAAGAATGGAATGCCCGTTTTCAGCTTAAATCCGCGATCCAGAAATCGTTTTCGCAATTCGAGCTTATGAGGATAGAGTCTTAAACTATCTGCAATATAACCATAGACATCAGGGTTTCCATGCAGCACGACACCCCATAACCCGCCCCATAACTTCAAAAGAAATTGCGTGATTTGTTGCCCCAGCCGACCAGGAGGTTTGGAAAAGTCGAGAAAAGTAGCGGTTCCGCCTATACGCAATACGCGTACGATTTCATCAATGGTCTGATTAAGATCAGGTGTATTTCGTAAGGCATAGCCGCCGGTCACAACATCGATTGAATCGGGATTTGCCGGGAGAGAAGCCATCGTTCCTTCGCAATACTGAATCGATGGGGTGTCGGTCAGTTGGCGGGCACGTTCCAGCATGGCCGGGGTAAGATCGAGTCCGGTTACTTTTCCGTCTGGGTAGCGGATGGCGAGCAAGCGGGTAATGTCACCTGTTCCACAGGCAAGATCGAGGCAGACCGGTGCGGTGAGCTCCGGTAGCTGGCTTATTAGGATCCGTTTCCAGGTGGTATCCCGACCGAACGACAGCGCCTTGGTAATGAAATCGTATCGGGGAGCAACTTCTGTGAAAATAATTTTATTAAAATTCTGTTTCGTTTCCGGCACGCCGATATGTTCTATCGGTTTAAGTTGAAACCTGGCTTTTCTCATGAGCTAGCTCCGGGGACATACCTAAGTAGAGCGGTTTCGATTGTGAGGCCCGGGCCGAAGGCCATGGCACAGATAGGCGTTGGGGTATCAATATGGGTGCGTTTGAGAATGCGTTGTAGGATGAAGAGTATAGTGACGCTACTCATATTTCCATAGCTGCGAAGCACCTGGCGGGAATCCTCCACTTGCGCTGACTGGAGTTCGAGCGCTGCTTCGACTCGGTCGACGATGGCGCGCCCGCCGGGGTGCACGGCCCAAATATCGATATCGGCGAGGTTCCAAGGGGACGTTTGCAATGATCGCTCGACGATTACTTTGATTCCCGTAGCAATAATATTTGGGACATAGGTGGATAGGCGGATGTCAAAACCGTGGTCGCCGATTTCCCATGCCATATCATCGGCGCCTTCGGTGGCGAGTGCGGAGACAAATGAATCGATCGCCAGTGCCGGCCGGCCGGCCGCAGGGGGACGGGCGCTGATGAGTACTCCCGCTGCGCCATCTGCAAACAGGGAGTTTGCCAGCAGGCTATCGACTTCTTCGCTGAACTGTAAATGGAGCGAACAGAGTTCGAGGCAGACGACCAATACAACGGCGTCGGGACGTGCTTGGCAAAATTGGTCGGCCATGCGCATGGCGGGGAAGGCGGCATAGCAACCCATGAAACCCAGGTTGTAGCGTTCGGTACTTTCCGGGAGACCTAGTCCTAGAATGAGATCGAGATCGGGACCGGGGTTGTAGAATCCGGTGCAGGAAACGGTAATTACATGTGTGATATCGCCCGTACTAAATCCATCAGCATGATCGATGGTCTTCCTTCCGGCTTCGACGATCATTTTGCGCGAGCATTCCGTATAGTAGCGGTTGCGTTCGTGGGTGGAGGGTTCAATGATCCGCCCGTTTTCATCTTCGTGGAATAGAACGGGCTCCGCATCGGGGCTGAAGTCCGGCAGTACACTGTGGCGGGTTTCGATGCCGGAATGGTCGTAGATGCCGTGGATTAGTCTGCGGTTACGTTTTCCGGGTATCCAGCCAACCATTCGGTCGCGGGCAAAATCCTGTTTATAGGAATAATCAGGAAGCAAAGGTTCAATATGATGAATGAATGTTCTCATAGCGTCGCTCTTGTTCAGCAGGCTGAACAAGAGGAAAATCATATATGAAGGAGAACGGTATGCCGAGAACCTAAATGCCGCCGCCGGTTTCCTGTGTTGCGCGGGTGCGGATTTGAACGCCGTCGTCGGCGCGTGTCACGAGGCTTTCGGGCGGTGTGCTCTTCATCAGGAATACGTTGCCTGCCACCGTGGTACCCCGGCCAATCACGGTATCTCCACCAAGAATAGTGCTGTTTGCGTATACGACAACGTCGTCTTCAACCGTCGGATGCCGCTGAATGTGTTTAATGGGGCGGCCGTGTTCGTCGAGCGGAAAGCTTTTTGCGCCAAGCGTTACGCCTTGGTAAAGTTTAACATTATTTCCGATGTGGCTGGTTTCGCCGATAACAACACCGGTTCCGTGATCGATGAAAAATCCTTTGCCAATGGTGGCGCCGGGGTGAATATCAATTCCGGTGAGTGAATGGGTGAATTCGCTCATGATGCGCGGAATGAGCGGCACATCAAGTTTGTAGAGTTCGTGCGCAACTCGGTGGGATGTAATGGCTACGAGTCCCGGATAGGCCAGTTTAACTTCAGCATAACTCAGCGCGGCAGGATCCCCATTATAGGCCGCCGTCACATCTTCAACCAGCATGCGCCGGATCTCGGGAATCGTGTTCAAAAATCCGGATACAATTTCGCCCGCTGCAGCGTCGAGATCTTCAATCGGCGGGCGGTTTTCATGCAGATCGGCCGCGCCCATCCATCGGAACGGCAGCGCTTTTCTAATTTCTTCCTGCAGAAGTTCTGAGGTAAAGCTGAGCTGTTCGATGAAGAAGGATCGAAAGTCGCCGGGTTCGGGGAGATGTTTTCCGGGGAAGAGCACATCAGAGAGCAAGTGCAAGGCCTCAATCACTCGCCCGATTTCGGGATGAGTCCATAGGGGACGATTCGGCAGATCGGCCTCTTCCTGTGCGTATAACGAAAGCAGTTCTTCCGCCGTTTTATCAATTTGATCGGTCATCTTCATGAAGCGTCCTTTTTTGAAACGGCCATTAAGCTACAGCTCATACATAGTCGGAGTAAAATAGTTTCAATTAGAAATACGTATAAACAGGGAAGTAACACGATGTTACTTGCGTAAACTTGATAATATATCTATAAATGGTTTTTTTTAACGAGAGTGTGTCGGATGGTGATATGAATAAAGTATTGATTGTTGTAATTATGGTGTTGGGTTTTGTATTTGCGGCTCAGGCAGAGATGCGAATTTGGACTTCCGTCAAGGGCGATACAATTGAAGCTGAATATATAAAATTATTCGCTGGAAAAGTTATTTTAAACACTCCTGAAGGTAAGCAGTTGAAGGTTCCGATTTCTGGGCTCTGCAATGCCGATAAGGAGTGGCTGGCCAACGCCGTACCGCCGAAGATAAAAATTAGTGTAGATATGGATAAAGATAGCGATACGCTTAGTTCATACAGTGGTTATTCTTATGACTATCAAACGAAGGCCGAGACCGTTAAAGGTACTGTTAAGCTGGATAAAACCAACCAGGAGCCATGTAACCGCGAATTTACAGCTCGGATGTATGTGATCGGAAAGGAAACCACAAGAGATTTGAGAGAGGTGATCAGTTTCGCGGAACATACCTTTTCATTCAAAACCAGTAAAACCACGACGTTTAAAACTACGCCTGCTACCGTTGAATATACAAAAAGTAGCTATAGTGTGAATCGAGGATTAAAATACGAAGGATATCTGGTGGTCGTGGAGGATCAGAAAGGCGGAATTGTTGCGTTCGAATCCAGCCAGTCTTCCTATGAGAAAAATGTTCATAAATTTAAGTCTGTCAGGAAGGGGACCAAATTTGATCGGGATTTCGATATCACGAATCCGAATCAAACCAATAAGAAAAGGAAGAACAATTGATGGATTAGTGCGATCGCATTAATTTATTCTTTTACGAGGTCGAATTGTATTCAATGATTCGGCCTTATTTTTTAAGGATTAGATCATGAATTATATCAGTACACGCGGACAAATGGAGCCTGTCGAATTTCAGGATGCGGTAATGACTGGACTTGCCCCTGACGGTGGTTTGCTCTTACCGGAATCACTTCCGAATGTCGAAGCGAGGTTGAAACCCTGGTCGAAGCTATCTTATCAGGATCTGGCATTCGAAGTGATCAGCCTATTTGCAACCGACATTCCTGCAGGCGATCTCAAGAAGCTGATAGATGACAGCTATTCTACCTTCGATCATCCCGAAGTGGCTCCTTCCGCCAACGTCGGCGATTTCCAGATATTGGAACTTTTTCATGGCCCTACGCTGGCGTTTAAGGATGTTGCCCTTCAGTTTCTCGGAAATCTGTTCGGGTACATTCTTGAGAAGCGCGGCGGCGAATTGAATATTCTTGGTGCTACCAGCGGCGATACCGGCAGTGCAGCCATTCACGGCGTGCGCGGCAAGCCGAATATTAACATTTTCATTATGCATCCGGAGGGGCGAACCAGCCCCTTGCAGGAAAAGCAGATGACCAGCGTGCTCGATGCCAATGTCTTTAATCTCGCAGTCGAAGGAACGTTCGACGACTGCCAGAACATCATGAAAACCACCTTTGGCGATGTGGACTTCAAAATCGAACACTCGCTTGGCACGGTCAACTCCGTAAACTGGGCGCGCGTGCTGGCACAGACCGTTTACTATTTCTATGCGGCCTTCCGCGCCATGGAAAAAACGGGAGCAAGTACGGTTCAGTTTTCCGTCCCAACCGGCAACTTCGGTGATATTCTTGCTGGTTATTTAGCACAACGGATGGGCCTGCCGGTCAGCAAGTTGATCCTTGCCACCAACGAAAATGACATTCTTTCGCGCTTCTTCAATACCGGCGTCTATGGAATGGCCGAAGTTTATGCAACGATCAGTCCCTCCATGGACATTCAGGTCGCCAGCAATTTCGAGCGATACCTCTACTTCAAAGTCGGGCAGAACCCGGAGAAGCTCGTTGCGCTCATGGATGAGTTCAAGCAAAATGGCTCGCTAGCTGTTGAGTTAGGCGAAAACGGCATGGTCGACGACTTGTTTGCGGCCGGTAAAGGCGATACGCCTGCCACGCTGGCTATCATCAAACGCTACAAAGACGAATACGGCTATGTGCTCGATCCGCACACCGCCGTCGGCGTTCTCGTTGCGGAACAATTTAAATTGGATGAAGTGCCAACCATTTGCCTGGCCACTGCACACCCGGCCAAATTCACCCAAGCGATTATCGACGCCACCGGCGAAGCCGTGCATCACCCGACGCTCGATGCTCTTGCCGATGCTGAGACCCGCTGCGACTCAATCGTCAATGAAGTTAATGCCGTGAAAAAATATCTGGTTGGGCATATCTGATGCGATAGCGGGTATTAATACTTAGTAATAAAAGGAGTTTCTTTTTTCTCTCCAGCATGACTTTCAATGGGTGAGTAGTCGCTTCGACATCCGAACCAAGGACGTTTCTTGAAACAATAGACACCGAGAATGGGTAATGGGCAGTGTGATGAACACGGGAATCTGGTGGGTATCGTGGCTGCCAAACTTGATTCGTTAGCAACCCTAGCCATGACAGGTGATCTCCCGCAAAACGTTAACTATGCCATTAAAGCGGACTATGTTGTTCCGATAGTGAAAAGCATTGATGATCTCGACATAGAGCCCGCGAATACGAAAGTAGTGAATCTGTTGGAGCTGATAGAGGGGCTCAAACAGTCTGTAGTGATGATTAAGGTGTATTAATAGTTAAGTATGCAAGCTGACCACCAACCAACGTGCTATGTGATTGCCGGGCCGAACGGGGCGGGGAAGACAACCTTTGCATTGCGGTATTTGCCGGAGCTGACAGGTTGTAAAAACTTTATTAATGCCGACCTTATTGCGGATGGGCTGTCTCCTCTTGATCCTTCCAGTGTTCAATTGGAAGCTGGTAAAACTCTATTGCGTGAAATCCAATCGAATGTAGAACGACGTGTGGATTTTTCCTTTGAAACGACACTTTCGGGACGTTCCTATGTTCGATTGCTAAAGGAGCTCCGGTCTACAGGGTGGAAGATTATATTATTCTATCTTTGGATCCCGAGTGCAGAGTTCTCGCGGTTACGAGTGCAGCAGCGTGTGGAAACGGGTGGACACGATATTCCAGAAGAGGCAATCATGCGGCGTTATAAACGTACGATCTCGAATTTCCTGAATATGTTTGTTCCTTTATGCGCCGAAGTTGTTTGTTATGATAATTCAAATCTAAAGCCTATTTTCGTGTTTGAACAACGGGATGGAGAGCAATTTATCGTTGATAAAATACGGTATGAGAACATGTTGAGGAGTCTGCATGAGTGATTTAAAACCAAGCAAAATGGCAGAAGAGGCTCGGCAGTGTATGGAACGTGCTGTTCATGATGAACTCGTGAAGAAAGCTAAGCTGGGGCAGGATGTAATTATCAATCGCGATGGCCTGCCCTATAAAATTTCCGCCGTCGATGCGCTCCGTATTCAGGAAGAGGGCGGCAATTATGGCTCGTGAGCAGCCCTTGTCTTTGTTTGAGCAAAACCTTTAATGAACCTTAAGCTATCACTCGTTAATTTATTCCTCTCACCTATTGCCGTGGGGATTGCTCGCCAGCGGGCCCGGGCCCGTAAACATGAGAATTTCTTCTATCGAGATATCGCCATCTATTGTGCTGAAGATCAGGCTCAGTTGCTCAAGGATGCCGTCGATGCGATGATTACATTTTATGGCGAGGCGTGGGTGCAGTATCAGAAGAACCTGAAACGCATCGTTCTCGATGACGAACTCCAGACCATTCTCTGGGTCGCACGACGCACAATCATTATTCAGGAATCGGACGAAAGGCGCATGAGTTCGCTCGTACAATTAACGGGCGGACTTATTTTCGATTGTGAGCGGGTGCAGGTCTATCGGGAAAATCATTGCGCTACGATTCTGTGGAAAAAGGGAATTCTCTCAATGGCTCGGAACCGGGCTGAACTAAAGCGCTTGGAATATGTAAATAGGTAGCGCATTTCCAGTACTTGGAAACAGTTGCTTTATTGGCGTGGTTTGACAAAATCCCCGGTCAAATTAATGGAGAGTCGATGAAGTTGCCTTTTTCCCTATTTCTGGCGTTTAAGTATCTTAAGCCGCAGCGGACGTTTATTTCGACCGTGACCGTTATCTCAATGCTCGGCGTGACGATTGGCGTTGCGGTACTGATTGTGGTGCTTTCCGTAATGACCGGTTTTGATGAAGTATGGCGCGATAAGATTCTGGGCTTCAACGCGCACATCAGCATTGTTCAGCAGGGCGGAATTATTTACGACCCGGCCACCGTATTGGAAAAGGCCGCGATGGAGGACGGGGTAAAGGGAGTCGCGCCGAGTTTGGAAGGGCTGGTGCTTATCCAGGTCGACGATCGCGTACACACCCCTATTTTGCGGGGGGTTGATCCCGAATACGAAAGAACGGTCAGCCGGGTTCCCGAAAGCATCATTGCCGGTGAATTTGCGGTCGATGATGACCAGATCGTGGTGGGCAGCGATTTGGCGAACCGTCTGAATATCTGGGTCGGCGACAAAATTACAGTTTACTCACCACAGAGCTTTATTGCGGAAGATGAAATCCGTTTGCCGGAGGAGCTGACGGTGTCCGGCGTTTTCCATGTTGGTATGTATGAATACGATGTTGGCTTTGCGTTTACCTCGTTGGAAACTGCACGATCGCTCTATGATGTGGAGCAGGGCGTTCATTCGATTCAAGTGATGCTCGACGATCCGATGATGGCGGCCGTTACGGCCATGCATATTCATGAGAAGCTGGGGGCTGGCTATTTCCCCCGCACGTGGATGGAAATGCACAGCCAGATCTTTGCGGCACTGCATGTGGAAAAGAACATGATGTTTTTCCTGCTGGCGTTTGTGGCGCTGGTTGCCGCGTTCAGTATCACCAATACGCTGATCACCCTAACGGTTCAGAAGACGCGCGAGATCGGGTTACTTAAGTCCCTTGGTTTCGGCAACGGCCGTCTTACGGGCATCTTTTTCTGGATGGGACTGGTGCAAGGTGTCGTCGGCAATCTGCTTGGGGTAGGGCTGGCCATGCTGGTTTTAAAATACCGCAATGAGCTCCTGACGTTTATGTCGCGTGAGTTCAATTTGGAGTTGCTACCGCCGGAACTTTATCAACTCAGCAAACTGCCGGCACATACCACGGGTTCCGATGTGACGATTGTCTGTGGTCTTGTGATGGTCTTTTGCACCCTCGCCGGATTTGTTCCTGCCATTCGTGCTTCGCGCATGGAACCTGTTGATGCCTTGAGGTATGAATGAGGCGCCTGGCGTTTACTTTGGCATTACTGTGTTCGGTCTCGGCATGGGGCGAATTCGATGGCGATCCGCTTTATGTAAATAAAGTTGAGACGAACGGCTCGAGTTTTTATGCCTGGCGGCCCTTCTATTCCAGTACCGTAGAGGACGAGGAACGCTGGCGGAAAGACTATCTCTGGCCGGTCTACACAAAAAAAGGCTTCAAGGAAGAGGAGTATAGCCGCTTTCTCTTTTTTGGTTTTAAGACCGATTTTGCGAAAGATACCGATCGTGAACGCACGTGGGTGATTCCGTTTTATTTTCAGGGAACCTCGGCCAATGATGAACCTTATTTTGCGATCTTCCCGTTCGGCGGAACGATCTATGAGTTTCTAGGGCGAGACAAAGTATCGTTTGTTCTGTTTCCCATCTATGGAAAGTCACACGTAAACGACGTGCACACCACGACCGTGCTTTGGCCAATAGGGTCAAAATCATCCGGCGAAAAAGTCGACCGTTTCCGGGTTTGGCCCTTTTATGGGACGAGTAGCTTGCTGAATGAATATGATAAAAAATTTGTTCTGTGGCCGATTTATAATTCGGTTCAATACACGAATGAACGCAATCCCGGCGGGGGCTTTGTTCTGGTTCCGATTTACGGAAAAGTGACTACAGAGCGGGCCGACAACTATTGGCTGGTTGCTCCATTTTTCCGCTATATGAGAAGTGAAGAACAGTGGATTGTACATGCTCCCTGGCCATTCATTCAACTGGCGGATGGCGAAATGAAAAAGCGCATCTTCTGGCCGTTTTACGGGAAGAAAAGCCTGGGTACGCTGACGAGGCAATATTGGCTTTGGCCCATATTATGGAACAACAAGACCGAATATACCGTTCACGATCAGCATCGTCGCTACGGGGTTCCGTTTTTCTCGTATCAAACAGACGTTATGACCAAACCGTCCAAGAACTATGAAGTGGGCGATGTATTTTCCCGGTATTGGAAAATCTGGCCGCTGATGAGCTATGAGCGAAATCTGGAACATTCGCGGTTCCGTACATTGGATTTATGGCCGATGCGCAACACGTTGGGCATCGAGCGGAACTGGGCGCCGTGGTGGACGCTTTATCGAAGAATGAATAAAGAAGATGAAATCGCCCACCATGTGTTGTGGGGACTCTATCGGCAGACTCACAGTCCAGAGCAATTTGAATGGAGCTTGCTCAAAGGCTTTGCGGGATATAAAAAGACCGAAACAAATCGCACCTACCGCTTCCTGTTTATGCGGTTTGGCGATGAGGAGAAGCAGCCATAATCGGATTTCTTAAAGACTACGTCAGCTATCCTGTCCGCTCCGCCGAGCGGGTAGGCAGCCATGTCCTGTACCTGCTGCACAATACCGGCCACGCCCTCTTCATGCTGCTGGAAGCCACGTGGTTTATCCAGTTTGCATTTGGCAAGCGCAGTCGGCATGAAACGGTAACCCAGCTCTTTATCACGGGCATAAAAAGCCTGGCCGTCATTACCGTGGTTGCCCTCTTTACGGGGATGATCCTTGCGCTTCAGACGGGGTTGGAACTACGGCGCTATGGACAGGAAGTCTACATTGGTTCTGCGGTTGCGGTTTCGATGATCCGCGAAATGGGTCCGTTTATGACCGGACTCATTATTGCGGCCAGTGTTGGTTCAGCCATTGCTGCGCAGCTCGGAACCATGACCGTGTCCGAGGAGATTGCCGCACTTGAAGTCATGAGCATTAATCCCAATCGTTTTCTCGTTATGCCCCGTCTGGTTGCGCTGGTTGTGATGATGCCGATCCTTTCCGCGTACACCAACATTCTTGGCATCCTTGGCGGGGCGGTGGTCGGGACCACGCAGCTGGGCGTATCCGTTCAGGCCTACATGGATAATGCCACCCAGTTCGCAACCAATAAGGATCTGTATGTCGGACTGTTTAAATCATTCATTTTTGGGATCATCATTACCACGGTAGCCTGCCACCAGGGCTTCATGACAACGGAAGGCGCGGTGGGTGTGGGCAAAGCTACACGCAGTTCGGTAATTATTTCGTTTCTGATTATTCTGGTTGTGGGGTACATGATCACGAGGATGTTTTACCTATGATCCGCTTTGATAAAGTAACCAAAGTACTCGGCCGAAAAATCGTACTCGATGCCATCGACTTCGAAGTGGGTAAAGGGGAAACCTTTGTCATTGTAGGCCTATCCGGTGCGGGAAAAAGTGTAACCCTCAAGCATATGATCCGCCTGATGCTCTCGGACTCAGGAACGGTGTCCATTGATGGAGAAGTAATCAACCACCTCGGCCGTACAGCCCTTCAGAACCTTCGTTCGAGATTCGGCGTTTTATTCCAAAGCGCAGCGTTGCTGCAATGGATGACCGTGCGCGACAATGTGGCCTTGCCACTTCGCGAGCACACCAAAATGTCTGAGGATGAGATTGCCCGCATCGTTGACGAAAAGCTCGAAATGCTGAACCTGGGCGATGCTGGTGATAAGTTCCCGTCGGATATATCCGGCGGCATGCAGAAGCGGGCGGGACTGGCGCGCGCGATCATTATGAATCCGGAAATCGTGCTTTACGACGAACCGACCTCGGGACTGGATCCGGTAACGTCCCGACGAATCGACGAATTAATCGTGAATATGCAGAAACAACTGGGTATAACCAGTGTTGTTGTGACGCACGACCTGCACAGTGCGCTGGCTATCGGAACACGTATAATGATGCTACATGAAGGGAAAATCGTGGAGAATGCCACGCCGGAAAACTTTATTCGTTCCAAGGATGCCACGGTACAGAGTTTCCTCGAGTCGCAATACATTACGAAAAAAGGTAAATGGGAAGGCATGGACCATGAATAAGTTCAGACGAGAAGTCAGTATTGAAATCCTGGTAGGACTCTTCATGTTTGTTGTGCTGATTGCCCTGGGCATTTTCACGATTGTTCTCAGCCGCGATAGCTTATGGAAGGATGCGTACCAATATGAGTTCGTTTTTACGGAAGTCAGTGGCCTGCGCGAAGGGGATAATGTCTATTTGCGGGGCATGAATGTCGGGCGGGTTCAGCAGACCACGTTGGAAGACAACAACGTTCGTGTCTATGTCACACTCGATGTGCCCCTTACCCTGCGACACGGATATACAATTGATGTGGTAGACGCCTCCATGCTTGGCGGTAAATATCTGAAAGTTTACGAAGGCCCCGAAAGTGCGTCAGAATTGGGCGATAATATTACGGTTCTTGGTTCTGCTCCGATTGATATAATCGAAGAACTCAGCAAGGCGGTGAGCGGTCTTCAGGACATGATTAATGCGGTAAGTGAAGGGCAGGGCACGTTGGGTAAGTTGCTCAACGACGATACAGTCTATAACAATATGATTGTCATCAGCGATGATGTGAAGGCGATCGTCCGGCGTGTTGAGCAGGGCGAAGGTACCGTTGGAAAGCTGCTCAAAGACGATTCGGTATATGACGATGCCAGCGTCCTGATGGCAAATCTCCGGGACATCAGCGAACGACTCGAAGCGGGCGAAGGTACCTTGGGAAAACTGATGGCTGAGGACTCCGCCGTGTATGATGATTTGGGTGCGACACTCGCATCCGTTCGCAGCATTTCCGATAGCATTAGTGCCGGTGAAGGCACGCTGGGGAGACTGGTCCGCGATGCTAGGCTGTATGATGAAACGACCTCTCTCGTAGAAGATGTCCGCGCCGCGGTCGACGACTTGCGCGAAGCCTCGCCGATCACCTCGTTTGGCAGTGTAATCTTCGGAGCATTCTAGCTGGTACGCCATGGCAATCATTGGATCAGGCGAAATGGAATGCCCTCATTGCGGCCATTTTATAATACCCTCGGTCCGATGTGACCATTGCGGCGTTCGGCTTGAAAAACGGCGAAATTTAAAGAAGCT
>JAZGFK010000063.1:0-6420 GCA_036479375.1 Pontiella sp. | reverse complement strand
GGGTGCTCTTTCTGGATGAGCTTCCTGAGTTTCAGCGGAGTGTGCTCGAAGTGATGCGCCAACCGTTAGAGGATGGAGTGGTAACCATTGCCCGCGCCGCCGCCAGCGTCACGTATCCCTGTTGCTTTATGCTCGTGGCCGCCATGAACCCGTGCCCCTGCGGCTACCAGACCGACCCCAAGCGCGAGTGCCGCTGTTCGCCGACGCAGGTCGCGCGTTACCGAAGCAAAATTTCCGGGCCTTTGCTCGATCGCATCGATATTCACGTTGAAGTGCCCGCCATTTCCTATGAGCAACTGACTAGGCTGGAAAAAGGGGAGCCGTCTTCTGCTATTCGCGAACGGGTTGTCCGTGCTCGGGACATTCAGCAGGAGCGCTACAAAGACCAGCCCGGCACCCATTGCAATGCCAATATGCGTAGCAAAACCATGCGGGAGATTTGCCGGATGGAACCTGATGCGGAACAAATCCTCAGCACGGCCATGAGCGATCTTAATTTCAGTGCCCGAGCCTATGATCGTATTCTGAAAGTCGCCCGGACCATCGCCGATCTTGATGCGAAGGAAACCATCCAGCCGCATCACATCTCCGAAGCGATTCAATACCGAACCTTAGATCGACAGCTATGGGTTTAAGAACGCGCGATTACTTAAACAAAAATCAGAAAATCCAAAATTCACAGGCAGATCTCATTCATGATACAAACACGGGCTGCCTCTCTTTTCGGATACCAAAACCCATGAAAAATGCAATCGATTGAGCCAGACTGCCGACCGCATCAAAGAAAAATATGGAGCCCGCAGTGTCCGCCGCGGATTAAAAGTATTAATTAAATAATGATCATTTTTTCCGCTGACTGTCTAACCCGCTGAGCAAAAGGTTAAACGGAGAGAGAAAATGAAAAATATACGTGCGATGTCCGCCCTGTTTATTGGCTTATTCCTGTACACCCTGCCCTTCGCACATTCGGCCGGCTCGATTCCGGCCATTACCCATATCACACCCACTGCCGGGCAGTTGGAACTGGGATGGATCGATGGATTTGCCCCCTTCCAGCTTCAAAGTCGAACCTCACTGGTGGCCGGAGTCTGGACCGACCTAGGGGCGTCCACCATCAGCCACTCCGCAACAGAATCCCTGCCGGCCGAAACAAAGGTCTTTTTCCGCATACTCGGCAGCGCTTCCGCAACCGCCAGCGCTGAATATCGCGTGACCTTTAATTCCACCTGGAGCGCAGCAACCCATCCGACCAACTTTCCCGCCAGCGAACACTATTCACCACTGATCGGCGGCACCCACAATCAAAATGTCATATTCTGGCAGCCGGGCGCATTGGCATCCTCCGGCATCGAAACCATGGCGGAGACCGGCAATCCTAGCCCGCTTTCCGCAGAAGTGAGTTCCGCTATCACAGCCGGAAATGCACAATATATACTCAACGGAGGCGGACTCGGAAATTCTCCGGGCTCCATTCAAATGAGCTTCGACATCAGTCAGGACTATCCGCGGGTCAGCCTGGTCACGATGATTGCCCCCAGCCCGGACTGGTTTGTCGGCGTGCACGACTTAAATCTGTTTGCAAACGGGGACTGGGCGGAATTGGTAACCGTGAGTCTGCTGCCTTACGATGCCGGCACGGACGACGGCACCAGCTACGAATCTGCCAATGCCGACTCCAGCCCGCAGCAACCGATCCAGACGATCACCGGTTTTCCGCTTCTGTTTGAGGGGGCGGTGGCTCCATTCGGAACTTTTGAATTTGTCCGTATCGACACGCCTTGAGGCAGCATTTCCTCTCCCGCGGGCATTTCGGCATGCGTAAAACCCGCCATGCCCAAAACATATCCTGAAAGTTGCCCGGACCATCGCCGATCTTGATGCCAAGGACGCCATCCAGCCGCATCACATCTCCGAAGCGATTCAATACCGAACCTTGGATCGGCAGGTGTAGATTTAAGTGATTTATTAATGAACTTGCAGTCCGCTTTTGTATACTCGCGCTTTTACTTATGAAAATGATGCATCCATTACACATGTTAATCAAACTTGCCAAAATAATTTCAGACGCAGGACTTTTGGTCAGTGATCGTGTAGCTCACTTCCTTCAGACCGCCGGGGTGGTATCCCTACCGGGGGGAAAGGTTTTGATCGATACCGCACGTTGGCCGGGCGAGTTTGTGCGGGAAGTTCGAAAATACCGGAATGTATTTGATCAGCATCCCCGGCTTCTAAAACCGGTGACCCTCAATGAATATGTCCTTCATACAAAACTGTTCCGCAGACATGCGCATCTCTCTTCATGCGCAGATAAAATCGCCGTGCGGGATATGGTGGAAAAGAAGGTCGGGCCGAATTGTTTAACGAAAATCTACTGGACCGGAACGGATTTACGCGAGGCCAGAACGCTCGATTTGCCACAGCGTTTTGTCATCAAATCGAACCATGGTTCTGGAACCGTATTAATTGTAAAAGACCGGAATGCGTTCGATTGGGATACTGCGTTTAAGACAACGAGTGAATGGTTGAAGATGGACTACTCCGAGGTAGCTTCCGAGTGGCACTACCGCTGGATAAAGCCCCGACTGCTGATCGAAGAATATCTCGAGGGCGACGGCGAACATCCTCCACGGGACTACAAGTTCTTTTGCTTCCAGGGACGCGTTGAGTTTCTGGGTGTTGACGTTGACCGTTTCACTAAACCCAAGTCTTCCATGCGGGATCGCGATTTCAACGAACTTCCGTTTGTTTATGCCTACCCGGTGCCCGAGGCACCGGTGGAGCGCCCCGAATGCTTCAGCGAAATGGTGGAGCTTGCCGAAATCTTATCGAAAGGAGAACCGTTTGTTCGCGTTGATCTGTATGATATGGGGCGTCCGGTGTTCGGAGAGCTGACGTTTACGCCCGGCGGCGGAATGGATCCGTTTGAACCGCCCGAATACGACGAAAAATTCGGGCGGATGATTTAGGGCGCACTCAGTTGAAATAGCGCTCGATTTCCTCTTCGGCCTTTTCGCCGAATAGAATTTTTCCCGCTTCGGGAAGACCGGGATTGCAGCGAAGGTTTGCCTGGGGGCGGAGGAGCTCGAGTCGGGAACGGCGGCGCATGAAGTCTTCGAGATGAATAACCATTTCATTGTCCGCAATATGGTGTAGTTCGGCGCGGAGAAACTTTTCGAAAACCTTATCGGCCATGGTTGGATCGCGGCGGATTTTTTCCAGACATTGGAAGGCTTCTTTTCCGTAGCGTCTCCAAAGCCGGATGCTCTGTTCCTTGTCCAATCCGACGTTCAAACATCCCTCTGTAAACTGGACTTTCTTTTGTTCCACGGGTTCGCCATACCAACTTTCCAACCCCTTGAAGAGCGCAATGCCAAAGGACCCGATGGTTTCGGCCAGTTCTTCGCCCACGTTGATACAGTCGGTCAGTTTCCCGCCGTAGATACTGCATAGGTTACGTTCGGGGTGGCGGTCGATTTCATGTTTGCGGGAGAGGGCAGTCCATTCGGCGTTTCCAACCTCCATCTCTTTTTTAACCACGAGCGGGCGCACGCCGCAGCGTTTGGCAATTACGTCTTCCCGGGTCAGTGGTCTTTCGAGATTCAGCAATGCATTGGCATTTTCAAGCAGGAAGGCAATGTCGTCGGCGGAGGCTTCCGCGACTTCGTTGTCAACGCGTGTATCGGTTGTGCCAATGCAGGTGCAGTCGCTCATGGGGATCATAAAAAATAGACGACCGTCTGAGGCGAAGAATGTGAGCACATGACAGACATCGGTTATCTGCGGAACGATAATATGGGCACCCTTTGAGAAGATGTGCTTATACGGGCAGTCAATGTTGAGCAACGTGTTTATCTTATCGGCGAAAGGGCCTGCGGCATTCACGATTGTTTTCGCGCCAAGGGAAATCGTATTTCCGGACACATGGTCGTGCAGCGTACATTTCCATCGGCCGTTCTGCCATTCGGCGGAAACCAGCTCCATATAGTTTATGGCATTGCACCCCTTCGAGAGCACTCTACGGATAAAGCTGAAGGTAAACCGCGTGTCATTTTCAACAAAGTAGCAGTCGGAATATTCGAGCCCGCCAATCAGCTCGTCGGTATTAACCATGGGTGCTTCTTTTCGAATGGCTGAAAGCGAGAGCAGGCGTGGGGGCCTGGTTCTGCAGCGGCCCATAAACCAATAGAGCAGTGCGCCGAGATAGATCAGAAAACGGGGTTTGCGAAAGTCCTTAGCAATGTTCGTGAAAAAGCGTATTTCCTGAACCTGGCTTGGATAGGAATCCATCAGGTGGTTCCGGCTTTTGCATAACCCCCAAACCAGAGGGAATTCATAGTTTTCGAGATACTTGATTCCGCCCCATGCCAGATTGGAACTTTGCTGCGAGGTGAACGAGGCAAAGTCGGCTTTATCAATGAGGGTTACTTTTGCGCCCTTCCCGGCCAGCGCCGCCGCGGCAACTGCTCCGTTGATGCCCGCGCCGATCACCAGGCAGTCCTGAACGCCGTTTTTGGCTCGGTCAATACACGTGTTTCGCAGTTTGCTCATATCAGTCGAGATGCACTTTCACGTTGCGGAGTTTAAGGATGTCGTAGGAATAGGTTTCGCGGACAAAAACGATCAGACAGGCGAGCACCGGAACTGCAAGCACGAGGCCGAGTGCTCCGAGCGCCATCGTAATCAGCAGCTGGAACAGCAGGAGAAAGCCCGCCGGAATATTCAATTGGGCTTTCACGACCTGAGGGGTAATCACATTACTTTCGAGAAACTGGATGCCGAGGTAGACTGGAATATAAAGCAGCAGTTTGGACGGGTCGGCATAGGCGAGTGTGAAGATCGCGATCGGAATGATAGGCAGCACGGCGCCGATGTTGGGAATAAAAGTTGCCAATCCGGCAAACAGCGCAACGACCATTGCGTTGGGCATATGTAGAATGAGGCCGAGTATAATCCAGACGAGCAGTACGATTACCGTAACCGAAAAGATCTGTGCATGAAGCCACTTGGTGAGCGTGGTGTAGAGCGAGCTGATAATCTGTTTAGCTCGGGGATGTTTTTTCGGCGGGGTCAGATAGAGCAGAGCGGTGATGTAGCTCTTCGGATCGAGCAGGAAGAAAATAGCAATAAAGAGAACCAGACCAAGGTTGACCAGTATACTGGCAATGAGTCCAATTCCGCCCAGCAGGTCGGGGGCAATGGCCATGCCGGATTTCACGAGCCAGTTGAACAGGTTTTTGATGACATTCGGGTCGAGCGGTATCTCTTCATTGGCCTTCGGTACCGCAGGAAGGATGGATTGAACGGAAGGGTTGGCATCCCGCCATTCCACGTAAGCCAGCTTGGCTTTGTCGGCTGCGGCCGGAAGATCGTTTACCAGTTCGGCAACGCCTTTGGCCAGTGTCGGGAATACCCAGAGCGTCAGCGTGGTCATCACGGTAAAGCTCATGACAATAGCCAGGGCTACCGCTGCCCCGCGTTTACATCCCCGTTTCTGCAGGGCCAGCATCGGCTGGGCAATGGCGATGGCAATCACGATTGCGGCGAAGGCCAGCATCAGGATGGAGCGCGTCGACCAGAGGGCATAGACGAGTACCAGAATTAAAACGGTTGCCAGTACGCGCTTAATGTAATCACTGAGTGTCATGAATATTCTCCCTGTTCCATTCGCTGATTGAGCGAAAATATAAACGATTCAAATCTAACTAACCATTTTTCCGCGCACTTTTTTCAGCTATTTGCAAAGATATCCTCCGCGACAGGCGTATCCCCCATGAACGAGCACAGGAGCAAGGGTCAAAACATGATGGATCAAATCCCAGGCGTCGGAAAAAACGACCCTAACCACCTAAATCTGGACAAAATCATGAAGTACTAGTCCTCGGATTTTTGATGGCCTTTGATGAGTTTCAACCCTTCGGCGGAGTCGATTCCAAGTGCCGAACAGATTTCCTGGTATTGCAGGACATCCAGCCTGATTTCGTTTCTCTCGTATTTGCCGATGAAGGAATAGCTACACCCCAACTTTTGCGCCAATGCCCTCATCGTGAACTGCTTTTCTATGCGTTGCCGCTTCAGCCAAGCGGTCAACTCGTAATAACGCGGATCGTAAATGGTTTTTTTCATTGGCCGCATTATCGACAACAAAACCATTGTGACCTATTAAGTCACAAAAGGGCTAACCTCTTGAGTATTAATCTTGTAAAGCCAATGTCTATTAACATGGAACAGATATGGTTTTGCGAATAAATGCAAAGTTTAAAAATAGATCTTGCCGGTGATGAAAATTATGTTTGATATCACTGTCATCCCATAGAGGGCTCTAAACGAATATGAACACCCTGTTTTGTTAAGGTTTTTGAGTCTGGCTTCATTGGGTCAATTCCGATTCTTTGTTGAAGGTTAATGATAGTTTCTCGTTTT
>JAZGFK010000062.1:0-16551 GCA_036479375.1 Pontiella sp. | reverse complement strand
GGCATATGGCATGATACACCGCCCCCGCATATTCTTGTCTTATTGATCGGGGCATGCACAAAAGTTAAACGACTGAGCTCCAATCACCAAACAGAAAATGCTACAATGCACGGGCTGACCCCTCTCCAATAAACCGATTCGCCATAAGATCTCATTGTCATACTTTGTAATCATGAGTGTGAGCAAAAAAACGGAAAACATCAGTTTCAGGAAAACCCCGAAGGAAAAGGCGTTGTTGATCAAGATCGCAACGGAAATGGAGACCATTCCAGGGAGTCTGGCCTCATCCATTATTTCAAGGTTCCTGAAGGAAAAAGTCAAACATGGCAACCGCCTGATCTGGCCACCGGAATTCAACCACTTCCCCGCCAGCACCCCGAGTTCCCAGGAAGAAAACGACTCCGCCATTAAACCCGAAAAGCAGGATGGGTAAACTCCCCTCTGAAAACAAAAAACCCCGACCGTACGGTCGGGGTTTCGTCTTCACATCTATCCGGAAAAGCTAGGCCTTCAGCGCCTCGGCAATCGAGTCGCAGACATAATCAATATTTCCTGAAGTCAGACCGGCCAAGTTGATCCGGCCGCCGTTTACAATGTAAATGGCCTTGTTATCGCGCAACCAGGCCACGATATCGTTGGAGAGCCCGCTGAATGAAAACATGCCGCGTTGCTCTTTAATGAAAGAGAAGTCCTGATCGACGCCGCGGGCCGCGAGGCCATCGACGAGGGCTACGCGCATCGCTTTGATACGCTCGCGCATTTCGGCAACTTCGCCTACCCACTGTTCGTAGAGCGGCGAGTCTTCCAGTACGGCGCTGGCCGCCAAACCGCCGTGCGCCGGGGGATTGGAATAGTTAACGCGAACCGTAGCTTTAATATGGCTCATGGCCACTGATGATTCTTCTGCAGTCGGGCTGACGACGGTCAGGGCTCCGGTACGCTCGTTGTAGAGTCCAAAGTTCTTGGAGAACGAACTGGCGACCAGAAAATCGATTCCTGCCGCCGCAAATTTTTCAACAACGGCGCGGTCCTGTTCGATTCCATCGCCAAAGCCCTGGTAGGCAAAGTCGAGGAACGGCGTCCAGCCCTTGGAAGCGGCAATTGCCACAACCCGATCCCATTGCTCAACCGAAAGGTCGACGCCGGTCGGGTTATGGCAGCAGACGTGTAGCAGCACGATATCGCTGGAAGGCACGTTTTCCAGCGCGGCCAGCATGGCATCGAAGTCAACGCCCTTGGTTTCGGCGTTGTAGTAGGGATAGTCGTTAATCTCGAAGCGGGCCGCGGTGAAGATTCCCTTGTGGTTGGCCCAGGTCGGCGTGCTGACCCATAGCTTTGCATCGGAGTTGAATTTCTTAAGCAAGTCAGCACCAACACGCAGCGCGCCCGTTCCGCCGGGGGAGTGGATGGTGGCCGCGCGACCGGAAGCAATGACCTCGCTTTCTGCACCAAAGAGCAGTTTCTGCACGTTTGCGCCATACGCCGGGCTTCCCGTGATTGGAAGATAGCCTTTGGAGGTTTCTGTTTGAACCAGCTTTTCTTCTGCTGTTTTGATGCAGTTAAGAATCGGGGTTACGCCCTGATCATCTTTATATACGCCCACGCCCAGATTGACTTTCGCAGGGCTGGAGTCCTTTTTGAAGGCTTCGGTTAGTCCCAGAATTGCATCGGCCGGGGCCGCTTCGATTTCTTTCCACATACTCTCTTCTCCATCGGGTTGAGTGAAAAATGACGGGTGAGTCGCGATTGAAATCGCCTCTCATGAATCAATTATCACGAAAATTCATCTATCATGGTCACGTGGCGTTTTACGCTATGAGACCGGAATATCCGAATGATATCCAAGTTCCTTTACATTTGCACCGACCTCAAGTATTCAACCTGTACATACCGGCCAACGTTGGCGGGCACAATATCGAAAAACGACATTATGGAAAATATAAACAAAAACAATTTACTCCCCGAAAAGGTTGTACGACGCCATGCCGAGATGCTTGGTGAAATTCTTCCCGACTTCACTAAACTGGTCATTGATGAAGGCCGACCGGCCGATTCCATCCTGCATGCGTATCTTCGCATCCACAAGGAAATGGGGTCGCGCGACCGTCGATTCTTGTCGCAAGCCATTTTTTCCTACTTCCGTTGGTATGGCTGGTCAGTAAATAAGTTGGATTTGAGTGTGTCGGCGGCGTGCCTGCTGGGCGTCGCACTCGATGTGACCGAACTTCCCCAAAGCTTCAAGTTTGTGGGATCCAAATGCAAACTCCCCTTTAAATTCCCAGTCTTGGGCGACAAAACGGTCGAAGAAAAGCGGATCGCCCTCAACGAGCTGTTCAAGGACACCAAAAACTTTCAACCGCTGGAACTGGCCGATTTGGTCTCTCCGGACTTTGCTGCCGTGGTTGATCCAAACGCCGTGGAACGCAGCATTGTTGAATTCCAGAAGCGTCCGCCCGCGTGGATGCGGTCCCGTACCGATCCTGCAATCCTTTTAAAAGAACTGGCCGAACACAACGTGACCAGCAAAGTACAGGGAAACATGCCTGCCGCCATTGCAGTTGAAGGCGGCGTTAGCCTGAACAATGTACTTGCAAAACATAATAGCCAATTCGTGGTTCAGGATATTGCCTCGCAATGCGTTGCGCTGGCCTGTGACCCCAAAAAAGGCGACGATTGGTGGGATTGCTGCTGCGGTGCCGGCGGTAAGACGCTCCATTTAATGGATCTCATGAAGCAGGATGGAAAAGTACTCGCTTCCGATATTCGAATCCCTACGCTGAAAGAGCTCAAAAGACGAGCGCGGCATTATGGCGTCAAAAATATCCGGACTCAGATGTTCAATGCCGTGAACGATGAACCGTTCACAAAAGTATTCGACGGCGTGCTGGTTGATGCTCCCTGCTCCGGATGGGGTACGTGGAGCCGCAACCCTGATGCGCGCTGGCGCGCCTCGAAACGCGATGTTATCCAATGCTCAACCCGGCAGACTAAGATTTTAAACAATGCCAAATGGTGCGTGAAACCCGGCGGAACACTCGTGTACGCCGTGTGCACATTCACCCGGCCGGAAACCGAAGAAGTGGTCATGAACTTCCTCGACCAGCATCCCAACTTTAAGCTCGCGCCCTTCATCAACCCGCTGACCGGAGAAGAAACCAACGGTCAGATACAGATCTGGCCATGGGATGGCTCCGGCGACGCCATGTTTATTGCCCGCTTTGTGCGTGATGCGGAGTAAAAAAGGTTCGTAGTTCTGCCTTTAGGCAGAACTACATACGTATACAATATTCGATATCGGTGTTTTCGAACGTCATTCCACCGAGGCGGAGACGGATGGATTCGGCGGCGGGCAAAGGCAGCAACAGCGAATCGAGTACTAATTTTCCCACAAACTCTTCCTCCATTCCGCGCAATCGCAGCCGAACCTGCCGATTAAGAATTAAGCCGAATTTAATTTCCACCCTTTGGAAGGCCCCTTTTTGCTCTGAATTGAACTGAAACCAGCCTTCCTCGCCGATATCTCGCGGGAATTCGAGCAGATCGTCTGATACAAAGTTGAAATCAAGCTGATTCTTTGGGGTGTCCATTACGCACAAGATAACCAAAAAGAGCGGGTTTGAAAATTGGCTTTCTATTTTTCCCAAGGTCTGGAGAATCAAACGCCTTAACCAAAGAGGTTTAGTATGACAAATTTTAGATCTTTGAGTGTTTATTTTCGATTGATTGAACTCGTTCGGTGCCGCGTGAGTCGCGTTCCGCGAACAATGCGACCACGCGATGGGGCTCTTGATAAAAGGCCGCTGTCGCAGGCCGAAAAATCAGTAATCGGCAATCGAAAATAGTCCTGATCGCACTCTATGCGATCACAGGCCTAAGCTCCGGATGTGTATCGCTCAACGAAGAGGAAATCGCCGCCGACGCGCCCGTTCAGCTTTATCCATCCGCACAGCGGTTAAAAGGGGCGAAGTCCATTAGCCTCTATGTTGAAAGCCCGCTCACGGTTCCGGACATTCCTATGCGAAGCCGGACGATACAGGAAGTGGCCGCCGTCGCTGATTCTGCCGTGGTCAGCATTTATGTAAAAACGGAGACTCCTGTGAAGGTACGCCTTATTCCGATCAAATTTTCATTTACGGGAATTCCCGCCTCGCTTCCCGGCATTGGACTCGGCTCCGGGGTTTTCATCCATCCCAGTGGCTATCTCCTCTCCAATGAGCACGTTATCCGCAATGCGGCTGAAATCCGTGTGCTGACCAGCGACGGCAAAGACCATGTTGCCCGAATTGTCGCTACCGATCCGGTGTACGATCTGGCATTACTCAAAATCGAATCATCAAATAAAACTCCGTTTTTCTATTTACCCATGGGGGACTCTACCGCTGTTCGAGGCGGCGACCACGTAATTGCAGTCGGAAACCCGCTTGGTTTGGGGCACACCGTAACAGCCGGAATCATCAGCCATACGGGGCGAATCCTGTTCGAGGAGAAGGATATGGATGGGCGCTACGTTCGATATATCCAAACCGATGTTGCGATTAACCCCGGTTCTTCCGGCGGCCCACTGATAACCCTGGCCGGCGCATGGGTCGGTCTTAATACGGCTCAAATTGCCGACAGTCAAGGCATCGGATTCACGGTTCCCAGCAGCCAGGTAAAGGAATTTATCGCCAATGTGCTTGTTGGAAACGGCACCGCCGTTGAATAGTCGGCCATTATCAAGGAACCCATTATGAAAACAGCTATCAGCATCTTCTGCGCACTCGCCCTGTCCTCCCTCTTAAACGGTTGCATTTCACGGACTGTTTCAACCGGACCGGAGAATCGTGGCGCGGCTGCCAACAATAAAAATTATGGTTCAGAGCAGAACAGAAAAGTCACCGAAAAGAAAATTATCTGGTTCTGGCAAGAAGACTTCCGCACCCCCCAGTGATCGGATCCGGATGCATTCGGGAATAAACTGTAGTTAAAAAAAGCCCCTGCGCATAATGCGAGGGGCTTGAAAGTTGGGGTGAAAGACGGGATTCGAACCCGCGGCCTCCTGGACCACAACCAGGCGCTCTAACCAACTGAGCTACAATCACCAACTGAAGAAGAGGCAAAAGATAGCGTTGCCCGCCGGAAAATCAACCGTTTTTCGCTAAAATTTGACGCTCCCGTTTTCCGCCGCGTGCTTCCCTCTTCATTTGGCGGGTGGAAGTCGGTACACTTCCGGGCATGAAGCTGGTGCTGCGACTCACCTTATTAACGGCGATGCTGTTGGGCCTTCCCCTTTGCGGGGTGTGGTCCACCGGGAGTGACATCGGACCCTATCTTGAGTTTCCCCCTCGCACGCAATATGTGGAACACGCGCCATTTTCCTGGCCGGTATTCATCGGCCTCGCGATGTTGATTCTGGCGACGATGCTTCCTTTTCTTATTCGAATTGGCCGCTCAAACCTTACGAGGTCTCGGATCTCGGCTACAGGGCCGGCTGAAAATTATGTAGCTGAGATCCGCAATCTCGGTTTCCCGCGGTGGGGCTGGCTGGGCCTCGTACTGGCAATCGCCTTCTGGATTGTCGCATGGACGCGTCTCGAATGGATGGAACCTTTTCAGCTCTACACCTTGTTCTATCAGTGCTTCTTTCATGGCGGAATGACCGGGTCCTTAAACATCGTGGATGCGCCGATTCTCGAAATCACCCGTTTTACCATTGGGCCCACGATCGAATTCGAATCAACCGGCTCCGACGATTTAAACCTCGGCATCCAGACAAGTTCGAACCTAACAAATGCGGTGTGGTCCCCCGTCGCCATACAGTCTAATAATTTTGCAAACGGAACCAATACAACCCAGATAGCTCTGCCCACCGACGACTCGGCCTTCTTCCAAATCCAGCAGGGTTTCTTTTAGTTCCCTTTTCCAATGCAGCACTTTATCCCGGTCTAACACTATGTCCCTGCATAGATCCGAATAATTGGAGCGCATAATGATGGAACGATCTTTGAAGCTACTTTCGGCAATAGCCACAACATTGATCTCCGCAATTGCATTGACCGTAGCCGATCAAGCGCCTTCCACCGAATCCCTTCTTGCGATGATGAGAACATTCTCAGAAAAACGTCGTTGCAGCCCCGCCGCCGGAACATGGTCATGCAATGTTCAGCGCGTCGTGTACGCAATGCCACGATTCGGAACGCTCGACAGCATCGCGCAAAACCTATGAGGCCTGGCGGACAACCGTGCGCCGCATGGCGGATAAAAGCGGTGCAAATATCCCGAACCGATAGCGAAGTACCTTGCGTCGCTTAATCCGGAAGCCGAACCCGCGGATAACAGAAAAACCGCCACGTCGGAAATGGTATCCTCAGCAAAACCTGCCGTTACGCTGAACGGAGCGGCCTCCCTTCTCTGGTGCGGCTCGGAGGCTCGTATTCATCCGGCGAACAGGAGTTTACCGGGTCGCCTTCTCAGGAATATAGGCTGGCGGGAGGGGATATTACGGTTCGCTACCAAGACCTTTTCCGCGCACAATATGAGTATGCGATGCGTGAGGAGGAGGCCAGCACGTCCGGGGAAGGAAAAGTGGATGGCCAAACCGTGGAAGTTGAGGGCAGGATATGGAAAAAGCCAAGGATCAGCCTAGTTTGTCGTTATGACACCATCGAACATTCGGGGTCGTTTGGCGAAAGCTTTACCGAACGCTGGAGCTGGGGACCCGCCATAACACTGGGTAGCAGTGTGCTGATTCTCAATCACGAACACTGGATGTTTGATACCTCGCTGAATAACGAGGATGTCATTGGCTTTCGCTGGGCGGCCTGGTTTTAAGAACAGCTGCCTCCCCCCCCCCAAAACTGAGGTCCCACACACTGAATACTACCTATTTGGGCACCCGATCAATGCAACTCCCGATCCAGTTAATACTTCTAAATTATATAATCTTCCATTGCATACCTCGTGCACAAATAGGTATGTTTTTACTGTTACGGTTCCGCCTGTGCGGGATCGTGGATGCAACAAACAGGAGAGAGAGAGAGATGCTAAAATCAAAACCGGCAGCCATTTTGGCTGTCTTCGTCGCGATGTTGTGCTCCACAAGCACGGTATTTGCGGCTGACGGATCACCCGAGGTTGACACCGGAACCACGGCGTGGATGCTAACCTCAACCGCACTGGTTCTGTTAATGGTTCCCGGACTGGCGATGTTCTACGGCGGGCTGGTACGCACCAAGAACGTGCTTGGCACCATGATGCACTCCTTTGCCGCCATGGCGATTATCGGTGTGCTTTGGATGGTGTGCGGCTATTCCATGTGTTTCGGCTCCAATGTACTCGGCGGCTGGTTTGGCTGGAACTCCGACTATTTCATGCTTAAGGGGATCGACGACGTCATTATGGACGGCGGAATTCCGGAATATGTTTTTGCCATGTTCCAGGGAAAATTTGCCATCATCACCCCTGCTCTGATTGCCGGCGCATTCGCCGAACGCGTAAAATTCCGAGGATACTGCATCTTCATCGCCCTCTGGAGCCTGATCGTTTACAACCCGCTCTGTCACTGGGTCTGGGGATCCGACGGCTTCCTGTTCGAAAAAGGGGCTATTGATTTTGCGGGCGGAACTGTAATTCATATTTCCGCCGGTGCCGCCGCACTCGTTGCCGCGTTCTACCTCGGCCCTCGCCGGGGCTATCCAAAAACCGCCATGCACCCGAATAATTTGGTGATGACCCTTGTGGGCGCCGGACTCCTCTGGGTTGGCTGGTTCGGATTTAATGCAGGCTCATCTGTATCCAGCGGTCTGATTACCGCTCAAGCGCTTGCCGTGACGCAAGTGGCCGCCTCTGCGGGTGCCCTTTCCTGGATGATCCTTGAAGGAATCCTCCATAAGAAAGTTTCCACATTGGGCTTTGTTTCCGGTGTACTGGCCGGTCTCGTTGCCATCACCCCCGCCGCCGGTGCCGTTCAGCCCTGGGGTGCACTCATTCTCGGTCTTGTCGCCTCCGTATTATGCTATGGCGCCATCGAGCTTAAGAACAAACTGGGCTACGACGATACCCTCGACGTATTCGGTATTCACGGTATCGCCGCTCTCTGGGGGGCCATTGGCCTGACCTTCGTGCTCCGTCCCGGAACCATTGACGTCAGTATGCTTCATCAGCTTTGGGTTCAGATCGAAGGCTGCCTCGTCAGCTTTGGCTACTCCGCCATCATGACACTCATCCTCATCTTCATCGTTGATAAGACGGTCGGCTTCCGTCTCAGCGAATCAGATGAAAAAGCAGGAATGGATCACAGCCTGCACTCCGAGCGCGGATACGGCATGCTCAACCTGAATTCATAATTCCCAATCTGGAGATCTAAACATGAAATTGATTACAGCAATTATCCAGGAAGACAAACTCGACGAAGTTCGCGAGGCACTTATCGCCGCGGACATTGGACGCATCACCGTCACTCGCGTAGACGGGCATGGACAGCAGGAAGATACCGAAATCTACCGCGGACTCGTGGTGGTGCCCAACCTGATTCCCAAGGTGGAAATCAAAATCGGCGTAAACGATGAATTTGTCGACCTGACGATTGATACCATCCTCAATGCCGCACGGCATGGCGAAGCAGGGAAGGCTGGCGACGGAAAGGTCTTCGTTGCCCCACTGGACGAATGCATCCGCATCCGCACCGGCGAGCGCGGGAAAGAAGCCATCTAGCCCATAAGTCCTAACCCATGAAGGGCTGCCAATCGGCAGCCCTTTTTGCTTCTGGGAACCCGCGCAGAAACCCGGGCCGCCGAACGCCGGCTCAAATCCGCCCGCATCCCCGTCGTCAAGACGCTCGACAGTTTCCGCTTCGAAGCTCAGCCTTCGATCAACCAGCCACTGGTGCGGGAGCTCGCCCACGGCGAGTTCATCAAGGAACGGGAGAACGTGTTGTTCATCGGTAATAGCGGAACCGGCAAGACCCACCTCGCCACGGCCCTGGCCTTCGCCGCCTGTCAGATGGGGTTCAAGACCCGCTTCTTCGGTGTCACCGGTCTGGTCACCCAGTTGCTCGAACGGCGGGAAGAGCGGCAACTTGAACGGTTTTTCAAACAGCTCGACCGGCTGGATCTGCTCGTACTCGACGAACTCGGCTACGTCCCGTTCTCAAAGCTGGGAGCGGAGTTGCTCTTCGAAGTCGTCAGCCGGGTCTACGAGCGCACGAGCCTCGTGGTAACCCTAATCTTCCCTTCGAGACATGGACGGAAGTGCTCGGCTCTCAGCGGCTCACCGGAGCCGTTGTTGGATCGGCTGACCCACCGGGTTCATATCCTCGAAGCCAATGGCGAAAGTTTTCGGCTGAAGGACTCAATGCGACGGCAGAAACGGCAGAAAACCGAGAAGATAGCGTAGGAGAAATTGACCCTCGCACGGATGCGGGTTAATTAACGGAAAAGTGATGCACTTTTGGGCCGTCGCCCGCCACACTTTTCAACCGGTGTTTACAAAAGGAAATTTAACCCTTTTTCATAAGGGGGTTTTGTTAGAAAAAGAGTGGAGCCAATGATCCGAATCGAACGGACGACCTATTCATTACGAATGAATTGCTCTACCAACTGAGCTACATTGGCCATGTGAAATGGAGTAAGGTGTTTACGAAAATGCTTTGGCGGGGTCAATCTGCATCTGTTGTATATTGCGTTCTAATTCACCTCTGACAACTGATGAAGGCGCTGGTTCAAATCCTGCCAAAGGGTCTCGCTTGCGAACTCTTCGTATTGTCCATTGCTGTCGGCCATGTCGAGAATGGTAACAACGCTGGAGCCTTCTATACGAAAGGCTTCGAGCCGGAACTCGCGAAGCGCCCGGCCGGAGGCCAGTTTGACGTGCCCGCAGTTGATGATGGTCTGGATTACCTTGCGCTTGATGAACAACCCTGATTTAAGCCTTAGATCGGCATCGGTGATGTATGCAATATCGCGCCCTTTTTCATCGCGCCATACCACTTTTGCCCGATCGAGCTGCACCAATGTCTTTTCGTTGATGGCGTAGGGCGGGAATTTGGGAAGTGAATCGTCCGATCCTGCAAGGGTCGGATTAAGTCCAAGTACCGAGCCCAGTCGGCTACCGATGCCGTGGAGTACGAGCGGCTCCCAGTTTCCAGTACTTGGAATCCGGGTGAATTGAATTTCCAGGCCTTGGATCCGGAGTTGTTTTACGAACGGCGTCTTTCTTGAAAGAAAGGAGAACCAGTTGAAGGAGATCTTAACGTCCGGCATTTCCACGCCCTGGAAGCTCAGCCTTTTTAATCGAAGTCCCAAGAGTGGTGTTGCTCCGCAATGCTCAATTGAGATCTGCTGGCGCGTACCGTTGGAGAGCTTGTCAGCAACGGCAGAACGGGCTCCCTCGGTGCGCGAGATGATGTGCACCCCTATATAGAGGATTAATGCAACCAGGCCTGCGGTAATGAGACCACGTTTCCAGCGCTCCTTTATGGAGACTTTTTTTGCCGCTACTTTTTTCTTAGCCATTGGCGAGTTCCTTGGATCGTGCCTGCGCCGCGAGTAATGCCGTAATGATCGACTCTTTCACTCCGCGTTCTTCCATCGTATTGATGGCGGCAGCGGTCGTTCCGCCCTTGGAGGTTACTTTGATCCGCAGCGCATCGGCATCTTCTCCCGTTTCCTGCATCAGTTTTGCGGCTCCGATCACGGTTGCCAATGCTAATTCCCGTGAGATTCCTTTTTCCAATCCCATCTGGTCGGCCGCTTCGAGCATGCTTTCAAGCAGGTAGAAAACGTACGCAGGACCACTTCCGCTAAGTGCTGTAACCGCATCAATTTCTTCTTCCTTAACAATCACGGTTGCGCCAACGGCTCCTAGAAGGGATTCAGCAATTTCTAGATCGGCATCCGTTGCCAGCTCGCCCGCGGCAATGCCTGCCGCACCTTCCCCGATTAATGACGGTGTATTCGGCATGACCCGAACAACGCGGATCGATTTTCCGCCTGCGATTTTCGCGGATGGTATCCCGGCCATGATGCTGACGACCAGCGCATCGGGCTTAAGCGCAGCCTCAATCTCCGGCCATACCTCAGGGAAAACCTGCGGTTTAATGGCGAGTACCACCACATCGGCCAGCGACACCGGATAGGCATTGTCATCCGAAGTGCTGACATCGTATTTCATCATAAAATAAGTCAGTCGCTCTTCCGAAATATCCGTTACAAAGACATCGGCCGCCTTCACAACCTTATTTTTAACAATACCCGCAACCACGGCCTCGGCCATGTTACCCGCTCCAATAAATACTACTTTCATAAGCTATCCACTCCTAAAGTATATCATCTGATTACCACGATCGTGGTAATCAGATGATATAATTACTATCGTGATCCAAACAGATCGGTACCAATGCGAACCCAGGTGCTGCCCTCTTCAATCGCTACTTCCAGATCGTGCGACATGCCCATGGAAAGTTCGGGCAGCGGCGTTCCTGTTTCTTCCTCCAACCGATTGCGCAGCTTCCGAAGGTTGGAAAAATGGAGGCGCGTTTTTTCGGGGTCGGGCGAAAACGGGGGGATGGTCATAAGACCGTGTACCTCGCATTTCTGCATCTGGTTTGCCCTGTCGATTACCGCCGCTACTTCCTCGGGCTTCATGCCGGCCTTAGATCCTTCACCAGAGAGATTAACCTGCAATAGAACCGGCAACGTTGTTCCGGCATGCGTTTCTAAGGCCTGAAGCAATTTAAGCGAATCGACGGAGTGAATCATGTGAAAGAGGTTCGCGGCAATCTTTGCTTTGTTGGATTGCAGGTGGCCGATCAGATGCCACTCGAGGCCGGTCGGACACATTGAAACTTTCGATTGTGCCTCCTGAACTTTATTTTCCCCAAAAAGACGCAACCCGCATTCGGCCGCTTCTCGCACGGCTTCGGGCGGTTTGGTTTTGGATACCGCCAGAAGGCGGACGCTATCGCGCGGACGTCCGGCCTTGTTGCAGACCGCGGCAATGCGCTCTTCAACTCGTTGTAATCGTTCCTTGAAAATTTCGCTCATACCATACCTGTATTCATTATCCGTAGTTCAGCTTGAACACATACCTGTATTCAAGTTAGTTTCAAAGAATGAAAGCACCCAAACTATTTCTTTTCCTGTTGTCGGGTCTGATTATTTCTCCGCTTGCCCAAGCGGGCACAGAAGTTGATCGCCTACTTGCCGAATATGAAAAAATTGAAACGGTCACCTGTAAGATCCGGCGTACGAAGAAAGGCGCAGCCGGAAAAATGACCTTTCTCAGCCGGGTCTACTTCACGAATCAGAATAAATTACATGCGGAAAAACTCACGCCCGTAAAACAACGAACCATCGTGGATGGAACTACCCTATATCAATACACCGAAGGGAGTAATAACAAAGGTTTCTCGCGTCCGGTTTCGGAGCTTTCAGAGCAAATGAAGATTTCACTGCAGCTGGTTCCCGGAACGGCCATGGAGCATCTTCTCCGCCTCAAAGGAAAAGAGGAAACGTCCCTACCGGCAACCAAAGAGTCAGCTAAACGGGTCGGCATTCAGGCTGATACGAATTATGTGGTTCTCCTGTTTGATACCAATGACCATTTAACCGGAGTTGATTTCTTTAAGACGGGAGTCATGGAAAACAAGTATGCCGACTACAATTATTCAAACTTTTCCGAGGTAACCCCCGGAGTTTGGGTGCCTTTTTTGCATGAGGCCATGATCAATTATCCTGAAGCACAGTTTACTGAAACCGTTAAAATCGATCGTTACGTGACGAATAAGCCCATAGCGGAATCGCTGTTTATACCGTCGAATTTCTTTGATAAAAACATTGACTTTGTTGATGATTTTGCAAAGATTTTCCCTGAATAAAGATGATGAATTACGGGACATAAGTTAAAAGGAGAAACAAATGAAAAAAATTATTGCATGTTTGTTGATTGCAACCATGGTATTGGGTGCTGCTGGCCCTGTACAGGCGGCAGAAAAAGGCCGTGGAGGGTTTATGGGCTTCATCGCTGGGTGCTGCTTTGGTATGCGTGCGGGAGCCGACTATAATGACGGCAAAGAAATCGTTTGGCGCGAATGGGTCATGTTGATTCCTTACGTCGGCATCGTTTTTGCGATCTGGAATGGTATTGACGGCGCAAACGGTGTAACGCGTGCCGAATATGCTGAAACGTATGGATCAACCTATTTCTAATCGGTTCCTACGTTTACTGCACAAGAACATTCCCATGCTAACGGTTGCGGGAATGTTCTTTTTTTCTGCCCACACCCTCGCAGGAAGTCTTGAACTGACGGCCGATCTTTTCGAAAAGAATGAGTGGGAATTCTGCCGAAGGGAATGCAGGCGCGCCCTTCTTTCCCAGACCGAACCCACTGAACGCTTTCAATTATTAAGCGCCATGTCCGGGATCCGCATGGGAAACGACCCTCTGCTGGAACACAACGAACTTGACCGGATAATATCCGAAAACCATGACGACCAGGTGTCTGCGATTGCGGCCTACGAGCGCGGAAGGCTTCAATGGCAGCTTGAACAGCCGGAGCAGGCCCTGCAGTCCTTTTCACTTTCCTTCCAATCCACCACGAATAAAGCCCTTTTTCTTCGCGCCTCCTGCTCTATCTTCCTGCTATTCAAAGACGCTCCCGAACTTAAAGACGGTAATGACGACCTCATTAGCCAGATCACCACCTCGCGCGACCAATGGTACGGCACGCTCTTTTCCGAATGCGCCAAACCAACCCCCGTAACAGGAACCCCTTCCGCGCCCAATTGGGTCATTCGCTTTTACCGATCGCAAATCAGCCCGGCGATTGGCGAGCGGTGCACATTGGAGCCCAGCTGTTCGGAATATTTCCATCAGGCGAATCACAAACATGGTCTTAAGGCCTATCCCATGATCGCCGACCGTTTTTTCCGGGAGCCCGAAGTGAGTCAGAAAAAGAAAGACCCGGTTATTTCGGAAAGCGGACAGATCCGCTATCGCGATCCCATCGAAAACCACGATTTCTGGATGAAGAAAAAATGAACAGAATGCTCCTTCTACTATGGTTATCAGGCAGCCTGTTGCATACGGCTTCCGCAGATTCGTTGACCTTTAATCTGGCGAAGGAACTGTTGTCGGAAAATAGCTATGAACTCTCCGCAGTTGAATTCCGGCGATTCGCTATGGAAACAGATAAGGAACCGGACCAAGCCGCCGCCTATCTGTATTCTAGTTATGCCTACCTGAAATCAAATGACGGTTCCACCGCCAGCGAAATGCTTGACCGTGCTGAAAATGCAGATGCCGCATCCGACTATTCGCGCGACCATACGTTGCTGAGTGCCGAAAATGCCCGACTTATGCGGGACGCCGATACAGCACTTTATTTTTATGACGTGCTTTCCTCGGGTGCGGGTGGAATTGATTTTCAAACCTTCGCGCATCGTCGTGCTGCGGCAATTTACCTTTCTCAGTATAATCTTGAAGCAGCCCGGCAGGAGCTTGAAAATTCTCCCACCGACGAAACCCGTTCGATTCAGACGCTCGAAGATTTTGCTTCCGGCGCAGATAAGAGTCCGCTCGTCGGCGGGCTATGGGGACTAATCCCGGGTGCGGGGCATTGGTATTCGGGCGAAGTTGCCAACGGCTTTCGAAGTCTGATTCTCAACAGTCTCTTTATTTTCGGCATGGTCAGCACAGCAGAAAATGAAGATTGGGGTGCCTTCGCCATTATCACTTTTTTTGAAATCACATGGTATTCCGGTAGTATCTATGGCGGCGTTGATGCAGCCCAACGATACAACCAGAATCGTCTTGATACAGCGCTTAATGAAATAGAGGGGAATATGTCCTACCGGCCTGATCCCGAAATTGTCGTGCCGCTTTTTAAACTTAACATCCATTTCTAATGAAGTTGCTGACATCATTTCTGAGCCTTTGCCTTCTGCCCGGCCTTGCCTGTGCGGATTATCGATTCCCTATCGGCGAGCGAGCCACGTATAAAATTCAATGGGGATTGCTCTCATGCGGGAGCTCGACGATCAGCTGCGATGAAGTTGAATTGGACGGTAAAGCTCTGATCCGTATCCGTGTGGAGGTGAAGAGCAACTGGCTGGTTTCCTCCGTCTATCCGGTCGACGACACGGTCAACTGCTATATCGACCCCGAAACCCTGCTCTCCGTGCGCCTTGAGAAAAACACCTCGGAGGGAAATTTTATCTGCAAGGACGTACTCAAGCTGGATCGTATAAACAATGAGGCCAGCTGGTTCAGCACGAGTCAGAACATTAGTACGAACTATCCAATTCAAACGGATTCTTGCGATGCGGTCTCCTTTCTCTATGCATTCCGTCAGCATAGTTTTAAGCAGAATGAGTCGCGCGATTTTAACATTGCGGTCGATAGCGCACTACATGGAATTTCGATAACTGCGGGGAAAACGGGAAAAAAAGCGATTGGGAAAGCGGGAAAAGAAAACTGTCGCAGATATGCGGTTACCCCGAAACGCGACGACCTGTTTGTGCGTAAAATTCCCCTAGCCATCTGGCTGACGGAAGATGAACGAAAAATCATGGCCCGGATGGATGTCAAGGTACCTATCGGAAAAGCACGAATCGTACTCGATGAATATATTCCTCCATTCAATCGAGACGAATCTCTGTAGTTGCTAATCCTGCCCATAAATTTACACTGCTTACAAAACCTCGTTCGTCCATTAACAACCCACAGGAGAGTAAGATGAAGAAACTGATGATCGTTGCATTAAGCTGCATCATCGCTGCCGGCGCATTTGCAGAAGGTAAACCCTTTCAGGCCAGCCTGACCCCGAACATTGCAATTCATGATACTGAAACGCGGATCAACGGCGTAACGCTTAATATCTGGGGAAATAACCCCCAAAGCGCATTCGCTCTCGGCTTGGTCAATGGCTCTTCCGGCGACAGCAAAGGCCTACAGTTAGGCTTAGCAAACTATGCCGAAAACTATACGGGCGTACAATGGTCTCTCTTTAACTGCGCCAAAGGAAACTTTGTTGGATGGCAGGATGGAATTCTTAACCATGCTGAAAATATGACCGGGCTGCAGTCGGGCATCGTCAATATGGCGGGCACATTTAAGGGAGTGCAGTTGGGCGTTGTGAATTATGCTAAAACCGCATCATCTGGTGTGCAGATCGGAGCCGTTAATATTATTCAAAGCAATGGATGGTTTAATGGTCTGCCAAATGAACTGGCCAAAGGCATGGTCATTGTGAACTGGCGCTTCGAATAACGCGTCAGCACCGCATAAAATATAAGAGCCACAAAGCTTCTGCTTCGTGGCTTTTTATCTTTTTTCAGCAACAAAAATAAATATTGCTCAATAATTCGTATCTCTCTAGACTCTGTTGCGGCGTTACAATATTAACCAACCCACTAAGGAGAGTTACGATGAAGAGATTACTTATTGCATCACTAGTACTCTGAATATCTTAAAGCTTCGGATATAGCCTCTTGAGTTTGATCCGAGCATCTTTCGTCGTAAATTGCCAGTCCACCGGGGTCTGGCGGTTGTTCCGGTCCGCGTTCCATGCCGCAA
>JAZGFK010000061.1:0-2092 GCA_036479375.1 Pontiella sp. | reverse complement strand
TGGGTGCTACCTTTCTCTTGCTCCATGCCGATGCTCCTATCCTCGTTTGTGGTGAATTGAAGAAAGGTTCATTCTGGCATGGGGCACTCGATTTCCAAACTGGGCATTTTAATTTACAGTCTACCTTCCTATCTTTATGTTTCCTTCGACACACTTGGATAACTATAGTTCATTCAATTTGATGTAAAAGGTTATATGGACAAAATTGACTCCCAAAAATCTATCGCACTAAACGTGGTTAAGACACTTCAGGAGAGCGGCTACATTGCCTTTTTTGCCGGCGGTTGTGTGCGTGATGATTTACTCGGTCGCGAACCGAAGGACTATGACGTTGCGACCGATGCCTATCCCGAAGAGGTCGAAGCCCTCTTTCCAAAAACCATTCCGATTGGCAAAGCGTTCGGGGTGATTGCTGTAGTCGACGGCACGGAAATGGTTGAAGTGGCTACGTTCCGCGAAGAGGTGGGTACGCTCGATGGTCGCCATCCCGAAACGATTATGTTCAGCGCCGCCAAAGAAGATGCCCTGCGCCGCGATTTCACCGTGAATGGAATGTTCTACGATCCGGTTAAGGATCAGCTTCACGACTACGTGCATGGCAAACGCGATCTCGAGAAGAAAATCATAACCGCGATCGGAGATCCGGAAGAACGATTCGGCGAGGATCACCTCCGTATGTTGCGCGCCATCCGCTTTACCCATAACCTCGATTTTCACCTCGATCCAAAAACGGAAGATTCCATTTCCAAAATGGCCGATCTTATTTTGAATATCAGCGCCGAGCGGATTGAGTCCGAATTCAGCCGCACGCTGACCGACAGCCCCAGCCCCGGCACTGCGCTTCAGCATCTCTATAAGGTCGGTCTGCTTGAACACATTCTCCCCGAAATCATACCGATGGTCGGACAGCAGCAACCTCCGCAGTTCCATCCTGAAGGCGATGTCTTTGAACATACCTGCCTCATGTTAAATCTCATGTCACAAGAAATGATAGACACCTCGTTCACGGCCCGCGAACTGGTATACGCCATTCTATTGCATGACATCGGAAAACCCGCGACAGCCTCGATCGGCCCGGGTGCCGATGGAGTGCCCCGTATCCGATTTGATGGCCATGCACAGGTCAGCGCCGATATGGCTGAACTCATCCTGACTCGGCTCAAATTTCCGAATAAAGAAAAGAAACACATCGTTAATGCCATCCGCGGTCATATGCGTTTTATGGATGTCCAGAAGATGAAAACATCCACGCTGCGGAAAATGATCGGCGCTGAAACGTTCGACCTTGAAATGGCACTGCATCGGATCGACTGTCTTGGCTCTCATTCCAACCTCGATAATTTCGACTTTATCCGAAGTTATCAGGAAAAAATAGCGGATGAACCGATCTTGCCGAAGCCGTGGATCAGTGGCCACGACCTAATCGCACTGGGAATCAAAGAGGGAAGCATGATGGGTAAGATCCTCAAGGAAGCCTATAATGCGCAGATTGAAGACCACTTCGCGTCACGAGAAGCGCTAATGGCGTGGGTCAAAGAAAATCATGCGTCATAGGTGCTGAGGTGCAACACTCGGGGTCCGGCAACCTCGCTACAAGTACGCCATGAGCGCATCTGATGGGTGCGGAAAGGTAAGGCGTCCCGAAGATAGGTAAAAACAGGTGCGGTACGAGAGGGATTGGGCTGAAAATTTAGGAATTGGAAAGGAAATATTCGCAACACGAAGCAATGAAAAGTCGGGAAACAACTAAATTTGCACAATCAAGGCATGCGAAAGTAGCCGTTCTGTTGAAACAGGACGGTGTATTTTGATATTGGCAATGGCAGGACTAAGCGGCTTCCCGATAGTAGTGCGAGATGATTCCACCAAGCTTCTGTTCCCGTTTGATTTCGCCTTCACTCGATGGAGTAAAATCAACATCCAGAACCTTGTTATCGATTTCCTTTCCTTGGTGAGGCCGGGTGAAGCAGGGTCTTTTGTTTTAACGGCGTAACTTCCGGGTTATGAGGTTGAATGGCAGTACTCGGTCCGCCTGCATGGCTTCGGTAAAGGCGGGAAGCGAACCGTAGATTTCGCGCTCTTCGGCCACGAT
>JAZGFK010000060.1:0-13200 GCA_036479375.1 Pontiella sp. | reverse complement strand
GGTTGCGGCATGGAACGCGGACCGGAACAACCGCCAGACCCCGGTGGACTGGCAATTTACGACGAAAGATGCTCGGATCAAACTCAAGAGGCTATATCCGAAGCTTTAAGATATTCAGAGTACTAGGTTTCATTCATTACAGATGGAGTAGGCATGAAAAACACACGGATACTTACTGCCATTCAGGACTGATTCGGCAACTAAAACGAAAAAGTAAGTAGTATTTTCTTGGCAATCACCTCTAAAACACGCATTTTTTTATATGTAAATTCGTCATAAGTGCTGTTTTTTGGGGGTGTGTGTGTGATTATGGGATCCTTAGGTCAGCAGAAATTCGCTTGCTGGTTAAAATAAAAGTGGGCATTTAAATTTACAGTCTACCAGGAATTGCACACTTGGATTTCGCATATAGTATGCTATAAATAGTCAATACGAGATTGTATACATCCAGTTAACGGCTTATCTGACTGGATGATTGCCAACAAAGTGAGCGTGAGATGAAACGTAAAAGTAAAAACCCAAGAAGCGCAAATAAAGGTGCACCAAGTGGGTTCGTGATCAGCCTGATGGTTCATGCTGCCGCGTTCGCGTTGGCTGGAATGCTGGTGATCTTTAACGTGACGCAAAAGGTAGAAAAGAAGTTTGTTCCGCCCAAGCCGGTCGACCGTCCCAAGATGAAGCTCAAAAAACCTAGGGTAAAGGTCAAAAAATCCTCTAAACCAAAAGCAGCTACGCGTATCGTAACCAAGGTTAAACGGGCCAGCATGCCGGATATACAACTTCCTGAGATGTCTGGAATGGGAGATGCCTTGGCTGGGGGGGTCGGTGGTTTCGATATCGCGCCTGATTTGGGAGAGATCAGTGTATTTGGAGGCGGTCAGTCTATTGGAAATGATTTTGAAGGTCGGCTCTACGATCTAAAGCGTGATCGGCGCGGCGGCGACATGATGATGGATCAGGTACAGTTCATGCTTGAGATTGCCAAATTTTGCAGATCGGGTTGGAGAGAATCAAAACTTTCCCGATTTTATCGAACCCCCAACAAACTTTACACAACTCACTTCATGGTTCCTCCGATTGTTGCTCCGGTCGCGCCTGATGTGTTCGGGTCTCCAGAGACGGAGAGTTATTGGTTCTTTGTGAAATACAAAGGCCAGCTCGTATATAAAGAAGATATCAAATTCCGATTTTGGGGAATGGGCGATGCTTACATCTGTGTCAACGTGGACGGAAAAGATGTTCTTGTCAATGGGTGGGATCATCGTGTGGTGTATCTTGATTTTTGGCAAAAAACTCATCCAGATAATCAGAAATATTTTCTTGGAAATCAGACGATGAAAGTTGGTGATTGGATTGAATTAAAAGCCGGGGAACCTGTTGATATGCAGGTGCTTTTTGGGGAATGGGAAGGTGGCCAAGTGGCGGCGATGTTGCTGGTTGAAGTTGACGGAGTCGAGTATCCCAAAACCCGGCAGGGTGGTCCGCTCCTTCCAGCTTTCAAAACCGAAGAGTTTTCGCTCGACCTGCTCGAAGAGATTTATAAATACCTGCCTGAGGGCGAGTGCAACTTAACCAATGGTCCGGTTTTCCGCGATTTCTAGAAGGAGCTTATACATAGTGAAACCGATTATTTTTTTGCTAACTATCATGGTGTGCGGATCTGTTCTGGCGGAAATGCGCGTTTGGACTTTAAACAACGGAAAAAGCCTCGAAGCGGAATTCATCTCTCTTATTGGAGGCCAGGTTTCCTTGAAAACCCTAAAAGGAAAACAACATAAGGTTCCTGAATCCTCTTTTTCAGAAAATGACCTGACCTATATCGAACTTCAGATGCCGCCGAAGCTGAATCTTTCATTTTCCAAGACCTCCACGATACGGATATTTCCTGATAGCCATAGTGATCTGCCTAGATCCCAATATTACGATTTTAAGGCGAAGATAAAGCAGACTTCAACCAAGCCTTATAAGCATGAACTGGTTGTGGAATTTTTTGTTATCGGAGAGGAGAAAGCCGGTGATCATAAACTCCTTCTTGATTATCAGAAGGAAAACTTCCATTTATCCAAGGATAGCGGAAATATCTTCGAGCTCTCCAGCAATACCATTGAGTTGTTGGAGTTCAATCAGAACGGGCAGCTGCGGGGGGACTCCTACAGAGGATCTCTCATTATGGTGACGGATGTCCGCGGTGAAGTCATTGCGCATAAAACGCAAAATGAAGACTGGTTTCAAAACGTAGAGAATCTTCGGAAGGTTCCGAGAGGAAAAACATTCGATAAAAACTGCAACCGTTGCTTTCCTACACGCCCGAGGAGGTTCTACTAAGCGGCGGTTTCTATTCCGCTTTTTCCCAGACAATTACACCAGGCGAAGATTCGGATTCCTCTTCTGTAGCTTTAGCCTGTGCATCGGACTTGGCAACGGCTTTGGGTTCCAGAAGGTGAGCAATCCCATCAATGGTAATTCCTAGTAGGATTACGATCATCGCGTAGAGATATAAGGTTGAGTTGGCACCATGATCGAGAAACCCAATAAGACTAAGCGGTGCCAAGGCCAGAATCAGAGATAATTTGCAAAAAGGGAAGCGTTTGGTCATTCCTCCCAGCAATAACGATAGAATACCGCCAACTCCAACTAATGCTAGAATGGCAAATAATCCACCCAAAAACTCACTTACAGTGCTGTCACTAATAGAAAATTGCATAATTTATGCGGTGAAATTCCGCCTCCCTGTAAAAATCGCAAGCTAGCACCACTTGCCTTGTAAAATCCAGTCAAAATACATGCTGCTGTTTGGGCGCTTTCCCCGATAGCGAAGCGATAGCTAATTTTGCATAAATCAAAATAACAACTAAGGAGTGGTTCGTGGATTGAACTTTCGGCATAGTTTCCCTCAAATCATTGGGTATTTTTACATGTTAACAACGCTTCTTCTCATTGTGGTACTTGTGGTTCTTGGAATAATTCTGATGCTCCAGCTAGCAGGTAATACCAAGATAAACACCCGTCTGGACGAATTTAGCCGCCAAGTGGGTGCCCAGAATGAGCAGGGCGAAGCTCGAATCCAGAAGCTGGAGGAAATATTCCGGGGATTGGGAAAAGAGCTTCGCAACGATGTTGAGACGGTTCGCGTGAAAGTCGATGAGTCGTTGGAGAAAAATTCCCGACAACTCGGCGAGCGCGTCAAGGAACTGATCGAAACCAACGAACGGCGATTGGGCGAAATCAGCGGCAAGGTGGAGGAGCGGCTTGAAAAGGGCTTCGAGAAAACCACCTCCGTTTTTGCGGATGTGCTCAAACGGCTGGCGCTGATCGACAAGGCCCAGGAAAACATTGCCAAGCTTTCATCCAACGTAGTCTCCCTGCAGGAAGTCTTATCGGATAAGCGCTCCCGCGGAGCTTTCGGGGAAGTACAATTAAGTGCCCTGATTTCCAACATGATGCCGGACAACAGTTATTCCCTGCAACATACATTCGATAACGGCGTTCGCGCCGACTGCGTTCTATTCCTGCCCGAACCAACTGGTACTATTTGCATCGATTCAAAATTCCCCCTCGAAAGCTATCAACGCATGGTCGACTTTGAACTAGGCGACGCCGATCGTAAAACCGCCGAACAGCAGTTTCGGCAGGACATTAAAAAACACATCAAAGACATTTCAACGAAGTACATTATCTCCGGCGAAACATCCGATGGGGCAATGATGTTTATTCCGGCTGAAGCAGTGTTTGCCGAAATCCACGGTCATTATCCCGACCTGATAGAAGAGTCCCAGCGTGCCCGAGTCTGGTTGGTGTCGCCAACAACCATGATGGCTGTACTTACCACCGCACGTGCCGTTCTCAAGGATGCTGCAACACGTGAGCAGGTACATATCATCAAAGACCTGCTGGATAAGCTCTCCGATGATTTCGGGCGTTTTCAAATGCGGATGGATAAACTTGCGATTCACATTGATCAGGCAAATCGAGATGTTTCCGATGTGAATAAATCGGCTAAAAAAATAACCAGTCACTTTACTAAGATTAAAAATGTTGAGTTAGAGGGAGTGGAGCATCGCGCTCTGGAGGAATAGAAAGTAGACGAGGCTTCCAGCCTCGTTGCGCACGTCAGGAGCACCCGCTCCGACGCAAAGAGGCAGGATGCCTCTTCTACATTAAAAGGATCTATCGTCCTCTCCATCATTACTTTCGATTTTCTCAAACTGGTCGCATGAATCCGTAGCTTGAACTTCTTTTTTGTGGATTGCGCAAAACTGAGTAAAAGGATTTACAATATAGTTTGCGCAATAGCGGCACAGGTGCTGATTTTCGGTGTCATCGAAAACGTCTACCTTCACGGATCGATCTGCTTCTGTAAAAATTTGTGGTTCAGTTTTTTTTAATTTAAAAGGAACGTCGGTTTCATCTGTATATTCAAAGCCGCAAGCGGAACAAGTCAGCTGCTCTCCGGATTTCGTAAATCCATCATAGATCGCGTCCCGTTTAAGTAATGTGTCCAATCCGCAATTCCGGCAAATGATTTCTACTGCACTCATGTAAAAATATGTATATTTTGCTGATCGATTGAACAAGCCGCAAACGAGGTATAGATGCGTAAGATTTCAGATTGGGGTAATTATCCTGTCATTGAAGCCGATGTTTCCGGTTTTGATACGACCGAACAGCTTCGCCAAAAGCTGGACCAACCCGGTGAGGTAATTGCGTTTGGCAATGGCCGTTCATATGGCGATTCTTCATTGCAGGACAGAATCCTGCTTACCCGCCGGTTTAATAAATTTATTTCTTTCGACGAGACCTCGGGCGAACTGTGTTGTCAGGCGGGTGTTCTTATGTCGGAAATTCTCGATGTATTTATGTCCCGTGGCTGGTTTCTTCCAGTAACGCCGGGGACTAAATTTATTACCATCGGCGGGGCAATTGCATCCGATATACACGGTAAAAACCACCATGTGGATGGATCCTTTGGTCAGCACGTCTTATCAATGGATGTGATGCGAAATGACGGCTCGGTTGTTACCTGCTCGCCAACTGAGAATTCCGATTTCTTTAAAATTACCATTGGAGGAATGGGGCTAAGCGGAATCATACTGAATGCCCGTTTTCGTCTGCGTAAAATAGAAACAGCGTATATTCGCGAAGAAACACAACGAGCAGCGAGTCTTGACGAAATAATGGATGCATTTGAGGAACCCAATACATGGAACTATTCCGTGGCATGGATTGACTGTCTTGCCAAGGGCGACTCGTTGGGCCGCAGTATCATGATGCGGGGTGAACATGCCAGCACAGCTGAACTGGTGAACCCCTCGCACAAGCATGCACCTTTAACGCTGAAAAAAGGAATCTCGTTGGAGATCCCGTTTCGTTTTCCAGATTTTGCTTTAAATCATGGAACCATGAAGGCCTTTAATTTTACGTATTATAATAAGTGCCGTCCCGGGATACATCAGAATCTGGTGAACTGTAACAGTTTCTTCTACCCGCTCGATACCATTGCTAACTGGAATCAAATTTATGGTAAACGTGGCTTTACGCAATATCAGTTCGTAATTCCAAAAGCGGCAGGTCGTGAGGGCATGCGCAAGATATTGAAGAGAATTACGGATAGCGGACTGGGTTCCTTTCTTGCCGTGCTAAAGCTGTTTGGTGAGCAGGATAGTTTTATGTCATTCCCTATGGCGGGTTATACGTTGGCGCTGGATTTTCCCATCTCCTTTAAGGCTATGGAGCTGTTCAAAGAACTCGATGCCATGGTGGCTGACTATGGCGGGCGATTGTATCTGTCTAAAGATTCGCGCATGACCGCAGAATTTTTTGAAAAGACGTATCCCAATGCGGATGCGTTTCGACAAGCGATTGCCTTGCTGAATAAAGGGGATACCAAATTTGCCTCGCTGCAATCCAATCGAATAGGAATTACATCATGAAAAATCTTCTTATCCTTGGCGCCACATCGGACATGGCGCAGGCTGTCGCAAAGGAATATGCAAGTGCAGGCTGGAATTTGACCCTGGCCGCTCGAAACCTCGAATTGCTTGAGCCGATAGCAAGTGACCTTCGCGTAAGGGCGAATGTTAATATCGTCCCTTTACAATTCAATGCGGAGAATTTTTCCAGTCACCAGCACTTTTATAATGCACTTGAAAATGCACCGGATGCTGTGATTTGTGTTTTTGGTTATATGGGCGATCAAATAGAAGCTCGAACAAATTTTGAAGAAGTACGTAAAACGATTGATGTGAACTATACGGGAATGATTTCCATACTAAACATTGTGGCCAATGACTTTGAGACTCGAGGTCACGGAGCAATCGTTGCGGTTAGCTCGGTTGCCGGAGATCGAGGCCGGCAGAGTAATTATATGTATGGCAGTGCCAAAGCCGGGCTTACAGCTTATCTCGCGGGTTTAAGAAATCGACTTGCCAAAGCCGGGGTGCACGTCATGACCGTGAAACCCGGATTTTGCCGCACCAAGATGACGGAGAATATGGAGTTGCCCGGAGCATTGACTGCGGAGCCGGAACAAGTGGCTCAAGCGATATTCAAAGGATTAGAAAAGAAGCGCAATACGATTTACACGCTCTGGATGTGGCGTTGGATCATGCTGATCATTCGCCATATTCCTGAATTCGTCTTCAAGAAAATGGGGATGTAGGAAAGTTGATTCGTGAGGCGTGATCATAATAATCACGCCTCATTCGTCACGCTTCACTTTGTTTCAACAAACCATCAAAATACTCGATCGTTTTTGCCAGTCCTTCCCGTAAGGGTACCGTTGGTTCCCAACCTAGCTTTTCTTGAGCCAGCGTAATATCCGGTTTGCGTTGTTTGGGATCGTCAGCTGGTAAATCTTCAAAGATCAGTTTGGAACTGGAACCCGTCAGCTCAATTACGTTTTCAGCCAGCTCAATCATCGTAAATTCGCCAGGGTTCCCAATGTTGATAGGCCCGGTGACATCATCATCTGTGGCCATAAGGCGCATCCATCCCTCAATCAGGTCGGAGACGTAGCAGAACGAACGGGTCTGCAACCCATCGCCATAAATCGTAATATCTTCCCCTTTGAGGGCCTGCATGATGAAGTTGGAGACAACGCGCCCATCCTGAGGGTGCATACGTGGACCGTAGGTGTTGAAAATGCGCACGACCTTGATGCGTGTTTGGTGCTGGCGCCAGTAATCGAAGAAGAGCGTTTCGGCGCAACGCTTGCCTTCGTCGTAGCAGGAGCGGATACCGATCGGATTTACATTTCCCCAATAGGATTCAGGTTGAGGGTGAACGGATGGATCACCGTAAACTTCCGATGTGGAGGCCTGAAATACTTTGGCTTTAACGCGCTTGGCCAGCCCAAGAACATTGATTGCTCCATGGACGCTCGTCTTGGTCGTCTGTACCGGGTCGAACTGATAGTGAACCGGTGATGCGGGGCAGGCCAGGTTATAAATTTCGTCGACCTCCACATAGAAAGGAAATGTTACATCATGCCGCATCAGCTCGAAATACGGATCATCCATCAAATGAGCAATATTTGCTTTTCGGCCCGTAAAAAAATTATCCATGCAGATGACATCGCAGCCCTCAGCCAATAAACGTTCGCAAAGAAATGATCCTAAAAAACCGGCTCCACCGGTAACCAATACACGCTTTTTAATTAAATCCTTCATAACACTCCTCTTCGGGGGTTGAAATAAGTCCGCACAATGTCTCATTTGTGATCTTAGAAATAAATTCCAATCGGAGGGAAATTAGGGGATGCTCTCAAATATTAGGAACGAGGGGATGAGCATGTCAAATGATTGGAAAAAACAAGTAATCGGGAGCGCCGAATGGTTGGAGCGTCTTCCGGGGAAAGATAAAAAACTGTATGCCATGTATTCATCGGTGGTGGATTGTATTGTAACCGACCAGTCCATCATGACGGTTCCGGTTGACGACCACATGGTGCATCGCGGTGACGGAGTATTCGAATCATTCAAATGTGTAGATGGCAGCATCTACAATCTGGAGGATCATATGGCTCGACTCGAGCATTCGTGCAATACCCTGGGAATTGAACTGCCTGTATCGCTGGAAGGGATCGCTGATATTACTATTCAAACGGTACTCGCCGGCGGTCAGCGCAATGCCTTGGTCAGATTACTGGTCTCACGCGGCCAGGGTACGATGGGCATAAACCCCTATGATTGTTTTCATTCGGAACTCTATATCGTGGTATATGAACAGCGGAATGCTCAAATTGATGAATTACCAGCCGGTGTTAGCGTGGCGATGAGTAAAGTACCCATTAAATCGGGAATATTTGCGAAGGTCAAAACCTGTAACTATCTGCCCAACGTGCTCATGAAAAAAGAAGCCGTTGATCTGGGAGTCGATTTTACCATCTCGCTCGACGAAAACAGGTTCCTGGGTGAAGGTGCCACCGAAAACATGGGTATTGTTACGCGCGGCAAGGAACTGTTCATGCCGCCACCTGAAAGGGTGCTCGCGGGCACAACCGCCAAACGCGCAATGGAGTTTGCAAAACTGCTGGTGAAAGAGCGCGCCTTGACCAATGCCGAATTCAGACCCATCAATATGGGAGCTGTGCGATCCGCTGCCGAAGTGCATATATACGGCACTACGCCTAATATAACTCCGGTCACAATGTTTGAAGGAAATCCGGTTGGCGATGGGAATCCAGGACGTATCGCAAAGCGACTGTTCGAAATGCTAAAAGAAGAAATGATTCCCGACAGCACCCGGCTCACGCGGGTCTTTGATTGATAGGATTGACGGATGGCTATTGAGATAGAGCGAAAGTTTTTGGTTAAAGATGACTCTTGGAAAAGTCAGGCCTCTGAGGGTCGAAATTGTAAGCAGGGTTATCTGGTTGGTGATGCAAAAAAAACCGTTCGTGTTCGGGTCATGGGACATCAGGGTTTTTTGACGGTAAAGGGGGCAACGCAGGGATTCTCCCGACTGGAATTTGAATACGAGATCGACGAGCCTGACGCCGCCTACATGTTAATACTCTGCGAAAATATAGTTGAGAAAACACGCTATCTGATTGAACACGAAGGCATGACCTGGGAGCTGGATGTTTTCGAAGGCTCCAACGAAGGTCTTGTCATGGCTGAGATCGAATTAAAATCAGAAGAACAGTCGTTTGATTTGCCTGTATGGGCTGGCGCGGAAGTCACTGGTGATATTCGTTATTACAACGCCTCTCTTGCGAAACACCCATTCACTTGCTGGCTTTAAAGACGGTCTAGAATTTCTTTTTCAGCTAATTCAGCCCCACCTCTACTCATTTTCTCTTTGGATTCTGAGGCTCTTTTAATTTCAGTTAATGCAGATTCAAGCTGGCCGGAATACAGATCTGTATTGGGGATGAAGGCTTGTTTGCAATAGGATTCGATGGATTTCACGAGAACCGGGTATTCCTTAAAACTTTCGCGATCCGTATAGATGATTGGTTTGTTGTTGGCTATCGGAGACGATGCCGAATCTGGGCTTGGTCACGACCACATCAACTGATGCAAGGATATCGGCAAACGAAGCGGTAGTAAGCGCGATGCTGTAAATAGTGGAGTCTGGCCATTCCAATGTTTCAACGGTGAAAAATTCATACGCTGATAGCTTCGATATTTGGCATTGTTATCCATCCCGATGGTTGTGAAGGAGAGCAATACCCATTTTTTGGAAGGGTCCGCTCCGGTTTCTTTCGCGATGATCTCGCGGCAGTTGGTGCCTGGTTTGGCCAACAGGGGAAGGTTAATTTGGTTTGGAAAGGCAGACATCGGTTCTGAAAATGGTTGGCGTAATAACAGGTCGGTTCTCGTATAAACCGCACTGAATTTATCAACGTAAATCTTCCAACGAGGATCGAGGTCAATAAACTCGGAGTAGATCCAATCCCAGCCAAAATTGCTGCATGCAATATTTGAAATTCCAGCATGTTGCGCTGCTGCTAAAGGGATTGCCGGAATATCAGCCACAACAACGCCAATGTTTTCTTCCCGCATAAATGTGACTTCCTGCGCAATTAATTCCTCTTCTCTTTCGTAGAGATTTTCAACCGTTTGTATTGATGCTTCGAGATCGACATGAATGGAGTCCTTCTGAATAAACCCTACGTCAAATGCCCCTCGTCGGATGTCGAAATCATCCCCAAGGCGGCGAGCCATAAAGCGGGGAGGCAAATCTGTTTTTATGATGACGGGGAGGTCCGGAGCAGCGTTACGCAGGGCGTTGAGGACGTCGCAGGATCGGGTTCCCGTGCCCATACCCATTGTGCCGTGATATAGTAGGCAATCTTTTTCATGAAACCGCGATTCCGATTCCAAGGGCTAAGGTCATCGCGATAGTTATACCGACTTTCAGGAAAATTACACCCAGCTGGGCAAGGACGGCTCCGATAGCGACATGTGCGGCGTGGGAAGCTTTTTTCATCTTGCTGTGTTCAACCAAAAAAGCACATCCGAAGCTTCCTGCAATCATACCAACCAAATTTCCAATGATTGGAATGGGGATAAGTCCGCCCAGCAGCATTCCTAGAAAACCACCGCCTAAGGCGGCCCAGCCAGCAGCCTTTGAACCACCGCGTTTAGCCACCCCCCATGTTCCGGCCATGGCTTCTATGACTTCGACAACAATGCAGAGCAGTAGAAAAACAATGAGCGTTTTAATCCCTGGAAATTGAGTCCAACGGGACCAGGCAACGAGGCCCGTTGCGGCCAGAACAACCCATGTGCCAGAAAGCGAAAGGCAGGATAGAATGAATCCAATCAGGCAAAGCAGTCCGGCCAGAGAATAGATCCCGAAAGAGCCAACCGAGTGCCAGTCGATTTCCATGTTACCCCTTGGAGTCGATCCACTGAGCCAACAGGCGTGCGCCGAACAGTGTGGCACCCGCGGCCTGGTGGGGCTTGGCTGATTCGAGCCATGCGGTTCCGGCAATATCGAGATGCGCCCACGGAATACCTTCAGGAACAAACTCTTGAAGAAATGCAGCAGCAGTAGCTGTTCCGGCTACACTGGATTTTCCCAGATTGGAAAGATCGGCAAAGTCGGATTGCATTTCATCGAGGTAATCCTTGTAGAGGGGAAGTTGCCACAGGCGTTCGCCCGCGGTTTCGCCGGAATCGATCAGGTCTTTAATCAATTTGTCATCGTTGCCGAGGACGGCCGCTGCAGAGGAGCCGAGCGCTACAATAACGGCACCGGTGAGGGTGGCAAGATCGACGATAGCCTGGGGCTTCATATCGCCGGCAAGCCCAAGTGCATCGGCCAGAACAAGGCGGCCTTCTGCATCGGTATTAAGTACTTCGATCGTTTTTCCGTTGTAGGCTTTAATAATGTCGCCCGGACGGGTGGCGTTGGGGCCTGGCATGTTTTCAGCCGCGCTGAGAATTCCAACTACGGGAACTTTTACATTCATTCTGGCAATCATCTGCATGGCGGTTAGTACGGCCATACCGCCGCACTTGTCGTAGCGCATCCAGCCCATGCCTTTTCCGCCCTTCAGCGAAATGCCACCCGTGTCGAATGTTACCGTCTTCCCTACAATCACGATTGGTTTAACTTTTTTATCGGTGCCGGCATGTTTGAGAATAATCATTCGCGCATCCTGCGCGCTACCCTGCGCAACGGATAAAATTCCGCCGCATCCCATTTTGGTCAGCTCGACTTTACCGAGAACCTTGCAGCTAAGCCCATTGGTTTTTGCCATCGTTTTTGCCCAGTCGGCAATTTTGGCAGGGGGGGCTTCATTACCGGGAAGATTAGCCAGGTCGGCTGTGTTCAATAGGGCGGAACCCTGCGCTTCAGCTATCTTGATTACTGTGCGGTCTTTTACTGATCCACAGAAAGTTAGCGAGCAAGCAGGGGGCTTTTTGGCTTTAGTTTTAAATGTGGAAAATTCATACGTACCCCATGCTGTGCCGCGGCCAACTAACAGTTGGTACTCGGCTTCCGTAACACCTTTTAATTTGATAGTGGATGTTAGCGCAAATGATTTCAGCCCGGCGGCTTTTCCAGTTTTAACGGCGGCTGCCGCCGCCTGTTCTAGAAGACCATTGTAAAAAGTTGCACGTTGCCCGATGCCTGCCACGATTATTTGTTTCCCCTCTATCGGAAAAATTGTTGTTTGACCGACTTCTCCTTTGAATGCGGATTTCTTAAGCAATGTTTCAATCAGTTTTTTAAGGGTGGAATTGCCGGCGGGAAGTAGATTTTCCGGTCCTTGGAAAAATACGATAAGTGCATCTTTTTTTTGTTTTGCGAAAGGGACAGCTGAAATAGCGATTTTCATATTATTTTACTCCTTCTGGAATTTTGGCTTTAGGATTCGTTGGGCGGCCGTTAACAGAAAATCCTGACAGCGCAATGGCTTCTTCAAAATTCATTTTTCGCACGGTACTGCTTTTGTAGTTCACGGTCATCATGTGGGAATCAAGATCGTAGGCGCTGGAATCGTAACCGAGAACTCCTTTAATACGATTTTGGAGATAAGTAGCCGCCTGCGTTGTTGCCATATCAGGTACGTGATAGGTGTCCGATACGATTTCCTTGCGAAAGCACCAGAACATGAATGTCGGATTGGCATCCTTTTCTTTGGCACGCGTTTCTTTGTCATCGCAACCGGCGAGAAACAGGGATGCCACTGCAAAAATAATAAATACTGTATGTTTCATAACGAACCTTTCTATTGATTGATAATGCGCGGGACTATAGTTCATGCATTAATTGATATCGATAAATTTCCGGCCACTTTGGCGGCGCGGAAAAACCTTCCTGCATCAGGTATCTGAAATGATTTACCTCATCAACCAATTCTGGAAAAATTTCATCAAAAATATAACAAAAAACAACGTAGCTTTTTTCCGCTTCTACAAATCTTCCTTGAAGTTGATGAGCCAGGCCCAGCGCGATCATCGGACCGGGGCTATCGGGATGTTTTTCTCTGATTGATTCATACAGGTCTGAAGCAGCGGAAAAGTTGTTTTGTAACATAGAAATATTGGCTACCATCAATTTTGCAAGATCGGCGTTATCCGGGTAATACTTCATGATGGCGTTGCAGTTTTCAATCGTTGCCTCTCCATCCTTATTTGCGTAGGCACTGTTCATTTGTGCGTCGAGAATGGTCAGCGCGGGGGGGCCTGAAAATGCGTTAAAGATCAATAGTACGCTGAATACCGCAACAAGGGTTGCTGC
>JAZGFK010000059.1:0-57597 GCA_036479375.1 Pontiella sp. | reverse complement strand
CCATTCACAACTTTGGACTGACCCGCATCACCATGGATCAGATCCACGAAATCATTAAAGATGTGGAAGACCTCAAATATAACGATGCACAGTACCAGATGAACAACGAACTTCAGAACCGCGATGCGCAGTCAAAAAAGGGAATCTACTCGGACGACTTTTCTAATACCGCGCAGTCGGATATTTATCACGCCGATTGGGATGCCCGCGTTAACGGACTGGAAAAATTCGCATCTCCGGATCGCACGGCGGTTTCCATGCCGCTTGAAGTAGACGAAGGAAGTAGCGATGCCGAATTCTTCGGTAGCCTTGCGCTTCTTCCCGGAACGGAAGAAGTACTGTTGGATCAAAGCGATTGGTCTGAGGAGCGCAATATTAACCCGTATGCGGTATTCGACAAGCCGCCCGCTATGCTGCAGGTCACGCCGAACCTCGGTCGTCGCGGCCAGACGGGCGTTGCGGTGACGGGCATCAACTTTACACCGAGTGGAACCGGAATTGTTCTGCGGTGTGACGGACGAATCGTGGCCAGCAATCTGACCAGCGATGAGGTTGGGCGCATAAGTGCCTCCTTCACCATCCCGACGGAAGCCCGCAACGGCAACCGGATTGTGGAGATGTCGGACGGCCAATACACGGCCCGCACCAGTCTGCAAGTGAACGACCCGTTGGTAATCACCCGCATTCAGCGCTTTATCCAGACCAACATCATCACCCGCATTGTCCGTGTTCCGGTGGTGCGGACGGTCTGGCGAACCCGCACGATCTTTGTGCGTCGCGACCCGCTGGCGCAAACCTTCAGCTTTACCGAAAACCGTGTGCTGTCGGCGATAGGCATTCAGTTTACGGAGCGCGATCCGTCCATTCCGGTTACGGTGCAGATTCGCGGCGTTACCACGGGATTGCCGAACGACACGATCTTTGCCGAAAAGGTCATCGCACCGTCGGAAATCAATCTCGGCGGCGAAACCAAGATTGCCTTCGATGATCCGTTCTATGCGGAAGCCGATACCAGCTACGCGGTCGTTCTGCTGACAAACAGCACCAACTACAAGGTTCATACCGCCACCCTCGGCAAAACCGGGCATTCGGGCATCATCACCCGCCAGACCTATGCGGAAGGTGTTCTATTGGAAAGCTCCAATGCCGAAACCTGGACTCCGCTCAACGGTTCTGACCTGACGCTAAAGCTCTATGGCTATGAGTTCGAGAATGAAGGCACTGTTCAGTTCCAGCCGATCAACGGCGTACAGTTTTCCGATCTAAACATTGATGAATATTCCGCCCTCCCGGAAGGTACCAACCTTCTATGGGAATATTCCGCCGATAGCGGCCAAACGTGGGATGCGGTTGTTCCGGCGGAAGAGGAACGGCTCCCCAACCTGACCGACAGTATATTGGTGCGGATTCGTTTTAGTTCAGGCATGAATAACGATACGCCCGCGCTTAACTTCCGCGATGTCAATCTGATCGGATACCTCAACAAAACGACGGGCGTTTACCTGACCCGAGAGAACGAGCTGACGCAGGGCGTGGAATCCACAAAGGTGTATGCCCAAATGGATATCCCAAGCGGCACCAGTATTCTGTGGTTCACCTCCAATGATGGCGGTGAAACGTGGGAATCCATGGCCATCGACGATACCCGGCCTATCGATGAAAACTGGACGGAATACACGCTGACCAGAACCTTCACCGATCCAGCGGGAACTAAAGTTCGCTATAAGGCAGAGCTGACGGGATCCGCGTTGGCTTATCCGAGAATTCACACCCTTGGCGCAACACTGAGCTGATGGAGGCCGCGAGATGATTGTTCAACGCCAGGGAGGAATGACGGAATTCATTCCGTCCCCACAAGAAAAACGGGAAGGACTGGTCCGAGACCATTCCTTCAATCTGATCGAAAACCTACACCAACGGCTAAAGCGATTAGAGGAAGAGGTGGGCCTCCCGCTTGAAGACGCCGAAGCCTGTTCCTCCTTCCTCGAAAAGTTGAAGCGGGATGAATCGGAAAACATTGATATTAACACTCGAGTTTTTCTCAAAAACACGAAGAAAACGTAAACAAGAAATCAGCTAACCAGCAAATATCTGGGAAGCGATAATGCTAATCAAGTAAAGGATGAATACAATGAATATAAGTGAAACAATGAAAATGACAGGGAATAGAAACCGAATGTCTGAATTGCAGAATGCTGGCTTTGGATATAGTGCGATTGCTGGAGTCTTTCAAGACAACGGCATTGAGCTATCGCCCGAGACTGTAAAAGATATGTTGAATTCAGAGTTGACCAAAAAGGCTCTATCAAAAGCTGCAGTCAAAGAACTCATTAATGCCGGCGAAGAACTTGATTATTCGTTAGGAGCACTTCCAGTGCTGTAATTAAAATGAGCAGATTCAACTGCCCAACACTCTCTTTGCTTTAGTAAATGAAAGCGAAGAGAATCAATTGGCGCAAATAATCAGTGGCTTACCGCACATCCAACAAGCCCCGATGTCTACAGCAGGCATTCGGGGTTTCTTTTTCATTTCCTCCATATTTTTTTAAGACGTTTTTCTGCAATGTGTTAGCGGGGTCTTTTCTGTGTTCTTTCACTTGCTATACCTCCGATGCAGAGCGTGTATGCACACCGCAAAGGGCAGGGTAACAGATTCCCCCGCAACGAGTAAAAACCACGAGCGGAGACACAGGATGGACTTAAGAGACCTTAGATTTGGGATTGAGATTGAAACCGTAAAACGAACACGCGAGCAGATCGCCCGGGCGGTTCATTCGGTGGTCGGCGGTACAGTCCGGCACGTTGGTTATCCTTCCTGCTATGATCCTTGGGAAGTAAAAGACCTGCGGGGCCGTAAATGGAAAGTCGTCAACGATGCATCCCTTTCGGGCGTACCCAGCCACCTGCGGGCAGAACTGGTCAGTCCGGTTTTAACCTACGACGACATTTCCCAGTTTCAGGAAGTTGTTCGGGCCGTCCGGCGGGCTGGCGGTCGGGTGAATACGCAGTGCGGAATTCACATCCATATCGATGCGGAACCCTTTGATGGCCGGAAGCTGGGCAACCTCGCCAAGATGGTCTACAAGCAGGAGCCGCTGATTCTTCACGCCCTCGGTATCAGCTCCAATCGCCTCAGTCAATTCACCCGCCCTGTCTGCGATGACCTGATCCGAAATATTGAACAACACCGGCCAACCACTAAAGAGGAACTCAACCGCATCTGGTACGGCTACCACAACAGCCAGCCGCAACATTACGACCGGACGCGCTACCGAGGCCTCAATCTCCACAACGTCTGGTATCGCGGCACGGTTGAATTTCGCTGGTTCGAGTCCACACTCCATGCCGGAAAGATCAAAGCCTACCTGCAGTTTTGCTTGGGCATAGCCGCCAAGGCCCTCAACGCCCGCTCTGCTTCCAGCCGGAAACGGGACTTCAATATTCAGAGCGCGAAATATGACTTTCGCGTATTTCTGCTTCACCTCGGGCTGATCGGCAACGAGTTCAAAACTGCCCGTCTGCACCTGATGAAAAACATGCCCGGTGACGCCGCTTTTAAACGAGGGCGACCACAGCCCGTTGAAACCACAATCCAACCCACTGAGTCCGGATCAACATCCGGCCTCTCTGTTTAAAAGGAGGAACAACCATGAAAATACAGATCCATTCCATGACACTCGACGGGAAGCCGATCCCGGACAACGGCAGAATTATACAGGCACCAACCTGCCTCGAAGCCGCCGAACGGATGCACCATCAAACACCGTTCACCACCGATCTGTCACTGAAGGAATACCAGCTCAGGGTGCTATTTCACATTGAAGGCGACAGCGGGAAGCCACTGCCGGACGATCCCGAACAGGCCGCCGCTGAATTCTTCACCCGCATGGCGCAACACGGCTGGGTGGAATTCCTGCCGGATGAGAAAACCATCGAGTCGCCGTATCCCGATCAGTTTCAGGAAGCTGTGGAAACGGTACGGGATTCCGGACGCACCAATATGCTCGATGTTCCCGTGGTCATTGATCTAATCGGTGAGATGGGCTACCCCGAGGTCGCTCGCTGGATCAACGATCACCTCGTGGAATACGTGGAGTTCATCATCGGGGACCCGAAAATCTTTTTCCCTCAATCCAATAACGGGAGCGATGCGACATGTGCGGACAGCCGAACGAAGTGAGACAGGCGACCGCAGGTCGCAGTGACCGAAGGGAGCGGCAACTAGGCATCATCTTTGGAAAGGAACCTTGCCCCAAGGAGTGATCGCATGAATACAAACCAACAGCTACGCATATTTGTTTATGGAACCCTCAAACGTGGATACTGGAATCACGAACGGTTCTGCTCTCAGGCCGTCAGTATTGAACCCGCCACTACTTGGGGCAGGCTTTATCATCTGTCAGCCGGATTCCCTGCATTGGAAATTCCGGACTGCCGGATCCTTGCGCACGGAACCAGCGATCCGCTGGCCGATACTCAAATACAGAACGCTATAGAGTTGCCGGAAAATGCAATGACCCGTCCTGAAGGCGACTGGGATCTTATCCATGGCGAACTGATGACCTTTACCGATTCCGGCCTTGATTTACCTCCCATCGACCGGCTGGAAGGATTCAATCCCAACGGTCACAGTATGTACGAGCGGGTTCTTGCGGCAATCGAAAGTAATGATTGCCTGCACACCTGCTGGGCCTACTTCGGTCTCGAGCATATTCTGCGCGGCGGTGTCCGCCTTTCTGACGGATGCTGGAACGGCAATAGATTCAGCTAAACTCGATTAAAATCTTTTTCACTTCATCCATACCCTTTCTATCCCTGTTTAAAAGAGGGCATGAATGATGATAATTATGAAGGATATTGGTGGGAAGCATATTTGACACTGGAGGAATGGGGGTGCATTCCGTCAGCCCGACAAATGTGGCATTGCCCAGCCCCTCCGGAAGACATTGAAGATCAACTGCAAACGGAACACGAAATGGGGTTGGTGGCCGTCGATTTTCTCTTAGTCCTCACACCTCGCCAGCGACAGGTGGTGGAGTTGTATTGTCTTGAGGGCCGAACGCAGGAGGAAGTGGCAAATGCCCTCGGGATTTCTCAGCAAACGGTCTCTCAACACCTGATGGGAAAACTTCGAGGCGGTCACTATGTTGGTGGTGCCTTTCGCAAATTGCGAAAGGCCATCCTCAAGGCGGCGAAAGCGCGTATGGGGCAAAACAACCGTCGTGCCCGCATCCTTTCAGTCTTCGGGGAACTGCTCGACTCCTCGATCACTCGGCGGCGTGCCCGCGAACTGATCGGTGCACTCGCTAGGGAATCTCGGCAAGAAAAATAAAATTTCTTTCCCAAAAGTGCCTGTATTTTTCCCTAAAGGTAGAGGGCTGTATTGTTTTCACCCAAAGAGGAGTATTGGCATGGATTGGTTCAACACTGGCAACACCGGAAAATATAGGGCTGTAGCGTACTATCGTCATTCTGCGCAAGATCGGCAGGAAAACTCCGTTGAGATCCAGCAGGATCAAGTGCGCCAATTCGCTCGAGAACATGAAATTGAAATCATCCGGGAATTTTCAGACCGAGGGAAATCCGGCCTATCCACCGATGGGCGCGACGGCTTCAACGAAATGATCCGCGACTATATTGAAGGCGGAAAAGAAGCTTTTGATTTTGTCCTCGTGCTCGATGTCAGCCGCTGGGGGCGCTATCAAGATACCGACCAATCCGCATACTACACAGGCCTTTGTGCAAAGCACGGGAAGCAGGTGGTATTTACCACCATTGGTTTTGGTGAGCAGAACGATTTGCTTCATGGCCTACACCTGAGCATTGAGCGCTATCGTGCCGCCAGTTACAGCCGAGAGCTGAGCTCCAAGGTTTTCAAGGGATGCGCCAAGATTGCCAGTCAGGGCTTCCGGGCTGGCGGAATGCCGCCCTATGGGTTTCACCGGCTCCTTCTGGACGAGCAACGCAACCCTGTCCAGATATTGGAAAGAGGCCAGCGTAAAAGCATTCAGAACCAGCGCGTCACACTCACGTCCGGCAATCCAGACGAAGTCGCTATCGTACAACGCATTTTCAAGGACTTCGTTCAGCATGAATATGCGCCCAAACAGATTGCTCTGCTATTGAATCGGCAGGACATCCCGTCACCCGGAGGATGCCAATGGTCCTCCGCATCGGTCCGCTCTATTCTGGAGAATGAGCTGTATGCGGGAACAATGGTTTACAATCGAACAACGCAACGGCTCAAATCGGCCAGCCATCACAATCCAAAGGAAGAGTGGATCCGCACCGAAAACGCATTCCCAGCAATTATTAATCGGAAGCAGTTTGACCGTGTACAGGAAATGATCGTTGAAGCGGAAGAAGCGCGGCGTATCAAATATTCTGCTGAGGATATGCTCGAACGCCTGCGCCGGATATATGAACAATACGGCACCGTTCGCACCTCTCTCATTGCCGCTGAAAAAGGGATGGTTTCGGCGGCCACCTATGCCCACCGCTTCAACACTTTTGGAGGTGCCTATCAGCACCTCTTTTCCGAAGTCATCGACTCGCGCCGGGCCGAGGTTACCCAGACCATAAAACAGTTGGTTAACGAGACCGAAGAGTACGGCGATTTTATCGTATTGCGGAACTATGTAAGCGTCCGCATCCAGCCCGTTGTTGCCTACCACCACGGTTTCGAGGAGGAATGGACGTTCATGCCCGATGTTCGCCCCGAAATCGACATCACCATCGGCGTACCGCTTTCCAATGGCGGGAAGTATGACGTGCTCGGCTACCTATTCTTTCCCCGTCTCATGCTCGGTGGACGGAAGGTGAAGGTCTCGACCGCGACCGCCGACAAATTGGATCTGCACGCCTACACCCTTTCCCAAGCATTGGAAAATCTAATCGGACTGGAGGGCATAAAATGAAGAATAGAAAAATCATCGCGATGGCGGATCGGGAATATCAACTGATCCCGATTGACAGCATAGTGGTGCTGAATTCCCGCAACCGAAATCAGCAGAAGTTTACCGAAAACGTACGCAGTATCGATGAAGTCGGTTTGCGCAAGCCGATTGTTGTCAACAGCAGAGGATTTGATCGCACCGGCAAGTATGAACTGGTTTGCGGCGAAGGCCGCTACATCGCCCATAAGAAACTGGGGCGAGCGGAAATCCCTGCCGAAGTGATCGACTGTGACCGCAAGACCGCGCTGCTCTTTTCCCTCGTCGAAAACATTGCGCGGGTGCCGCCCGGCACCATGTGGTTCGCCCAAGAAATGAAACGCATGCACGATGCCGGTCTCAACTACTCCGAAATCGCACGCTATGTCGGGAAATCCGCGACCTACGTCAGCAGTTATATTCAACTGGTGGAAAACGGTGAGAACCGGCTCATAGAAGGTGTTGAGAAGGGACTTTTCTCCATGTCCTTTGCCACTCAGGTTGCTCAGTCCGACGACACCACCATCCAGAATGTGCTCATGGATGCTTTCGATGAGGGCGTGGTAAACTGTAATACCGTTCGCCGCGTCCGGAAACTGCTCGAACTCCGGATGAACCGAGGTAAAAGTTCAGATCAGCGCATGCAGCGTTCAGAGGGTTACTCGCTCAAAGAGCTGAAGCATGAAATCGTGAAAAGCACCAAGGAGAAGGAAGACTTTGTTCGAGAAACCCAACAAAAGGAAAACCGGCTCGTTACACTCCTTTTGGGCATCTCAACGCTGATAGGAGATCCGCGTGGCATGGAACTGCTTTCCTCATTCGACCTCGCCGAACCGCCAAAGCTTCAGCGGGATTATGGAATCAACCTGCAATCCTTAGAGGAGGTCTCATCATGAAACCGTTTGAAATCGATGGAATTGACGTGGCGATTGAATCGCTGAACCCGTTGAATGAACGCCCTAACATCAGTACCGAAAAGCATCGGGGCTACCGCCGCATACTTTCCAGCATTCGGAAGATCGGCCTGATCGAGCCGCTCTGCATTTATCGCGAGAACGATAGCTACATCATTCTCGATGGCTATCTGCGCTGGCTTGCCTGCACGGAACTCGGTTATGAAACCGTTCCCTGTATTCTCTATAAGGATAAAGAGGCCTACACCTTCAACCGCATGGTCAACAACCTGTCAGGATTTCAAGAAATTCAAATGATGCGCAAATCACTGGAGTCCTTGGATGAAAAAACCATCGCCGACACCTTCGGTCTCAAAAACATCCGCTATCGGATGGCCCCTACGCTAGTGCAGCAGCTCCATCCATCTGTCGCGCAGGCATTCGAAAAAGAACTTATAGGAAAAACAGCCGCCTTGGAAATGTTGTGCGTCAAACCCGAGAGGCAGGCCGAAATGCTCCGCGAAATGAAGCGCGTTAACGATTTTACCCCCGCATTCATCCGTGCGCTCATTCTCAAAACACCTCAGGAACTACGCATTCCCAATCGAAATCCGCGTCAAAACCGGAAAAACCAGGAGCGAGAAAAACGGTTGGAGCTTGTTGACCGGCTTGAAGAAGCCGAAAAACAGCATGAATTTTATACCGGTCTCTACCGTCAATACACGGCTGACCTCCTCAAAATTTCCCTCTACGCCCGCAAGGTCATCACCACGCCCGATATCCGTGATTATTTTGAACGACAGCACCCCTCAGCCTTTGGCGAAATAAGCGAGATCGTTTTGGAATCGCGCTAAATTCCTGCTGGAAGGAGCATATATCAGCGGGAACTGACGGTGGTCAAAAGCCAGTACTACTTGCACATCTGCTGAGCCTATACGGCCTCGGGCATATACTCCGAGGTGGTATAGGCCTTTTCGGTGGCAGTTTAGATGGCAATAATCCGGCTAGACTCGGTTAAATCAGGAAAGAAAACTTGTATTTTCTGTTCAATATATACACCCTTTGGACCTGTTTAACCTGCATGTGGCCGGACTGTGTTCGGGCAAACAACTTGAGGGGCCGTCTAAATGGCCTATAAAAGAATGATGGAGTCGAAAATGGAAGACCGATGGTTATCCGTAGATGAAATTGGAGACTATCTCGGGATCAAACGAGATACCGTCTACAAATGGATAAGTGAGAAAGACATGCCCGCTCATAAGATTGGCCGCCTTTGGAAATTCAGAAAGGAAGAAGTCGATGCGTGGGTACGGAGCGGAAAAGCTTCGGAGAGCGATTAAGATAGAGATGATGACAACAGACCGTCCATACAAAATGAGCTACACGGCAGGAGCGCTTATGTTGAGCGAGTCCATTATTGCCGTTGAGGCCTATGCCGAAACCGGTAGCTGGACCGAGGCTAAGCAATTGTTAATCGATGAGAATCGCCTACAGTTGAGAATGAACTCAAGCGCGACTCGCGTCACCCGCGAAATCATTAATCGCCTCAAAAACCTGACCGAATCCCAGCTAACTCTGTTCCAACAGGGAACACTGAATGATCAAACCAATCTGGTCTGGCTCGCCCTTTGTAAACAGTATCGGTTCATATCTGAATTTTCCATTGAGGTGGTGCGGGAGAAATTCCTGAAACTGGACTACCTGCTGTCGCGGAACGACTATGAAGTCTTCTTCAACAACAAGGCCGAGTGGGCAACTGAGCTGGAAGAGCTGAAAGAGTCCACCAAGAAGAAAGCTACCCGCGTCCTTTTCAAAATGCTTCGCGACGCCGAAATCATAAACGACAGCAATCTGATCATGGGAGCCATGCTTTCTCCCAAATTTATCGAGCTAGTCCAAGGCGACCCGCATTCAACCTTGGCCATTTTCCCCGTACCGGAATCGCTTTTATGAGGAATTCAGATGGAATGTAAACTATTAGATAAGAGCCTGCAGGAGCGCTATGAACACCTGCTTCAGGTCATTTCCTCTGAGCGCTTTCTAAAAATGGAAAGCCTGAATGGGGAAGTTCCCTTCTTTATCTGTCCTTTTCAGGATCGGTCTGAATATACGGAGATCAGCGCCATTCAAACTCGGCTGGGCAACCGGTTGGAACAGTCCGGAATCAGAGTGCTGCAGATCGACCTATTTGATCTCACGATTGACCTGCTGAAGCAACGGGGCCGTTATGATTCGCTGATCCGTCGGGAAAACGCGCTCTCCAAGGATAAGCTTTTGGAGTTTTTCCAAAGCATCATCGATCCGCAGGAGCACTTGGTACCTGCAATCGGCGAAAAAATGGCGGAGGCCGAGTTTGATGTCATGTTTGTGGGCGGCGTTGGCGAGGTTTATCCCTACATCCGCTCCCACCATGTTCTGAATAACTTGCAAAGCACGGCCAAAGAGCACCCGACCGTCTTATTCTTCCCCGGGGAATACCGTTTCTCGCTAGAAAACGGAGCGTCACTGGATCTATTTGGCCGCCTGCACGATGATAAATACTACCGCGCTTTTAACATCTACCAATGTGAAATTTGAGGAACTATAAATGAATCTGACAACTATTTTCAAAAAGCCCGTAGATCGTCCCATAGAAGGCGTGATTAAAGCCGATGATCTGGCCAGCCTCCGATTGGAAGTTGAAGAATATGTTCTGACGAATGAAGTCGAAAAGCGGCTCGAAAACTTTCTGGACGCTTATAACAACTATGAAGGAGCCAACGGGGTTTGGATCTCTGGGTTCTTTGGTTCCGGCAAATCACACTTGCTAAAAATGCTGGCGCTCCTGCTGGAAAATCGATCCGTTGACGGCATCGAAGTGCTCGATGCATTCATTCCCAAATGCCAGCATAATGAAATTTTGATGGCTGATTTAAAAAAAGCCTGCGCCGTTCCTTCCTCCAGCATCCTATTTAATATCGACCAGAAAGCCGCAATCATTTCCAAAAAGGACGTCGATGCGCTGCTGGCCGTTTTCGTGAAGGTTTTCGATGAAATGTGTGGCTACTACGGAAAACAAGCGTACATCGCCCAGTTTGAGCGCGATTTGGACAGCCGCGATCTCTACGAAACATTCAAAGAGAAGTATGCGGCTAAGTCGGGTATTTCTTGGAGCCAAGGACGGGAAGAAATTCTTTTTGAAGCGGATAACATTGCTTCGGCCTATTCAGAAGCAACGGGCGCGAGTTTGGAGTCCGGTCAATCCATCCTTGATAAATATCGATCTGATTACGCGCTGTCCATTGAAGATTTTGCGGAGCAAATCAATGCATACATCGAGCAACAGGAACCCAATTTTCGATTGAACTTCTTCGTCGATGAAGTCGGTCAATATATTGCGGAAAACACGAAACTAATGACCAACCTGCAGACGGTGGCAGAAAGTCTGGCTACCAAATGCCGAGGCCGGGCATGGGTGATTGTAACCGCGCAGGAAGATATGAATACCGTAGTCGGGGAGATGGGAAAGCAACAGAGCAACGACTTTTCCAAGATTCAGGCCCGCTTCTCTAATCGCCTGAAACTGACCTCTCAAGATGTAGCCGAAGTAATCCAGAAGCGCCTGCTCATGAAAAATGATGAAGGCGTCGAGTCCCTTTCGGAGCTGTATCATAAACAGCAGAGCAATTTTAAAACCCTGTTTGATTTTTCGGACGGTTCGCAGAGTTATAAAAACTTCAAGGATCGGGACCACTTCATCCAAGCCTATCCTTTCATCCCGTTCCAGTTTACGCTTTTCCAAGCCTCCATTCAGAGCCTTTCATCGCATAACGCATTTGAAGGACAGCACAGCTCGGTGGGAGAGCGATCCATGTTGGGCGTATTCCAGCAAGTCGTCGTCCATATTGCCGATCATAAACTCGGTCAGCTCGCGACCTTTGACCTCATGTTCGAGGGCATCCGCACCGCGCTGAAAGCCAATACGCAACGCGCCGTTCTTACCGCCGAGAAAAATTTGGATAACGCCTTTGCCATTCAACTGCTAAAGGCCCTGTTTCTTGTTAAATATGTAAAAGGCTTCAAGCCGACCATTCGCAACCTATGCGTCTTAATGCTGGAAGGCTTTGATCAAAATCTCGGCGATCTAAAGCAAGAGGTCGAACAAGCCCTGAACCTGCTGGAACAGCAAACCTACATTCAGCGAAACGGTGAAGTGTATGAATTCCTCACCGATGAGGAAAAGGACGTTGAAGAAGAGATCAAGCAGACCGATATCGAAAACAGCGATGTCGCCGACGAACTTTCTAAAATCATCTTCGACCAGATTTTGAGAAACCGGAAGATCCGTTACGACGAAAACGGACAGGACTATGCCTTTTCCCGCAAACTGGATGATCGCTTTGTCGGGAGGGAATACGAGCTGGCCATCCATGTGGTAAGTCCCTTCCACGAACATTCCGGGCGCGAAGAGATCATTCGTTCACACGCACTCGGCAAACCGGAACTGACCATTCTAATGCAGCCGGACGACCGGATCTACACCGACTTGGTGATGTATAAGAAAACGGAAAAGTATGTACGGCACAACCAAGGTTCCGCCCAGCAGGAATCGATCAGCCGGATTCTCGCGGAGAAAGCGAACCAGAACCGTCGGCGTATGGAAGACCTCAAAGAACGAACGGCGTCGCAAGTCGGCAAAGCAATCATATTGGTCTCCGGCGACCTATTGGAGCTCAATGGAGAGGATGCGGTTACAAAAGTGACCAAAGGCTTCCATGAACTGATTGCCCGCGTATATCCCAACCTGCGGATGCTGCGCAAAACGAGCTATAAAGAACAGGATGTTAGCCACTACCTGAATGAATCAGGAGAAACGCTGTTCGGAAATGATGCTATCGCCATGAGCGAACCCGAACAGGAAATGCTGGCCTTCATCAACTCCAACAATCAGTCTGGTGTTCGAACCACGCTTAAACTGTTGGTCGAACAGTTTGAAAAGAAACCCTACGGCTGGCATGTCGGGGCCATCCTCTGCATCCTTGCCAAGCTCTGTGCCCGGGCCAAAGTAGAGGCACGGCAGGACAGCACGCCGCTCGAAGATCAAGCACTCGTCACGGCTATCCGGAATACCGCGCAGCACGCCAATCTGGTTCTGTTGCCGCAGGTGGATTTTAGCAACGCCCAGATTCGAGCCTTACAGGAGTTTTTCGAAGATTTCTTTGATACCAAAACGAGCACAAAAGAACCCAAGTCGCTGGGCAACGAGATCGCCGCCGCGATTGAAAACAAAACCCGGGAGCTGGAAAAGCTTACGGCGCAGACCTCGCAATATCCATTCCTTTCGGAACTGGGACCTGCCGTGGAAACCCTTCAGTCGGTTACAAATAAAAGTTATACCTTTTATCTGACCGACTTTATGAGCAGAGAAGACGAACTGTTGGATCTCAAGGAGCGCGTTATCGACCCATTGGTCCGTTTCATGAACGGAAGCACCAAGGTCATTTATGATGAAACCCGCACCTTTCTCTCTGCAGAAGAAGCGAATTTTTCCTATCTATCCGCCGATCAGACACAGGAACTGATGGTGCTGATGGAAAAAGGCGAAATCTATCGAACCGGCACCATTCAGCAGATCAAAACCATCCGGGACTCGCTGACCGACGATCTAAAAACCAAGCTGGTTCAGGTCAAAAACAGCGCAGAAGAGAAAGTGAACGAGCTGCAGTTGCGCATTGCCAATATGGATGAGTTTGCTCAGTTGGACGACACCCAGCGCGGGCAGATCGAGCACGGCTTTGACGAAATCATGAACCGCATCACCCGCCAAAGCGTGATTGCCGTCGTGAACGACTCCCTACGTCAGTTTGAAGACAATACCTATCCCGTCCTGATCGATAAAGTCATGCTCTGGAGTCAACCTAAACCGGAACCAGCGCCGACAGATAAACCTGCGGATGACGAATCAGGAATAGAAAAGACGCCGGACAAGCCCGCTCCGAATCCTCCTGCCGAGGTGGTTCCGATGCGGAACATTCAGGTGGACTATAAGAAGCCATTGCTCAATAACGAACAGGACGTGGAAACCTATGTTAACGCCCTGCAAGAGGCGCTGAATGCCGAACTGGCGGCAGGAAAACGGGTGCGAATTTAGAAAATAGAAGGCAGAGCATGACAAATCGGAACACAGATTATTATATCGGACTTGTTCGGGAATTATTAAAACTACCCAAGGAATCTGAGTGGGTTGAGTTTAAGCACAATAACTCGAACAAAGAAGAAATCGGGAGCTATTTAACGGCTCTTTCGAACGCCGCAGCTTTATTAGGAAAGCCGACCGCATATGTTGTTTGGGGTATACAAAATGAGACGCATGAGGTCCTTGGGACCACTTTTGACCCTTTTGCGGAAAAAGTAGGCAATGAAGAGCTAGAAAACTGGCTGTTACAGCGACTGAATCCCAAACTTCATTTTCAATTTCATTCCATTCAATTTAAGGAAAAACCTGTTGTTGTTCTAGAAATACCAGCCGCATCCCGGCACCCGACATCCTTCCAGAATGAGGAGCTGATTCGGGTGGGATCATACCGCAAAAAACTGAAGGATCTTCAGGAGAAGGAACGTGAATTATGGCGCACGCTGGATAAAATTCCTTTTGAGTCTCTCATTGCAATGGAGCGTGTTGATGGAGACAAGGTTCTGCAGCTGCTCGATTATGTATCTCTGTTTGACCTGCTGGAACAATCCGTGCCCGATGGGAATCAGGCGATATTGGATTATTTGGCCACTGAAGAGTTGATTACAAAACATGAAGCAGGCGGATTCAATATCACCAATCTCGGGGCTGTTTTATTCGCCAAAAAAATTACAGATTTCAGCAAGCTGAGCCGGAAAACCATGCGGGTGATCCGCTATAAAGGAACTAGCAGAATCGAAACCTTAAAGGAGCAACCCGGAACCAAAGGATACGCGGCGGGATTTGAGGGCCTAGTTGACTATATTATGGGGCAACTGCCTTCTAATGAAGTGATTGAAAAAGCGCTTAGAAAATCAGTTCCGATGTACCCTGAACTGGCGGTACGCGAGCTAATTGCGAATGCCGTTATCCATCAGGATTTTTTCGAGCGCGGTACCGGACCGATGATTGAAATTTTTGATGACCGCCTAGAAGTCACGAATCCGGGAGTGCCACTGATTGATACACAACGTTTTTTGGATAGTCCGCCAACGTCCAGAAATGAAACGCTGGCATCTCTAATGAGGCGCTTTGGAATATGTGAGGAGCGTGGAAGCGGCATTGATAAGGTCGTCTTCCAAACTGAATATTTCCAGTTGCCTGCTCCCTTGTTTGAAACACCCAATGGTTTTACCAAGGTGATCTTATTCGCCCATAAAGATTTTGATGATATGAGCAAGGCGGATCGGATTAGGGCCTGTTATCTGCACGCCTGCCTGCAATTTGTTAACCGAAAGAAAATGATAAATAAGAGTCTTCGGGAGCGATTCGGCCTTGATGAAGACAAAGTTTCCGTTGTTACCCGCGTGATTAATGGGGCTGTTAAAGCCGGGGTAATCACAAAGTCCAGCTCGTCAGAATCCCGCCGGGATACATCCTATGTTCCGTATTGGAGTGTATCTAATGATTGATGATTATTGTGTTTTCGCCCATTTGCGCACCTCCGGAGCAGGAAAAAGTGAACCACTAAATAAGGGCCGCATGGTTTTCTGTACCACAAGATGTGGTGGTCATGGCGTTTCCGCCCATTTGCGCGTTCTCTGTTCAGAGGCTAACAACCAACTGCCGACTAACGATTAGGAACTAATTTTATGGAAACAGCACAACTGAAGAAAATGGCACAGGGCGCTCGGCGCTACCTGATTGAACAGGTCGGCTATAAGCTGAATCAGATTCTGACGACCGACAGCGGGGAATATCGCGACAGCCGGGTCGTTAAGGATCTGATGGCTGAGGTGCGCCAGCATGGTGATGAGCAGGTAATTGAGCGCGTAGCCTATATCTGGTTCAACCGCTTCTGTGCCCTGCGCTTTATGGATGCCAATGGCTACAATCGCACGGCGGTCGTCAGCCCAACAGCAGGCTTTACCTTGCCGGAGCTACTGCAGGAGGCGAAACAGGGGCATATTGACGACACCTTGGCCAATCAGCTGGACCGCGCCAAACTCAGCGCCCTGTTGGCCGAGGCCAAGCAGGACGAGGCCTATCAAATGCTGTTGGTGGCGGCCTGTAATCAGCTCAGCGATCAAATGCCGTATCTCTTTGAAAAGATTGCCGACTATACCGAGCTGTTGATGCCCTCCGACCTGCTTTCGGAAAAATCTATCCTGAGCAAGATCCGTGACGCGATGACCGAGAAAAACTGTCAGGATGTCGAAGTGATCGGTTGGCTTTACCAGTTTTACATCTCCGAGAAAAAGGATGAGGTATTTGCCGGGCTGAAGCAAAATAAGAAGATTACCCCTGAAAATATTCCCGCCGCCACCCAGCTCTTTACCCCGAATTGGATTGTGCGTTATCTGGTCGAAAATTCACTCGGTCGCCTCTGGATGCTGAATCGCCCCAACTCGCGGCTTAAAGACCATATGGAATATTATATCGAACCCCAGCAGGATAATGGGGAACCACAAAATACACAAAAAGGCTCTTCCTCTGAGTCCTCTGTGGTTAAAGAAGATTTTTTACGAGTGAACAGCCCTGAAGAGCTGAAGGTGTGCGATCCGGCGTGTGGGTCGGGTCACATGCTGACCTATGCCTTTGATCTGCTTTATGCCATCTATGAAGAAGAAGGCTACGACGCGCCGGAGATTCCGGGACTGATTCTGGAAAACAATCTGTTCGGCGTCGAACTCGATGAACGTGCCGGGGAGCTGGCTGCCTTTGCCCTGACCATGAAAGCCCGCGCAAAGTACCGCCGCTTTTTCCGCAAGCCGGTTCAGCCCAATATTTGCGTCTTGGAAAAGGTCACCTTCGAAGATGGCGAGCTGAAGAGTTATATGGACGAAATGGGGCGCGACCTCTTTTCCAGCGCCCTGCAGCAAACTGTGCTCCAATTTGACGAGGCCGATAACTTTGGTTCGCTGATTGTACCGCAAGCCACTGATGTCGCCGAACTGCACCGCCAGCTGGAAGCCAAAGATATGGGCGGTCAGCTCTTCTTGCATGGTACACATAAAAAAGTAATGCAGGCGTTGAAAATGGCCGACTATCTCAGTCCGAAGTATCATTGCGTGGTGGCAAACCCGCCATACATGGGTAGCAAGGGGATGAATCCATCACTACGGAATCACCTGCAAAAGCATTACAAGGATGCAAAGTCAGACCTCATGACATGTTTTATGGATAGAGCAGTAATGCTTTGTCTACCTAATGGATATTGGGGGATGATAAACCTTCCCTCATGGCTATTCCTGAGTTCATTCGAGAAATTCAGGCTCGCCTTCTTAAGCAATGTCTCAATCTCATCATTCCTTCATCTAGGTAGGGGGATTTTTGGAGCAGACTTTGGGTCGGTAGCATTTTGTGTCAAGAACTCCAAAGCAGACAAGGGAAGCACAGGAATCTATCGGCGGTTGTTTGAAAAACATGTTCTGGTAAGAAATTCCGAAAAAATACGGCAACTATTTTTGGATTCAGATTACGGCTATTTTGAAGCCAAACAGTCAAACTTTTCTCTTATCCCCGGCAGCCCACTTGCATATTGGATAACTGAAACAGTTACAAAATCATTTTTGTCTAAGAGGCTTGGAGAGTTCTCAAAAATCTGTGGAGGTATGTCCACCTCAAATAACACAAAGTTCCTTAGGTATTGGCATGAGGTTCAGCTAGGGGAACTTGGCCTATCTTTGGATCAAGAGACTGCACTGAAGTCAGGCTACAAATGGTTCCCATATAATAAAGGAGGAGAATGTAGAAAGTGGTTTGGCAACCGCGAATATGTTGTTAATTGGTTGCATAACGGAGAGGAAATTAAATTTGCTGTGGTAAACAATCCTTCTGATCCCAACACTACCCATTGGTCCAGAAGGGTCTTCAATACAGAGTGTTTTTTCAAAGAAGGTTTGACATGGGGAGATGTTAGCTCAGGGACATTTTCTGCGCGAATACATCCTCAAGGCTCCATCTCAGATGGCGTAGGTATTGGAGCGTATGAATTCCCGGATGAAGAAACCAAGCTGAATGTATTGTCGTTGCTCAACTCTAAGATGTGCAAAGTATTCACTGATATACTGTGCCCCACGATTCATTACAATTCAGGGCCGATGGGCAATATCCCCATTATCGATCTCCCGACAAAGATAACTTCTACTGAAAGGCTGGTAGAAATTTCAAAAACGGACTGGGATTCTTTCGAGTTCTCGTGGGATTTCGAGAAAAACCCTCTTTTTAAGTTTCACGGGAATGCTCAGTCTATCAAAGATGCCTACCTTAAACTTTTTGATAAATGGCAGCAGTGCATTCAGCAAACCAAGCAACTCGAAGAGGAAAACAATGAAGTTTTTATTAATGCATATGGCCTTCAAAAAGAAGAAAAACAGAATATATCAATCGATGAGGTAACCTTATCTTGTAACCCACACTATCGCTATAAAAGCGGCAAAGCGGAGGATGAGCTGGAGGCCTTGCTACTGCAGGATACCATGAAGGAATTTATCTCCTATGCGGTGGGCTGCATGTTCGGACGTTACAGCCTCGATAAGCCCGGGCTGGTCCTCGCTAATGCGGGCGAAACGCTGGAAGACTATCTTCAACAGGTGCCAGAGCCGACGTTCCTGCCGGACGACGACAACGTGATTCCGCTGATGGATGTGGACTGGTTTGAGGATGATATTGCCGAACGCTTTAAAACCTTTTTGCGCGTGACGTTTGGCGAGGATAATTATGATGAAAACCTGACCTTCATTGAAGAGGCGCTGGGGTATAAGCCGACCGGCAAGCGCAAGCCGCTCCCGATTCGAGACTATTTCCTGAAAAACTTCTACACCGATCACGTCAAGACCTATAAGAAGCGTCCGATCTACTGGATGTTCAGTTCGAAGAATGGGACGTTTAATGCGCTGATCTACCTGCATCGCTATCGCCCGGAAACCATCAACGACCTGTTGAACGAATATGTGCGCGAATTCGGCAAAAAACTGACGGCGCATCGCGATAACAAAATGCAGGAGTCGCTTACCGCCGAAGGGCGCATCAAAGTGGCGCTCGAAAAGGAGATCACCAAGCTCAACAAACAGATTGAAGAGCTGGATGAATACGAACGCGACCTGTTCGAGTTCGCCTCCCAACCCGCCGAAGCCCTCGCCCTCGATCTCGATGACGGCGTAAAAGTAAACTATCAACGCTTCAGCCCGGTGCTGAAAAAGGTAACGGGGCTGAGTTAATGGCGACCGATGCGATCCAGTCTACGATTCCCATCGAAAAACTAAGCGGTCACCGCTTTACGGTGGAGGATTATCAACGGGGCTATAAATGGACTTCGCAACAGGTATTGGACTTGCTGGAGGATGTCAACGCCTTCAATCCGCAGACGGATACGTTCTATTGCCTGCAGCCGTTGGCGTTGGTGCGCTTAGCTGAACCGTTCCATTTTGAGGTGATTGATGGCCAGCAGCGGCTGACGACGGTCTATATGGTAATGAGCCTGCTGGCGGAACCGCTGTATGAGGTGTGTTACCGCACGCGTAAGGGCAGCGAGGAATTTTTGTCAGATATTACCGATCTTAAAACAGTGGATCGGATTGATCGGAATCCGACGTATGCGGAGCTGGATAAGTTTGATGATGAGTTAGACAAAGCGTGGCTATGCTATATTGAGGGGAAGCCGAAGGCGCTGGACAATACCGACAACTATCACTTTTTCATGGCAGCTCAAACGGTGTTGAGTTGGGCGCAGTTTAATGCGGATCGTGTGGAGACCTTATTAACAAATCTAAAAGAGCATACCCGCTTTATTTGGTATGAGGAGGCACGAGAGAAAGATCCGCGCGTGGTGTTTCGGAACCTGAATAGCGGAAAGATTCCACTGACGAATGCGGAGCTGATTAAGGCGGATATTATTAATGGCCTGAAGAATAGTCATCTGGAAATCCAGCGCCTGCAGCAGAATGAACTAGCGACCGAGTGGGATCAGATTGAACAAAGCCTGCACGATGATGCGTTCTGGTTTTTCATTAATAACGATACCGATAGTGAACGGTATGAGACCCGTATCGATTTTTTGTTTGAGCTGTTGCTGAAAACCACCAAACACCCGCGTGAGGATAATCAGTATATTTACCGTCAGTTTTCGCAGCGCATGGTTTTGCCTGCCGACAACGAGGCGCATCTGGATTGGAACGATGTGAAGCTTGCGTTCTACCTTTTACGGGAGTGGTTTGAGGATCAGGAAATCTACCATTGGGCGGGATATATTATTGATCGGAAGTTGCAGCGTATTCAGCAACTTTTCAATATCAGCCAAGGTTGCGGCAAGCTGGAGTTTAAGAATCGCTTGGTACAGATTATTCGCGAAGATTTTGAGCGTTTTACGGGTGATGGGGACGGCGACTTTCTGGCCCGCCTGCAGTATAACCACCACAATAAAGTGATTGAGAAGACACTGCTTCTTTACAATTTGGAACTCTATCAGACGAGCCATGCTTCTTTCCGTTTTCCATTTGACCGATTTAAGAAGCAGAAATGGTCGCTGGAGCATATTCATGCCCAAAATAGTGAGGAGTTTACCTCGCTCAAAGAGGTGTCGGATTGGTTGAAGGATATTGAGGAACTACAGCGGTCGTTTTCAAACGTGGAATCGGAATCGGAAGGGATCAAGTTTCCTGAAACTGCATTTAAACAGATGCAGCAGCTGGTTTGTTCTGCAGCCGAAGAACCGGACACGACTCTTTCAGATGAGATCCGCAAAGTGATGCAGGAAATGAGCGAGGATTTGGTTGGCTGTTTTGACCTGCATGCGATTACTAATATGGCATTGCTGGACGGCTCGACGAACAGTTCGTTTAGCAATCGCGGTTTTCGGGATAAACGGGCTTTGTTGATCGAAATCGACCGTAAGCCATGGCTGCACGGCAAGGAGAAGGCGTTTATACCGATTGGGACCAAGCATGTTTTCCTGAAACATACGAGTCAGACGATTGAGCAGTTGACGATTTGGGGGGCACAGGATCGGGCGGATTATTATGCGCATCTTGAATTGACGCTTCGGCGCTATCTTCCTGCACCAAGCGGTGCGCGTGGTGCGCTGAGCGACCTGATTGAAAAGGCACTGAAGTGCAGCGGTATGCAAAGTGAGGTGCAGAATGCGTGATGTTTCATTTTGGGATCTGCTGACGGCGCATGGAATTGAAATTCCAATTATTCAGCGTGATTATGCACAAGGGCGTGAGTCAAAAAAATCCACCGCGATTCGAAAATCATTTGTCGGCAGCATATTTTCAGCCATTTCGGAGAATACGCCGCCCATTCATCTGAATTTTGTATATGGCAAGATCAAGGGGCTTCAGGATCAGAAGAAGATCGAGGAGAACAAGCGAGCCATAGAAGCTATGCTGAGCGCGGTGGAGGGATATTCCAACACGCTGGATCTGAATGTTTCGTATGATGTTGAAACGACGGAGCGCGGCGTGGATGTGCAGCACCACACGACGTTTGTTCCGCTGGATGGCCAGCAGCGTCTGACCACGCTATTTTTAGTGCATTGGTACCTCTTAAAGCGGTGTTCTTTAGACGATGCTGATGCCCTGCTGATGCATTTAAACCATTTCTCTTATCTCATTCGACCTAGCACAAAACAGTTTTGCGGTGAGTTGATTAAGCAGCCGTTGCCCGAATTGGATGATTTGGGCGCGTTGAGTGATGCACTGAAGAATGAATCGTGGTTTTTTCAGTTTTGGATCAAAGATCCCAGCGTAAAGGGCATGTTGAACATGCTGGATGAAATCCACCGTCAGATCGGGGAATGGAGTCAGCAACCGATTGATGATGCTGTTTTGTCACTTACGCAACCTTCATCCGATAAACCGATCTCATTCGAACTCTTAAACCTCGATGATTTTGAACTGACCGATGCGCTTTATGTGAAGATGAATTCACGCGGGAAAGCGCTGACTCCCTTTGAAAACTTTAAGTCGTGGCTGATGGAGTATGTTCAGGCGAAACGAATCCAGATTGAAATTGAGTCCTGGGAAACCAAGCTGGATACCGTTTGGGCGGACCTGTTCTGGGAGCATAAAGATACTCAGAATATGCTCATTGATGAGGAGTTCTTTCGCTTTTTCCGCAATATGATGCAGTTAGATTTTCTTCGAAGAAATAAGCTGGAGACATCAAAAGATGCACTGGATGTTGCTGACTGCGCCCATAACCGAGAGCAAGCTTATCGGTTGGCCCGTGATAAAGGCGACGACGGTGAATATCTGTTTATGGAGCATGGCGAATATGCTGAATTAAAAGTGCTTTCAGAATCATCGATCAACCGAATATTCCAATGCCTTGACCTCTTTTGCTCGCATGATAATGAGTATACCGCCAAGGCTTTTAAGGGCTTTGTGACCGGCAAAATGGAACTGGAGGATAAGGCGCGGTTTTATGCCACCTATCGCTTTCTTCAGGATGCTGAGTCAGCTGACTTTGAAACTGAATTTCCTCGGTTTCAGCGCGTATATGAAAACCTTATTAAAAATAGCCAGATCGATAGCATTCAGATTCTTAAGACGGTTTTGGCCGGATTGGATAAGAGTGCCTTCAACGCGAATATCTATGAAAGCCTACTGGACGGTCAATTGACCTTTTCCGGTTTTAGAGGATCCCAAATAAAAGAAGAGCGTTTGAAGGCGGCTCTGATTCTCCGGAATTCGGACGTGTGGTCGTCCGAAATTCTTGAAGCGGAACGGCACGGCTTCTTTAACGGACAGATCGGCTTTATCTTTGCGCTGTGCGGGTTGCTTCAGCAAAAAGAAGATGAGCCTGTTGAAACTTGGACTGCCGAGCAGGATATGCTCATCAAGGAGCAGGTTCAAGAAGTGGCATCGATTGCTTATGTTCTATTTGGTGATGATGGATTTAGAGATGATGGATCTCACCTGCTTGAACGAGCGTTGCTGACGTTTGGCGATTTCCTCTATCGCAGCGGTCAGTATCGAGTTGGAGCTAAAAAAAGATTCTGGTCCAACGATCAATCCCGGGACAACAGTTGGCACCGTATTCTCCGGGAATATACGGAGAGCAGCAGTGGGGATTATGAAAAGGCTTGGTCTGTATTTTCGCAATTAATTGAGGCCTTAAGGGACGGGCAAACGCTTCAAGGGCTGATTGATGCATATAACGATTGGGATTGGCGGTATGCGTTTGTCAAATTCGCTGAAACGATTGATCGCTGTGGTAGGTATCGCAGCTTCTTTGCCCAAAATGATGAATGCTACTTGCTGGAGAAACACGATAGACGTAGTCCATACGTCGAACTCAACAGTTTTTTGCTCTTCAAATGGATGATGGAAGAAGCTACGGGAAACATATTCCCATTTGCTACGGCAGGCTATTCTTCCTGTACTGGGAGCGATGAACAACCCTGTGCTTATCTAGAAGGGTTTCAGTTCGCGAAAAGTGAAGTGCGAATGGAAGTCCGGTTTTATGGATGGGCTGAATCGCCTTGGGACGTACTGCTATTTATTACAGATGGCGATCAACTAAATTTAACAGATTTAGGCACACATTTAGAGCCTTTGGGGTTTGCGGAAATCGAGGACGATGATGACCAAACAGCAAATCCGCAACTTCGTTTCGAGGCAAAACAATCAGTCAAAGATATGGCCTTGACCGTGGGGAAAATCATGGGTGCCTTAGCAGAATATGTTGGAATAAAAAATGAACAGTAAAATTGCCCAATCCCTAACAAAAATGTTCGACCGCCACCGCCTCGTCTTTTGGTACGACGAGAAGCAGGAGCTGCGGAAGGATTTTCAGGCGCTGGAACTCGAGGGAGTCACCAAACTTGAAATAGAAAACAATGAATTCGGTATTAAGATCCGTGTTTTGCGCGAGGAACCAGATCAAAAGTTTCTGCTTTTTCATGAAGGAGCGCGTCCGGAAGATCAGAAAAACTGGCTTTTGGACCTGTTCTTTGGGCATGCCGAGTTCCGTACGGATCAGTCGGCATTGTGGCTGGCCGAGCTGGAGTTGGGGCCTGAGTTTGCGGAGTTGTCGCGTGAATGTAGCGGCTTCTTTACGGTGGCCAAGCGGCGGACACAGTTGAAGGATCGAACTCCAGATGATGGCTATGACCACCAGCAACTCCGACTGACGATGATGGCAATCTGCTGCGGAAGCACGGTGGATGCGCGGGTGGATGCGATCCTCGAGGCGCTTCTCGGAGAATATGCGCAGGAGCGCGAGAGCAAGTTTGTCCTGATTGAACGCGCCAACCTTGACGGCTTCCTGTTCGAGCAACTTAAGCGCCTGTATGGCTATGAAAGCACGGATCCTTCGATTGCCGACTTTGCGATTGAACTGTTTAAATCCTGCTACGCAATGGAGCTGTGTGAACCGGCTAAACTCAAAGCGGATGCCCTGTTGTTTATGCGTCGCTGGAAAGACAGCATTACACATCGCGATGCGTTTGAAACACTGTCTACAACATGTGCGGATATTTTGGGGATCGAGAATGACCTGACGAAGCGGGATCTGAAGGAACTGCGCGAGGTCGATTTCTTTGAACTGATCGACCGACGGATTATTTCAGAGTTGATGCAGCATATTCTTCACAAATCTTTGGCCGCCGAGCTGGTAGAGACACTGATCCGTGCCCGCAAGGGTTCACATTGGCATGAAACCTACCACCATTTCTATAGCACCCTTGAATTTGCTCAGGCCTTCTTTGAACTGCTTTCTGCGGCGGACCTGCAGGTTGAGAATGTGGAACTTGGCTTTAAAAAATATACGACAACGTGGTTCAGGATCGACCAGCTCTACCGAAAGGTGATTTTCCATTACCGCGAAAGCAAACAGGGTTTACTGCGCCCGCTTCTTGAACAGGTGGAAAACTACTATTCCAATAATTTCCTGCTCAAGCTTGGCGATACCTGGCAGCAGAAAATTGAATCACATACGGGATGGAGCATTGAGGGCATCCCGCAGCAGAACCGCTTTTTCATGGACCACGTATCACCGAAGAAAAAGGTGGTGGTCATTATTTCCGACGCGATGCGCTATGAAATCGGTGAAGAACTCTGGCGCAGGATTCGCAATGAAAACCGCTACGAGGCCGAACTCGGTTTCCAGCAATCGTCCCTGCCGTCCTACACGCAGCTGGGCATGGCCGCGCTGTTGCCGCACAAGAATCTGGAGATCGTGGATAAAGGACTAGTGAAGGTCGATGAAAAACCTTCATCGGGCACCGAAAACCGATCAAAGATTCTCTCTCAAGCCGTTGCAGGAGGAGCCGTCGGCATTAAGGCGGATGACTTCAGCGCACTGGGGAAAGAGGATAGCCGTGCACTGGTTAAGAATCATGATGTGGTCTACATCTATCACAATCGGATCGATTACACGGGAGACAAACGCGAAAGCGAAGAACGGGTGTTCAATGCAACGGAAGAGACGCTGGAAGAACTCATGGTACTGGTGAAGCGTCTGGCTTCCGCGAATGCAACCAACATGTTGATTACTGCCGATCACGGCTTCCTATATCAAAACAATGAGCTGGATGAGAGCGACTTCGTTGGAAGTGACTCGGCGGATCCGAACGTCTTTTATCACGACCGACGCTTTCTGCTCGGCTCAACGCTGTCGAATAAAGATTTTGCCGTGCGGTACAGCGCGGAGGATTTAGGGCTGGCTGGAACGACGGAGGTTCAGATCCCGCGTTCGATTAACCGCATGCGCCGCAAGGGAAGCGGAAGCCGATTTGTACACGGTGGTTCCACCCTGCAGGAGGTCGTGGTGCCGGTGATTACCATCAACAAGAAACGCTCGGACGACACCCGTTCGGTGGGTGTGGATATTTTGCGGGGATCGACTTCGATTATTACATCGAGGCAGTTCTCAGTGGTTTTGTTTCAGGAACAGGCTGCTCAGGGAAAGCAAAAGTCGAGAACCTTGAAGGCTGCCGTTTATTCGGCGGCGGGCGATCCGATTTCCGATGAACACGAAATCTGTTTTGAATCCACCAGTGAGGATGCGCGAGATCGGGAAACGTCACTTCGATTTATCTTAAGCTCGGATGCGGAACGTTTCACCGGCCAAGAGGTGGTTCTTAAGTTGGAAGAGCGCGAAGGCAAAACCTCCCATTATAAAGAATATAAGAGTATGCGGTATATCCTGCGACTGAACGCCGGGTTTGGATTTGATTTTTAGGGAGTAGATATGAACGGTTTAGATAACAAAATAAATACAGAGTTTCCGGGGCTAGTGGTGCGTAAAGACTTGGTGAAGGCCGTTAAAGGAAACGCCATTGTCCCCTCGTATGTACTGGAATATTTATTGGGGCAATATTGTGCTACCTCAGATGAAGCCAGCATCCAATCAGGCATTGAAACGGTGAAGGAAATTTTGCGAAAGCATTATGTTCATCGGAACGAAGCCAACCTGATCCGTTCTGAAATTTCGCGCAAGGGTCGCTTGAAGGTGATCGATAAAATTACGGTAAATTTTAATTCCGAAAAAAATGCGCATGAAGCCACATTTTCCAATCTGGCCATTAAAAAGGTGCTGATTGATGCCGACACCGTTAAAAAACACCGCAAACTTTTGGTCGGCGGCGTTTGGTGTATTTGTGATGTGGAATACCTCGAGTCTGAAGATAAAGGGGTTTGTCCTTGGGTCATGAATTCCATTAAACCGATCCAGCTTTCGCATTTCGACCACGACCAGTTTGTTACGGCCCGGAGCCGCTTCTCAACCGATGAGTGGATCGACCTGTTAATCCAGACCATTGGGTTTGATCCGGAAAAGCTGAGCAAGCGGGCCAAGATGCTGCAGCTGGTTCGACTTATTTCCTTCTGCGAACGGAACTATAACGTAATTGAGCTGGGGCCGAAAGGAAAGGGTAAATCACACATATATTCCGAATTCTCGCCCCACGGGATTCTGATTTCCGGTGGTGAGGTGACTGTCGCCAAACTGTTCGTGAACAATTCAAGCGGTAAGATTGGCTTGGTGGGCTATTGGGATGTGGTGACCTTCGATGAATTTGCCGGACAGGAAAAGAAGGTCGACAAGGCGTTGGTTGATATCCTGAAAAACTACATGGCCAACAAATCCTTTTCACGCGGCGTTGATACCCAAAGCGCCGAGGCATCCATGTCGTTTGTCGGCAACACAAAACACAATCTGCCGTATATGCTGAAGCACTCCGACCTGTTTGATGAGCTGCCGAGTAAGTTTAAGGATTCCGCCTTTCTCGACCGCTTGCATTGTTATATTCCGGGCTGGGAGGTCGATATCCTGCGCGGCGAACTCTTCTCCACGGGCTACGGCTTTGTGGTCGACTATTTGGCCGAAGTGCTGAAAACCTTCCGTAACCACGATTTTTCCAACCGCTACCAGTCACACTTTGAACTTTCATCCGATATTTCCACCCGCGACCGTGATGGTATCCACAAAACCTTCAGTGGACTGATGAAAATCCTTTTTCCCCATGAACAGGTTACGAAAGAGGAAATTGAAGAGGTACTTCGCTTTTCTATGGAGGGCCGGAAGCGGATTAAAGATCAGTTGATGCGTATTGATACGACCTATGAACGGGTTCGATTCAACTACACGGATCTCGAGAAGAAAGAAGAGCGTGTTGTAAAGACACTGGAGGAAGAGCAGTACCCGCTGCATTACTATAAGAATGCGAGCGGAGAAGATATTCCTGCAGATGAGGATGACGACACGGTCCCCGCGTCCCCGTCGATGGTACCGGCACAGCCTGCGGAACCACCCACCTTGGAGCCAAAGCATCTGGAGTTTCAGGAAAATCATAAAGGGGCTACCTACGATACCCTGTTTGGCGATTACCTTCGGGGTGCCAGCCGGATTGTTTTGACCGATCCTTACATCCGGCTGTTTTACCAGATCAGGAACCTGATGGAGTTTGTCGAAACTGCTATCAAGGTGAAGGCTGAAGATGAAGAACTGCATATCCACCTCGTTACGGTTGCCGACGAGTTTAAATCCGAATCGCAAATCAAAGGCTTTGAGCAGATTCAGGAAAACTGTGCGCAGGCCGGAGTTCAATTCTCGTGGGGATTCGATAACGGACACATTCATGCACGGCACATTGTAACCGACACCGGCTGGAAAATTTCGCTCGACCGTGGTCTCGACATCTACCAACCCTACGAAATGAACGATGCCTTCGCTCTCGCCAATCGCCTCCAGCAATACCGCTCCTGTAAAGCATTCGAAATCACCTACCTAAAAACGGAGGCGTAACGTGCCTGATCGAGACCGTAGCGCCATAGCTATAGGACTAGCAAAGGATGCGTTTGCAGATAAACGCCTTGTGTTGTTCATTGGTGCTGGGATCTCGCAAAGTTGTGGATACCCGGGGTGGGCCGAATTGGTGCGTCCATTGGCTGAAAGATCAGGATGTAAGCTTCCTGACTCTCCCTCTGCGGACGATCTGGTCAGGGCCTTTCAGGAGGTCGAAACCGAACTCGGTCGAGTAGAGATATATAGACACTACAAAAATGTTTTGAATGACCCGCATAAAAAACCGGGTTCACTGCATTTATTGATCGCCCGATCCGAACTCGATACGATTTACACCACAAACTATGACTCTTTGCTGGAAGACTGTATTAAACAGCATAATCGCCGCGCCAACGTTGTGCTGACTGCTGCGAATCGCTCATCGGCTCCTGCCGGAGCAGTTAACATCATCAAGCTATGCGGTGATGTGCAAAACCATGCTGATAATATCATCACGAATGCGGATTATGATGAGTTTGATACCCGGAAAGCTGATTTGATTACACCCTTAAAAAGCGACCTTCAGGGAAAGGTGTTGCTGTTTGTTGGGTACTCGCTCGGAGATCCCTTCATTCAAAGACGTATTTATGAATGTTTTCAAGAAACAAACGGTTGTGCGACCCATATTGTGTTGGCATTAGACTGGCCTGATGAAAAAGTCACTGAATGGCGCTCATGTGGATTAAAAATTATTGATCAAAAGCCAGAGTCTCTTGACGAGGGAGGATTCAATTATACTGCCCCTGTAGAAAATGTATTGCGGGAAATATTCAATCTTCCTGAGTTGGAAGCCAGCGAAGATGAGTTGCTTGGCTCCTCGACGACCGGTTCCTCACACTTAAATGCGCCAGAGTCGGTATCGTTAGAGGCTCCATTAAATCGAATTGAAAGAAAACTGGATCAAATACTGGAACGAAATATATCGCAGCCGCTTTCCGGGCGATTAAATGACCAATCTGACGATGAACGAATTCTGCAGTATTTACAGGAAGACTTTGAAGATGCGAAGACCACGCTGGAAGCGGGTCACTACGATCAGGCTCGAACACAATTCTCACGGCTTCACGAGCGTGCGTCGGACGATAATTTTCGGCAACGCATGCAGTTTAATATTGGTCTGAGTCATTATTTTGCGGGAGAACTGGACGATGCAAATCGACACTTTCGATTGGGTCTTGATCTGGTCGGGGATGAAAAACGTATGGCGATCTTTGGATCGTTATCAGCATTGTTAGAAAATCGTCCAGAAGATGTTTTGCCCTTATTGGAACCTTATGGGGATGGCGATGAGGATGTTGTTCGCATTAAATCAAATGCTCTAGCCCAAATCCATGGTGCCGATGCGGCGATAGCCTTTTTGCAGGGCATTCTGAATCCAAGCATACAGGTTCGGCTGGCTCTCGCGGATGCCTTGTCGTCTGCTGACCATTTTAACGATGCGGAGCGTGTCCTGCGTGATCTTATGACTGAGTCAAAGGATTGGTTGATTCGCTTCAACTTAGGAAACGCTATTTTGTTTCCAATCATGCAGCGGTTCAAAGATCTTCACATGACGCCTTTTTCACTGTCGCGCGGAGACAGAGAGAAGCTGGAAGAGGCTGCTACTTATTTGCGACTGGCTGAACCTCATCTTGAGACAACAGAACGAACCAACTCGAAATTGGCGCTATGGATAAACCTGTCTGCTGTGGAATCAATATTGGGCAGACCGGCAGAAGGCATCTTGGCCGCAGAAAAGGCATTAGAAATATGCCCTGAAGAGGAATCCATTACGGTATTACAAAATCTGTACGTTGCATATGGGCAGGTTGAAAATCATGCCCGTGCAACGGAGATTGCCCAACAACTGTCAGAGCGAGAATCCTCTCAGGAAAATTTGGCCCGTTGGGCATCAGCTCTTTTCTTAAATAACCAGTACAGCGATGCGCTAGTGGTGATTGATCGATGGGGTGAAGAGCACGCCGACGATCTAAGCGATGAATATTATTGCCATCGCTCCCGATGTCTTCAGCGCTTAGAGCGTTTAGGGCTTGCCCAGCAAGCATTAACCGATGGGTTAGAACGCCATCCTCAAAGTGCGATTATTCAGTTGGAGCAGGCCAGCCTCTATATTTTAACCAACCAAGTGGAGGATGCCGATCAGGCCTTTGCTTTGGCCGCAGAACGAGCCGATAATTCTACGCGCTATATCGTGCGCCAAGAATATGGTCGTTTTCTGTTTTCTCAATCACGCTGGGAAGAAGCTAAACAGCATTTCCTACATGAGGGGGAAGAGTCTCTCCATTGTCCGCATATCGACCTTTATCTCGCCTGTTTTTCCAATTTGAAACAAATCGACGATGGCTATCATTTACTAAAAGATCTGGTTGAATCCGGCATTAAAGGGAGTCCTTTATTTTATGAAGTAGCAGCGATGATTGAACGTGCCCGGATGGACATCGGCTCCGCATTGCTCTATGCGGAACGCGCATTCGGCATGGAACCTTCGGCCAATCGTGTTCATATGCTGATGGAGTTATATTCGCGGACAAACCAAAAAGAACAGGCTTCAGAAATTGCCTGCAGCTATTGCCAAAAACACCCGGATGAGTTCGGAGCACAATTCAATGCCGCCCATGCATTGTATTCGGAAGGAAAATATGGAGAAGCATTGGCGTATGCAGAACGAGCATTAGCTATTGAGCCTGAATCCATGCAGCTTCAACAGCTTCTGTTCCAGCATACCTTTTTGCCTGCAAGTGTGTTTGAGCCATCTGAGCAGCAACAGGCGCTCATATCTCAAGCTTTCCCTTTTTTGGCAAACCATAGTGATTCTCCCTTTATAAGCATTCCTGCAGATGACGGGTGCAATGCTCTTTTGAGTTTCCTGCAAGAACAGTCGGATCAGGCCGGGCGTATTTGTTCAAAATATGAGGTGGGCGAAACACCACTATGCGTTACCGCCAAAATGCTGGGGCGATCTTTGATGGATGTTTATGATGCCTGTCGTGATGGTCAGCTCGGCGGGTTGCGTATGGCCGACGGGACGTATCAAGAGCAGGATCATGAACTGGATATTGCACAAAATGCATCATTGGTTACTTTGGACTTAAGTGCATTGCTATCACTGCAACTTGTTGGGTGCCTTGATATCATTCGAGGCGTTTTCCCTGAAGCGCAGGTTCCGTGGCCTATACGAGAAGCCCTGGAGGCTGAATTAAATAATATGGCAACGATGCCCCCAAGTGGCGGAATGTTGCACTATAACAATGGGGCTGCTCAGTATCAGGAATATCCACCGACATACTTTGATGAAAAAAGACGACGACTTGAGGAGTTAATCGCATTTCTTGATTCTGGTATCACACTCGTTGGAATCGAAAACGCTGAAGCGGTTGACAGTGATGCCTTTGAAATGATGGGGGCGGATGTTCTTGCTCCTCTTTTCTGCGCACAACCGCTTTTTTCAGACGATTTATTACTGAGACACATGGTTGGGCGCAACGCCTTCTGTTCTCAGGCGTTTTTAAAAACAGCCTTACTCAGGGGGGTAATCTCTTCGGACCAGTATGAGGATGCAATTCTCACTCTGATGGATAATAATTATCACTTTGTTGCCGAGCATGCCAAAACCCTATGGCGTGCACTGGAGAGAAATGACTTCCAGTCATCAGCACAATTGGATCGTTTGTTGGGCCGGGTTCACCTTCCGAATATCGACAAAGTTACCGTTTGTAAAATTTTTGGAGTGTATGCAGGACAGGTTATGCTTGTTGTGGGAGCCAACGGGAGCGGTCGCGTTTACTTAATCACTCAGGTTATACAGCAAATTGAGCAGATTGATGGGCCACTGTTTTTAGAAGTGTTGCGGGAGTTTTTATTCCGATCTTTCTTGGAGTTTTTATGGGCACCGTCGTTAATCGGAGGATTTTATGATGTCACGATTAATGCGTTTTCTACTAATCGCAGGATGATAGTTCAGCATACGTTTATTCAAATAGTGCATGCATTGCCTGAAATATTTCGCCAGCAAGGAATGTGGAGAGAATATGATGGAGCTCAAAAGATGCAGGAAGCATTAGCGTTGAGATTAAGATGGGCTAAATGACTGTTTGCCCAGAGCAAGAGGAATTGGCATTTAAGTAAACATATAACCGCAAAGAAGAGAGGGATCTTAAATGAAAAGTAGGCTAAATAACCTTTGCCAGAAATCGGAGGTGTAACGTGTCCAGCATCCCTCTTTATATCGAAAGATTGGCGAATATTGGAGGAACTATTTCCGTTTCCTCCCTTCTGAAACTCCTTGATCAAAAGGGAGGGAAATGTTGATTGAAGGAATCAAAATCAAGCAAGCGGAGAACTACCTGATCACAACGGTTTTCGAGTTGTCTGATGAGTTAAAGGTCGAATTACGCAAGCGGTTCACAGCAATATGCAGAGGCGAAGATAACAGTCTCCTGAACCGTGGCAGTTATACCTATAAGCGAACTGTTGCAGAGTTTATCAAAAGGATAGAAAAGAAGTCTGATAAAACTCGGACAGGAATGCTTGGCGAGCTTATCGTTCATGTACTTACAGGCTTATTTCTCCCAGATCACAAAACGATTGTTCCATATTTCAACTTGGAGGAACGTAGTATCCGAAAAGGGTTTGATTCCGTTATTTATTCACCTGAAATGGGCATCTGGGTGTATGAAGTTAAATCAAGTAAAAATACAAGTTCGCGGGTCAATGTTGATTCAAAAACCAAAAGCCTGATTAAAACGGCTCATGAAGATTTAAGTGCAAAACTTGCTGACCAAGATGAAACGACGCGTATATGGGATAACGCAATGCATGGGTTTCAGGTTGCCTGCGGCCATTCAGATGAGAAAAACATTCTCCAAAACATAATCCTAGGTTATCAGGATGTAGCACGAACAGAGGAATGTAGTCCCAACCTTCATAATGTAATCTTGTCCTCTGTACTCATCAGCGGTAGTGATGACGAAATTGGAGAGGATTGTGTTATCGAGAAACATGAGGACTACAAAAACACTTACGAAAAATTGCTTATTTTTGCCGTACATAAGTCACTAACAATCGATTTGCTGGAATTTTTCTCTCAGGAGGTAGCTGATGAAGCCTCTTAGCCTACAGCGAATGAAAAATGCTAAGTTGCCCGAAATATGGGAACGGTTTTTATTGGGTCCGTATGAGGAGAAAGATCGCACCACGGCACTACAAATGGTCATGCTTTTTGTCGCCAGTGAAGATCCAGAAATCAGGCGGTTAGGATACCGTTTATCTCTTCTTTATTCTAAACACACTCGGGATACATCCCCGCTTCACATGGTTTCTTCGATGACAGGACTCGTTCCTGTTTCAAAAATCAGCAGCATAACAGAAGGCGAAGTAGGCAATTCATTTGTCATGGCAGTGCGTGAATCATTTGCGGAATCGATGAGAGAGGGAGATATCTATTTAACTGCTGGCCAAAAAGACCTGAAAGAAATATTTCTTGCTCAAGTTGACGAGGCAATCTCCATTGTTGCTCCAACATCGTATGGAAAATCATCCTTGATGAGCAGCTACCTGAAGGAAACAACAGGTAACTTTTGCGTTATCGTCCCGACAAAATCTTTATTGGCTCAAACTCGCCGGATGCTGCTCCATCAACTTGATGACAATGCACTGAATCACAGAAAAATCATAACTCACCATGAAATGTATTTAGAAGATGACGACAATATCATCGCGGTATTGACACAGGAGCGTTATCTCCGGTTGTTACAAATAAATGCTGAATTGACCTTCGATCACCTAATAATCGATGAATCACATAACTTGTTTGATAATGACTCTAGGTCGAGAGCGCTCGCGTCAACCGTCGTAATCACTCTTCATAGAAATGAATCCGCACGAATAAAATTCCTATCTCCATTTATTGCTGATTCAAAAAACCTTACGAACAGAATCAATAATTTCGAGATTACCCATGTCGGGACTAATGAATATGTAAAATCAGAGCTGATCCATTACATTGACTTCAGAAGCATCGCAAAAATATCGCAAAAGCAATTATTTGCGTACGATCAATTTATGGATAGGTCATATCCAGTGGCGACCTCGCCCTTCGGCACTCCTTACGAATACCTTCTTGAGTACGCAGGCAAAAAAAACATCATCTATGTGAATCGCCCGAAAAACACACATGATGTTGCTCGAAAATTAATAGCTACGCTTCCTGAGCTGAGAGACGAAAGGATTCTTAAGGCCTGCAGGGATCTTGGATCATATCTCAACAAAGATTATTTTCTGATTTCCTGCATCCGCAAAGGTGTGATTTTTCATCATGGTTCGGTACCGGACAATATCCGGTTGTATCTGGAGCAATTATACTCTGACTGCGAAGAGATCAGGTTTGTAATTACAACGTCAACATTGCTTGAAGGGGTAAATCTCCCTGCAGAAAAAATGTTCCTTTTTGATATAAAAAAAGGACAGCGTAACTTGTCCTCATCTCAGTTGAAAAATCTAATTGGCCGTGTATCCAGATTTAAAGAGGTATTTGCTGCTAAAGATATCGCAGCGTTACTGCCGGAGATCCATTTTGTTGGAAACGAATATTACCCAGGAACCACAAAAAACATCGAAAAATACATTAGAAATCACCTGAAAGAAGGGAGGGAAGCAAAGGACAATGTGGAAAACCCTCTCCTCGAACATTCGGAACTTTCTGATGATAAGATTATGTCTGCGTTACTTGAGGAACTTTCATTCTTAGGAAATTCAGAAGAGAATGCCCTTGAGAATACGGATTTTGAATACGACAAACCTAAAACGGAGCTGGGCCGACTTTGTTACCTTCACCGAATTGCGGACTTTAACGTACTAGAGTCGGAACCAGCTATGGACAAAAGGGTTCAGGAGTTGGTGCGATTGGGAGTCAAGGCAGCCAACGCCAAAGAGCTGATCGAAACAGTAAATGAAATCTTTCTAAAAAATCTTCCAGAGGATGATCATGAAAACGATAAGGCTATCACTCGTTTGCGCGACAACTTCAAGGCCAGAGATTTTTACGCAATGATTCTCGAATGGCGGACCGCAGGAATTCCATATCAATTGATGATTTCTCGATTTCTTGGCTACTGGAAAAATATAGAAGCCGACCTGAATAACAGAATTGTGTTTGCCGGTAACTGGGGAAATCGGAAACGAACCCCCGAGTCTCATGGCGAATACTACATTGACCTCTCAGAATTTAGTCATGGTGAACGAGTGACGTTAGCAATCGCAAGAATTGAGTCAGAAATGTCATTCCTTGATTATAATGTGATGAAATATGTCGATTGCTTGCGAGAATTGGGATTGATAGACGATGCCTATGCCGATCAGTTAAAATTTGGAACCATTGATCCGGCTGCAAAAGAATTGATTCAGGCCGGAATGAGCCACTCTTTGGCACAGCTTATTATATCCAATGACTTCAAAAAGTATCTTATCCATTTTCCCAGTGGAGCTATTGGGCTCAATCCCGAGGTAATAAGGATTATGGAGGGCCAAGAAATTAACAGCATCCTTATTAATGAAGCCAAATATCACACCAGATGAACTGTAAAATGGAGGTAGCATCGCCGGTTAAGGATGGTTTTGGGGACCGAACAATACATTTCTTGATTTTAACAGGATCATGAGCGAAGAGTGTGTTATGAGCTATTCAGATCACATTTTAAAAGAAAGCGTCCTCTCCAGAGCGCAAGGGTGCCTACTTGGCCAGCTTGCCGGTGATACACTGGGAAGTTTGGTTGAATTCAAATCCCCGGCAGGAATCCTGACTCTCTATCCTGATGGTGTTCGGGAGCTGGCGGATGGTGGAACGTGGGACACGATTGCAGGCCAACCGACCGATGACTCTGAAATGGCACTGCTTTTGGCCCGGATGCTGGTTAAAACGGGAACGTATGATCCCGAGGCCGCACGGAAGGAATATCAATATTGGCTGAGCTCCGGTCCGTTTGACTGTGGCATGACCATTTCCGCCGGGCTGCGGGGAAACCCCAACCCGGACAGTCAGGCCAATGGAGCGATGATGCGGATCAGCCCGCTCGGGATATTTGGAGCCAACTTTGAATTGAATCAGATGGCTGAATGGGCCATGCAGGATGCGGCGCTTACCCATCCCAACCTAATCTGCCAACAAGCCAACGCATTGTTTGCCATGGGTATTTCCCATGTCATTCAAACCGGCTGCGACCGAAAGGAGCTATACCGGAGCATCCGGCAATGGGCGGTCGACATGACCGTTGAACCTGCCTTGCTGGAAACCATTGACAAGGCTGCCTCCGAACCACCTGCAGATTATGTCAACCAGCAGGGATGGGTGTTGATCGCTTTTCAAAACGCCCTGTACCAACTGCTTCATGCACCAAGCCTTGAGGCCGGAGTGGTTGACACCGTCATGGGCGGAGGCGACACCGATACCAACGCGGCCATTTGCGGGGCGCTGTTAGGCGCTGTGTGCGGTCGGGAGGCAATTCCCGCCCAATGGCTCGACTGCCTGCAAAACTGCCGTCCAGAGGCCGGAAACCAAAAGGTCCGTCACCCACGCCCGGAATGCTTCTGGCCAGTGGATGTATTGGAGCTAGCAGAGGCGTTGGTGGAAGGTATTTGAAAGCAGAGGGTGAGTTGGAAACGTGCAATCCGGTGACCAAATTGACGGGGAAAAACTTACGGAGAAAACGGAGAAAGGAAATTTGGTTAAATCGCTTCCCTTTGCATGAATTTAGAAATCGCTTTCGAGAATTTGTAATCCCATAATTTGAAACAAGTTGCGAGAAGCGCGGGTTTGTAGCAGCAGTTATGTTCGAGTCTCGCGTCCTCCACCAGTTTATAAGCCGCTCTTATAGAGCGGCTTATATTTTTTTAAACTTTATTCCCTCCATTTTACCCCTCCATTTATAACCTTTAATAACTGTTCATAAGAATTAGTAACTAGGTGTAAAGGTCAGCAGATTAAATTTAGCGTACCAAGGCTCACAGATTACATTTTCCGCTATAAATATCAGGAAACAGATCTTGACCAATAACGACATGCGTTATACCTTTCCCGAAATGATAGAGAGCTTTAAATGCAAAGAGACCGAGAAGGTTTTTGGACGGATGTTTTCAAAAAAACTGCCAACAAATATCCAGCAGATTGCCTTTCGTAAGTTGAGTATGCTAAATCGAAGTTCAATTATTGATGACTTGCGAGTTCCTCCTGCAAACAGGCTTGAAGCATTGTCCGGAAACAGAAAAGGGCAACACAGCATACGGATCAACCAGCAATGGCGGATCTGTTTTAGATGGAAAGACGGTAATGCATATAATGTTGAGATTATTGACTACCATTGAGGTGAAACGATGAAAAAAATAGCGCCAGTACATCCAGGAGAAATCCTGAACGAAGAATTTCTGAAACCAATGGAGATCAGCCAAAATAAACTTGGCAGAGAACTTGGCGTTTCTCCGCGCCGAATCAATGAGATTGTTCATGGGAAGAGAAGCGTTACAGCCGACACGGCGTTGCGCTTATCGGTTTATTTTGGAAACTCCGCATCCTTCTGGCTCGGACTTCAGATGGATTATGATCTCGATGTGGCAGAGGACACCCTATCGGCCAGAATACATAAAGAAGTCCATCAGCTAGCCGTTGCATAAAAAACAATGAACGAAAGCGTAGGTACCACTCGGTAAAACGGCGGTTTCTTCGTGAACATTGTTTTTCTCCCAAGCGGATTCCGACAAACGTAAAAAAGAAAATAACTGCAACCAAAACTGAACATGTTAATTTTAATCAATGGATAAAGGGGAAAGCAAAACTCCCCCCGTCTCCACCAATTCCATTACTTCCTTCGGGGAGTATTGAGCCTATATCATTACATTTCGCTGCTATGATTGAATAATACAAGCATGTAACAATAACCCTCTTGTTCATTTTTGTTACATTCAGTTTGGTTGTAGCTGATGCAGCAACCAAGAGACCTCTTAGCATGCTTTTCTATTGAGTTGCCTTTTCCTTTAGAAGGTATTGCTTGATGCTGGATGTGAGATCGGGAATTGGACTTGTTGTATATAGAACGGGGTCTTGGTGCGTTTTACTGATCACCAATTGATACTGATCCTTGTACAACTTTTCGATAATAAGGATCAGTTCTGCTCGTGCTAGATTCTCAATAGCTTTTGTTCCTGTTAAATCCGTCATTGAACCCGCCATTTCATAAGGGTCAATGGGCTTTCCATCACGTTGTGACTCCATGATTTTTTTCATCATGTCATCGTGTTTCTTTTTTGATGCAAGATGCTTCTCTTGAAATTCCTTATTCTGAGGATTAGCGAAAGCGACATCGAGAAGTAGATCTTTGATTTCGTTAAAATCGATCTTTGCAATGGAAGCAAATTCATCTGCTGTAGCTACAGAAACGGATAAGCATATGGCTAACAAGCATAGTAGTTTTTTCATTGTATCTTTCCTTTTGTTGCTAACGTTACACGTGACTTTCGGTGTACGTAAACTTTAGACCAAAACAACCGGCGTTTTCACCGAAAATCCATGTGCTGATTAGAGAGTTTTAATCTTCAAGCAGATATCTTCCCCCGGATTCTGTGAGGTAGAGTTGTCCGCTTTTGTTCTCTTGTCTTGTGAATACCCACTGTACTTTCTTAGCCGCACTGAACACGATCAATTGTCCATAGTCATTTATTTCCCAATACTGCTCATTCTCGTTGGAATATCCTTTAATCTTTCCAGAACGATCTAGCTTAAACTCGTTGGAATAGATCTGTTCTCCAAATCCCCATATGTATTTTCTGTTTTTTACTTTCTTGAACAATTCGTCCTTTTTCTCCGTGGGAATCTTTTCTTTTTTAGCGACAGCAACTGAGGATATTGATGTGACTAGTCAGACTGAAGATGAATGCGGGTCTTTTCATGATTTTCCTTTGTGTGCACAACATAGCTATTATACGGACTGCCATTTTTCTACCGATATCCTACATGAACACCTATATTTAACAAGTATTTCAACATATTTGTATTAAATCTCATATGTTAAGGTCGTATAAAGGTCTTGGCGAGGATGATGAGATTCAGAACGGGAACGACATTATTATTCCGGATCAGGGGTAGTGGAGGCTATGCCTGATACGAGAAGGGGAGGTCCAAGTGGCCTCTTTTTTTGCCTACGGAGGTTTCCACCTTGCGGAACGTCCGCAATATCAGTTATACCTTGTATTGAATAGAGCCCGCTCCAGCAGGTGCTGGAGGGGTAATTCGAGTAGAAACACGAAGGAGTACAAGAATGGCAAAACCAGCTACGAAGGCTGACATCATCGCTAAGATCGCAGTCGATGCAGATATCACCAAAGTGCAAGCTAAAGCAGCATTGGAATCTCTAGTGACACAGGTCTATAAGGGTGCCAAATCCAAGGATGGAATCACGATTCCCGGACTGGGAAAACTGATCAAGCAGCGGCGTAAGGCCCGCAAGGGTCACAACCCCTCTACTGGCGAGCAGATCAAAATTCCCGCTAAAACCATTCTTAAGTTCCGTGTAGCGAAAGCGGCACAGGATGCTGTAGTGCCTCCGAAGAAATAGATTCACATCTATCCTGCTGACCGCAGGCAGTGACAAGGGAGGCTTTCGGGGCTTCCTTTTTTTTAGGCCGTAGAGGATTGTAGGTTAGGGTGAAAAGTTGGGGAAGATAACATGAGCCAATAAAAAAGGGCCTAACCTGATGGTTAGACCCTTAGAAGTTGGTAGCGGGGCTCGGATTGCACGTGCGGTGCGCGCCCTGCGGGTCTTTAGCTTCGCAAAATCTGCTTTCGTTCGCGCAGCTCACTTCAGGGAACCGAGGTTCAAACCCGAATCCCGTACACAAAAAAAAGACCAACCATTGCTGGTCGGTCTTTTAAAGTTGGTAGCGGGGCTCGGATTTGAACCGAGGACCTTCAGGTTATGAGCCTGACGAGCTACCGGGCTGCTCTACCCCGCAATCTTTTCTCGTTAAGAGGCGGATGAAAGTATCGGAATTTTTCATGGTTGCAAGGGGGAAAGTGTATTTTTTTGGGTTTCTGCTGACTGGTGCTGATGGACGCATGGATGAGCGCGGTATTCTTGACGTGGTGGGCTGGGTTAGGTAGCTTCTGTTTTCAATTTATGAGGAGTTATTCAAATGCCTGAAATTCAGATTATGCCTTCAATTCTTGCAGCAGACTTTGGCCGTTTGGCGGCGGGGTGCAAACGTGCGGAGGATGCGGGTGCCGATCAGATCCATGTGGATGTGATGGATGGGGTGTTTGTGCCCAACATAAGTTTTGGCCCGGAAGCGGTTAAAGTATCGGCTGCAACGGTGTCGATTCCTCAGAATGTGCATCTGATGATTACGAAGCCGCAAAACTATATTCAGGCTTTTGCCGACTCAGGCGCGGATACGATTCAGATTCACGTTGAATCCAAGTGCGATGTTCGGGAGACGCTGGCTGAAATAAGGGCGTTGGGAAAACGGCCTGCGATTACCTTGAATCCTGAAACGCCGGTTGAAACCATTTTCGAATGTCTGGAAAACCGCTGGGTGGACGAAGTGCTGGTGATGTCAGTTCATCCGGGGTTTGGTGGGCAGAAATATATTGCTGAAGTGGAAGCAAAGTGCGCCACGATTCGCCGTATGGCGGATTGGGTGGATATCGCGATTGACGGTGGTATTGATGATCAGACTATTGGTCCGGCGGCAGCAAGCGGGGTTAATCTGTTTGTTGCCGGGTCTTATCTCTATAAGCAGGATGACATGGCTGCGGCGATTTCCGGTCTGCGTGAGCAGGCAACAGAGAGCTACTGCACCGGATTATGAGCCCGCAGATGACGCGGATTATCGCAGATGTTATTTTAGATCGTTAATTCGTTTGGTGCGGTTTCGTCGGGTGCAGGAATAGGGGTTTCGTTTCCGGTTCGGCGGTCTGGACAAATACCGATAATTTCTGGAACGGATCCTCCTGCGCGTATGACGTGGATCCAGTCGCCGACTCTCAGATCCATTGCACGTATGTGGTCGAGATTATGCAGCGTTGCGCTCTGGATGGTTGCGCCTTGGATTTCAATCGGTTCGAAGCGGGCGACGGGTGTCATCTTTCCGGTGCTTCCGCGGGTCCAATCGACCCGGAGCAGGCGGGTTTCCACGGGCATTTCCTTATATTTACGTGCGAGTGCACCGCGGGGATGGTGTGCGGTTGTTCCAAGGCGCTCGTGGGTTTTTCGGTCGTCCACCTTGATGACAATGCCGTCGGTTTGAAATGGAAGCGCTGCTCTTCGATGGTTTAGATCGGCAACGGCTGCCAGCACTTCGTCGGCCGAAACGGTTCTACTTTCTATGATTGGAAGTCCTATGGATTTCAAAAGGGCGAGCGCCTGGGTGTGGGTGGCGGGCATCGGGTCTGTTGCAAGCAGTTCAAAAACGCGGAGTGCAAGTGTGCGGTTGGCAATCTCTGCGTAGTTATGGAGTCGTAAGGTTCCGGCGGCCGTATTGCGCGGGCTTTTTAGCGCCGACTGTCCGGTGGCTATCCTGCGTTGGTTGAGCGCGTCAAATTTTTGAAACGAGAGTAGTACTTCGGCGCGCACATCGAGTTTTTCCGGTGCATTGGTTAATGCAATAGGAGCGGCGCCGGAGGCGAGAATGGCTGCTGTGACATCGGATCCTGTTTTTCCGTCACCTCGGGTAATCGCTTGGATCAGCAGTCCGTTGCGATAGCGCAATACAATGGTGAGGCCATCGATTTTGGGCTCGATGCAGTAGAGCAGGTTGGTGCCGCATTTTTCGATGAAGATTCCGACGGCTTCGTCGGTGTAGGCTTTTTGCAGGCTCAGCACGGGGGAGGTATGCTTGATGCTGGATTGCGTTTCGACAATCGGTGCGCCGACGTTCGGTACAACGGCAAGCTCGGGGTATTCGGCGAGTAGTCGGTCGAACTGATTGCGAAGCGCATCGTATGCCGCATCGCCCATGAGCGACTGGTTTTGATTGTAGTAGGCATCGTCCGCCTGGCGAAGGATGGTGCGCAGATTCCCGGCCTGCTGTTCTATATGTTGTGGCGCAGCCACACACGTCAGATGAATGGCGGTTAAAAAAATCAGGGTCAGTTTTTTCATGAAATTCCTCAACGCTTCCGCAGCACGGTTAGGCTTATATCCACAGGGGTGGACTTGAACCATCGACTGGCGATCAGTGCGATGCTGAATGTGATGAGGAATGAGAAGGGGAAGTAGTAGACCCAATGGGCCTCGACCGTTTTCTGTAGCCACAGGGTCGCGGGTATCGATGCGATCAGCCCAACGAGCCAACCGTGAAAGTTTCCTTTTCGGGTTAAGACGCCCAAAAGGAAAAGCGCGAGCACCGGTGCACTGAACAAACTCATGAATGAAGCGAAGGCTTTGATGATTCCGCCAATCGTTGAAATGTAGAAGGCCAACGCCGTCGCCAAAACGCCCAGGGCAACGGTGATAAACCTGGCGAGGGCGACGTCCGTGAGGCGTGACGGTTGAGACGTGATTGAAAGCGGCTTTTTGAAATCGTTGATCAGTACGGTTGCGATGGAGTTGATGCCGGAGTCCATGCTGGACATGGCGGCGGCGAAGACCGCGGTGATGAGCAGCCCGGAGATTCCTTGCGGCAGATAGTGAATGATGTAGTAGGGCATGACTTTGTCGCCGGTAATAAATTCGGGAAGTTCCACGGGTTGGAAAAAGGCGTAGAGCCCGAGCCCGATGAAGAGCAACAAGCCGATGATGAAGAAGTCGGTGCAGGCATTGAAGGAAACGGATTTGATGGTTTTTTTCAGGGAGCCGGTGGCCATGAGGCGTTGGACGGTGACTTGGTCGGTGCCGTAGTCCTGCATGAGCTGGAAGAAAAAGGAGAGGGCAACAATGGGGCCGGACATGACAAAGAGATTCAGTTTCCAGTCGGCAATATGCAGGCGACCGGTTTCTCTGGCGAGTGCCAGAATCGTTTCGGTTCCGCCGTCGACGCCATTAACCAGACTGATGGCAATCCAGATGGCTCCGCCGATCAGGATGATAAACTGGACGGCATCGGTCCATACGACGGCTGCGAGTCCGCCGAGGGTGGTGTAGGCGGTTGCAAGGAATCCCATCATGAAGATGCAGCTCCAGAGCGGAATGCCGGTGACGATGGTCATGGCCATGGCGGGCGCATAGATGACGGTTCCAAGCCAGCCGAGGCGGGCCAGTACGAAGAGAGCGGCGACACCGTAGCGGGCTGGAGCGCCGAATCGTTTTTGGATGTATTCGTAGGATGTGGTGACCTGCAGGCGATGATAGAGCGGGTAGAAGAGCACCAGGATGAACGGCGCTACGATGGGACTCATGATGCAGACGATGATGAGCGAAATATTTTCGGCGTAGGCGGTGCCGGGCAGGCCGAGGTAGGTGACGGCGCTGGTGAGCGAGGCGTACATGCTCATGGCTACAACGAGCCACGGCAGCTTGCGTCCGCCGAGAAAAAACATTTCGGCGCTTTCCTGCTTTCGGGAAAAGTAGAGGCCAACGCCCAGCATGCCGGCAAGGTAGGTTGCCAGGATCAGGTAGTTGAGTGTCCCAAATTGAGTGGAGTCCATAGGCTATAGATAAAGCGTTGAATCGCCGTTGTAGGGAGGCTCGAGTGATTCGGAGAGGATTCCTTCGAGTTCCTGATCGGTTAGTATAATCGGATTCCCTTTCATACTGCTGGCGTTTTTGGATTTTTCAACGAGGGCCGTAAAGTCGCTTTCCTCCACCCCAAACTCTTCGAGTCCGGGAACAAACATCTGCATGGAGAGCTCTTTGACCCACAGGTGTAGGTCTTCGAGTTCCGCCGTGTTTCTTCCCGTTACGATTTGTGCGACCTCCGCATATTTTGCCAACGCAGCATTCTTTGAATCACGTTCCATCATGGCATCGATATTGGTCTCAATCACGGCCGGAAGAAGGGACGCGCATACCATTCCGTGCGGCGCCTTAAACATGCCTCCAATCGGGCCGGCGAATCCGTGAACGGCGCCGAGGCCGGCATTGGCGAGGGCAAGACCCCCGAACAGGCTGCCGAGCGCCATATCAGTTCGGGCGTTGATGTTGTCCCCATTGGTGTAGGCGCGATGCAGGGACCGGGAAACATATTTAAGCCCTTCTCGGCAGATGCCGTCGGTGAGTGGATTGGCTTTGGATGATACAAAGGCTTCGAGGCATTGGGTAAAGGCATCGAGTCCGGTGCTTGCCGTGACCTCGGGTACCATGGAAAGGGTGAGTTCCGGATCAACAAGTGCAACGGTTGGGAGCATTTTCGGATGGCGAATGCTGACCTTGACCTTGTGTTCAATGGAATGAAGTACCGCGTTGCGCGTCACTTCTGCGCCGGTTCCGGCAGTGGTCGGAATGGCGATGCAGGGGGCGGGATCTTCGGTGAGTGGCTCGCCTTTTCCAATGACTTCGAGATAGTCCATAAGGTCGCAGCGGTTGGTGAGCAGGGCGGCGATGGCTTTGCCGGAATCCATTACACTGCCGCCTCCAAAGGCAACCACGAAGTCGCATTCCAGCTCCCGTGCCTTTGCTGCATAGCGTGCAATACAATCCGTTGTGGGTTCCTCTGTAATGCTGAAAGTGGCGGGATTCGCACCGCATTCTTTCAGCGTCTGAAAGATCGGGCCGATGCGTTCCGCATTCGTGCCGGTGACGAGGGCGGCCCGTTTACCCAGCCCTTTAATGAGGTTCGGCAGTTCGTTTAGTTTTCCGGGGCCGAAAATAATGTGTTGGGCGGTGGCGAATTCAAAGTTCATAGGATCCTTTTCCATAAGCTGGATGAATAGCTTAGCGGGGCAAGGTGCCTTGTCCAGAATGATTTTGACAATAGGGACGGATACGCTACATTCCGCTCTCAATTTGTAAGATCTGGAGACTCACATGCCAACGTACGACTATGAATGCACTAAATGCGGACACAACTTTGAGGCATTTCACAGCATCTCGGCGGACCCGTTGACGGACTGCCCTGAGTGCCCCGGCGAAATTAAGCGCCTGATCGGCGGCGGTGCAGGTTTCTTGTTCAAAGGATCCGGCTTCTATCAGACCGACTACCGCAGCGAGGGCTATCAAAAGGCGAAAGCCGCCGATAAACCCAAGGAATCGGCTCCGAAAAAGGATAAAAAGTCCGCTTCCAAAAAGGCTCCGAAAAAGGCACAGTAGTCGGTCGATTGCGATTTCAGGAAAGGGATAGCTTCTATAACTGTTAAACAAGGGAAAATGGACTATGAAGGATAAGAAGGAATTCTATAATTTATTGACAGAGCTGGATGGCCAGCCTTTTTCTGAATATCAGCAGCTCGTCGGCGACTTTGACTTCTCGCGCTACGTGATCAAATGCGCAGCCATTAGTGTTGATCCTGATTCAGACGCGCATCCTGTTTTCAGCATCCGCGTTCCGCAAACGATTTCCGAAATTCCAGATTATCTTTTTGATAGCCCCGTACGGCGTACGGCTATGGAAGACCTTTTGTTGCGTCGAATGGTATCAAATATCAACCGAATTGCGAATTTTGACCACAACGGCATTGCCCGCCGGAGTATTTTCGTGGCTTCCCCCCAGCAGCAAATTCTGCCCCGCAACGCGCTATTGCTGACCAAAGAATATATTGAAGTACACATTGTGGTCACACTGCCCATTCAAAGTGTGGTCCTCGATGGCGAACCATTGATTTCGATCGACGGTGAAATGGCGCAGCAAATTTTCTTCGAAGACCTTCCCGAAATCGTCAGCAACAGTCTGCTTTACTGTAATATCGAAGCCGGAGAAGCCGACGACCATGTGAACAACATGGAAGATGCCGACCGCCTTCGCCAGCATCTCGGCGCCAGTGGTCAGGTCAGTTTTATTGCTGAAGGCGCTCTTGTGACCCGCCTGAGTGGAAGCGATAATCCCGACTATGAACGCCTTTCCCAAATTGAAATTGATGGTGCGCTGATTGAAGAAGTGGAAGTTCCGCATGCCGGAACGGTCCGAGGGTTGGGCATTCCAAATGGCCTTACCTTAATTCTGGGCGAATCCAACAGCGGTCGTGTTGATTTGATGGATGCTGTTTCGCAGGGTATTTATAACCATATTCCCGGCGATGGCCGCGAGCACGTGGTTACGGTTGCCGATGCGGTGAACATTCGTTCTGAAGCAGGCCGTTCGATTCAGCAAGTGGATATCTCTGCTTTTGCCAGCGAGCTGCCGGATGGTGGAAACACTTCATCCTACTCCACCAAATCAGCCGGATCGTTCACATCCCAGGCGGCTTCAACCGTTGAAGCACTTGAAGCCGGTGCCCGTGTTCTGTTGTTTGATGAGCACAGTTCCTCATCCACATTCCTTTCCGCCGACACGCGGGTTACATCCCTGATCGGGGAGTCTTCGCGCAATACACTGGCAGCCCGTGCCCATCAAATGGTCGACGAGCTGGGTATTTCAATGATCGTTGCCGGCAGCAGCCTGATCGCGGAGTTCATTCCGATCGCCGATAAAATTCTGAAGGTCGAAAATTTTGTCGTCTCGGATATTACAGAAGCTGCCAAGGCGCTGGATATCACACCATCGACCGTAGCTGACAGCAGCGTAAATCTTTCCACCATGCTCAGCCGCTCGCGCTGGGTCATGCCGAGTTCTATCGATCCGAGTATCGGCCGTGAAGACCTCGTTATTCAGACCGACGATCAGGATTACCTGCAGTTCGGCCGCTCGATTGTTGACCTCGACGCCATCCGACAGATTGCTGATACGGATCAGGCGCGTGCCATTGGTTTTGTACTCTACTACGCAAAACTCCGTTACATGGATGAAGGGTATCCGCTACGTGAAATCCTTGACCTGGTCGACCGCGACCTCTCGAACGAAGGCCTCAACGCCCTCGTTCGCGATCTGCGCGGCGATTTGGCTCGTCCGCGCCGCTACGAGGTTGCCGCTGCGCTCAATCGCCTGCCGGCCTTCCGCGTTTCGCACGTTACGGAGTAGCCGCCAGGGCGGCGGTCGAAGGTCGGAAAGTCGAATGTCGCTTGGCGGTGTTCGGCTTTTTACTTTCGATGCACCGACTTTCGAGCAAAAATGAAATTAATCATCCAGCGCGTGAAGCATGCCTCGGTTACAGTGGAAGGGAAGCGGATCTCCGAAATCGGCCAAGGCTTGCTGGTTCTTGTCGGGGTGTCGCATAGCGACACCCTTTTTGATGCCCATTTCCTCGCGAGTAAAACAGCTAGGCTTCGGATTTTTGAAGACTCCGAGGGGAAAATGAATCGGTCGGTTGCAGATGTGGGTGGTGAAGTCCTGTCGGTCAGCCAGTTCACGCTCTATGGCAATTGTGCTAAAGGGAATCGCCCCAGTTTTATTAATGCCGCGCGACCGGAACAAGGAGAAGCGTTGTTCAGCGAATATGTCCGGACATTAGATAAGCTTGGTTTTCCTCCAAACGCGGGAAAATTCGGTGCCGACATGAAGGTGGAGTTACTCAACGACGGCCCGGTTACCCTCATTCTGGAATCCACCGGCCGCACAAAGAGCTAGCTTTTAATTCGATAACATTTTTCATTCCCATTTCATCTGTGTAATCTGCGTGATCTGTGGGCAATAAGTAGAGGGATTTATCATGAAGCAAAAGACGACCGTTGGAACCATTAATAACGAAGTACTGGCCTTTACCGCCGGGCGCGATGTGGAGCTGGATCACGCGCTTATAACCGTCGACTGCATTGGAACGGCCGCTCATGTGACCATGCTTTCGAAAATGCCGGTCAAGCCGAAGCTCATCACCGAAGCCGAACGCAAACAGGTGCTTGGTGGACTCGTCGAAATCATCCGACTGGCGCAGCAGAACAAGTTTAAGATCAAGCTGGCCGATCAAGATGTGCATCTGGCCGTTGAACGCACGCTCACCAGCAAACTGGGAGATCTCGGAAAGAAAATCCATACCTGCCGTAGCCGGAATGACCAGATTGCGGTCGATCTGCGTCTCTACTCCAAGGAGCAGATTCTTCAGACCTTGGAAGAAGCCGCAGCGTTGGCCTCCGCATTGACTTCCTTTGGGAAAAAACATGAGAAAATTCCCATGGTTGGAAGGACGCATATGCAACCGGGCATGCCGTCTAGTGTGGGCCTGTGGGCGACAGCCCATGCCGAAAGCCTGCTCGACGACTGTGTTTCATTGATTCAGGCCTATGAACTGAACGATCAGTGTCCGCTTGGTTCTGCCGCTTCATATGGAGTGCCGCTGCCGATCGATCGCCAGTTTACATCCGATCTGCTCGGGTTCAGCCGCCCGACTCATAACGTGCTTTATGCCAATAATGGCCGCGGCAAGTTGGAGGGCATTGTGCTTTCCGCCATGAGTCAGATCATGCTGACGCTCTCGCGCCTTGCTCAGGACTTCATGCTGTTCACCATGCCGGAGTTCGACTATTTCAAATTGCCGGCAGAGTTTTGTACCGGAAGCTCGATCATGCCGCAGAAGCAGAATCCCGATGTCTGTGAGCTAATTCGTGCTAAAGCCTCGCGGGTTAAAGCTGCTGAGCTGGGTGTATACGATCTGATCAAGGGCTCGCCGACTGGCTACAACCGCGATCTGCAGGAAGCCAAGGAACTGTATATGGAAGGGATCGCCACCACGCGCGCCTGCTTGCGAATTCTGGCGCCGATGGTCAAGGCGACCAAAGTAAACAAAAAGGCGTTGATTGATGGCTTCACGCCCGACGTATTTGCGACCGACCGTGCGCTGGAATTAGTCGGGGAGGGCATGCCATTTCGCGATGCATACCACTATATAAAAGAAAATCTCCACGAATTGGAAAACATCGATCCGACCAAGGCCGTCCTGTTTAAGACGCACCTCGGCGCTCCACTAGGCCTCGATTGGGCATATTATAAGGACCGCATTTCAGCGGTTACCGCTACCGTCCGCGAAGAACGCAAGAAATTCAATCATGCGGTGTCCAGGTTGCTGGGTGTAAAATATCCGGTGTAGATGTTGCGTACTGCTTATTGCGTACCACGCATTGACCCTCAGGAATAGCTAGCGGAAAATTATTATACATTACGACCGATGAACATTTTCGTTTCAATTCTATTTTGGGCAGGAATCATTAGTTTGATTGATGGGTCACTGGGCATTCTGTTGCAGGAGAAGTGGCAAAAACTGGCGGGAGAGGTAAATATCCAGCGCCTTGCATTGATTGAAATCGGGATAGGGTTGGCATTGCTCGTTACGCACTATCTGCTGATCTATGGTGGAAGTGCAGGGTGACCGAATTTGCAGGCTTCGTCAGGCTCAATTTCAAGGATACAAACCTTTGGAGGGATGCCCCTTCAAATCAGCGATTAAACTTCCATTTGCCTGCTTGACTTATAACCGCCTGCTTCCTATGGTCTTCCGCTCTTTTGAAGTTGAGTTGGGATTGGAGCGGGTAGAGAAACTCTATATTCTAGGTAGTTTGTTGCCCGATAGTGTAATGGAAGCACATGTGACTTTGACTCACAGGGTCCAGGTTCGAACCCTGGTCGGGCAACCATTTGGTTATTAATGATATGAAAATAATTTCAGGAACAGGACATCCAGCCTTAGCGGAACGCATTGCAGCGGCCGCTGGTGTGGAATTGTGCGCTGTAGACATCACGCGATTCCCGGATGGAGAGATCTTCGTCAAGATCGTCGAAAATGTTCGCGGCGATGATCTGTATATTATCCAGTCCGTTTCTGTTGAACCAAATAACTATCTGATGGAATTGCTCATCATGATCGATGCGGCCAAGCGGGCTTCAGCCGATCGCATCACGGCGGTTCTTCCCTATTACGGCTATGCCCGTCAGGATCGAAAAGACCAGCCGCGTGTTCCAATCACAGCCAAGCTCGTAGCCAGCCTGCTCGAAGCCGCTGGAGCCGATCGTGTGGTCTGTGTTGATCTGCATGCCCAGCAAATTCAAGGTTTTTTCGATATTCCAGTGGATCATCTCTACGGATCACCCGTTATTGTGAAATATCTGCGTACGCTGGAACTTGATGATCTGGTGGTTGTATCTCCGGATGCCGGCGGCCTGAAAATGGCTGATGCCTACTCCAAACTTTTAGGAGCAGGTATTGCGCTAGTTGGAAAGCAGCGGAAGAGTGCTGAACACGTCGTGGCTAACCATCTCGTCGGCGATGTTGAAGGCCGCAACACGTTGCTGGTTGATGATATGACCTCTACGGCGGGTACGCTGACGGCTGCCGCCAATCTGCTTAAATCGGCCGGGGCGAAATCGATTCGCGCTGCCGTGAGCCACTCGCTATTGACGCAAAAAGGAATCGACCGATTAGCAGAATCACCGATTGATGAGCTGGTTACCACCGATACGGTGCCCCAGCGCGAATGGAAAGATTTTAATGTTACCGTACTTTCGGTAGCCGATATATTGGCGGAAGCCATCTGCCGTATCCACAACGACCAATCTGTCAGCTCGCTGTTCAGGGTTGATAATTAGGAGAGAATCAATGGAAAACGCAAAAATAATTGCAAAAAAAAGAAACCTCGAAGGAACTAGTAACTCGCGACGTCTGCGTAAAACCGGTTTATTGCCTGCCGTAATCTATGGCGCAGAACAAGAAGCTGTTTCAGTTGAAATCAATGCGCATGATTTTGAACAGATTATTCATCACGGCAGCGAAAGTATGCTGATTGAAATTGAAATTGAAGGCGAAGACAACACGCGGGTGCTGGTGAAAGAAATTCAGCATCATCCCGTCAGCAGCGACCTGCTCCACGTTGACCTACTACGGGTTACTGCGGGTAAGGTGATTACGGTTGAAGTAGCGCTCGAGCTGGTTGGTGAAGCAGCCGGGGTTAAAGCGGGTGGTATCCTTGATCACATCATGCACAGCATTTCAGTTGAAGTTCTTCCGAAAGACATGGTCGAGAAGTTTGAAATCGACGTTTCCGAACTTGAAATCGGCGAGGCTATTCATGTTTCCGGTCTTTCATTAGGTTCCAACTTCAATGTGCTTGTTGACGAAGAGGCCATCGTGGCTACCGTTGCTGCTCCTCGTGTAGAAGAAGAGGCCGACGCCGACGCCGAAGCTGCAACTGGTGAGCCTGAAGTTATTACCGAGAAGAAGGAAGAAGAGTAATCTTCGCCCTTCGATTCCGGGAGGATAATTTGAAACTGGTCGTTGGACTGGGGAATCCCGGAAAAGAATACGAGCGCACCCGCCACAATGTTGGCTTTATGGTGGTGGAAGAAATTGCCCGCAGGCAAGGCGCCGGATTCAGGAAAATGTTTTGGTTTCCCGCGCAGATGGCGAAATGCCGGATCGGGGAACACGAGGTGCGGCTACTTAAGCCGACCACGTATATGAACCGCAGTGGGAAAGCGGTCTGGGGTGCCATGAGAAAATGGCGTGTTCCGGCCGGAGATACAGTGGTGGTCTACGACGATGTAGAGTTGGAGCTCGGTAGTATTCGGGTTCGGGGAAAGGGAACAGGCGGTAGTCATAATGGCATGAAGTCGTTGCTTGAATGGCTACAGACCAAAGCATTCCCCCGCGTGCGGGTGGGAATTGGCCCTAAGCCGGACGGAGCGGACATGATCGGGTTCGTGCTGGCCGAATTTGCCGATGAAGAGCATTTGAAGCTGGAAAAGGTTGTGAAACGTGCCGCCGATGCGGTAGAAAGCATCTTTTCCGTTGGAACGGAACGGACAATGAATGAGTTCAACCGGTTCCAAATTGGATAATTAAGGAGAAACACATTGAATACATTGTATGAAGGATTGTTCATCTTTCCGGAAACGCTGGACGAGGAAGGTCTCGATCAGGCGATTGGCCAGGTAAAAGAAGAACTCGAAAAGCTGGGTGGATCAATTGAAAGCACCACGCGTATGGGAAAGAGAGCCTTTGCTCGTCCATTGAAAAAGCAGAAAGCCGGCTATTATGTGGTATTGATGTTCAACGCCGAAGGCACAAAGCTCGATGCATTCAAAGCGCGCTTGAAGCTGGGAACCAACGTGTTCCGCCACCAGTTTGTTGAAGCCAGCGAAATTGTGGAAGCCGCTCAGGAGGCCTAAAGATGGCAAGCTACAATCGGGTCCTGTTGATGGGAAACCTAACCAAGAATCCAGAGCTCCGTCAGACCCCTTCGGGTACGGCGGTAACGGAATTTGGATTGGCTATCAATGAGAGCTTCAAAAATAAAGCCGGCGAAACAGTTGAACAAACCTGCTTTGTGGATGTAGTGGTGTGGGGACGTCAGGCCGAAACATCGGCTGAGTACCTGCATAAAGGATCTTCGGCCTTTATAGAAGGTCGGTTGCAGTTAGATAAATGGGAGAATGAGAAAGGCGAGAAACGGAGCAAATTGCGTGTACGCGCAGATCGCGTTCAGTTCCTCGGTTCTCCAGGAAAAAATACGGAAATTTCAGCGGCATCAGGTGAATCTGCTCCGCAGGAAGCTTCACAGCCGACTGCAATACCTGCAGACGATGATGATGTGCCGTTTTAGAGAAAGGATATAATTATGCGTCGTAATAGAGATGACAAAGATGAGTATAAGCGCGACCCCGAGCTCCTTCGTGGAGTCACCAAGGTCGATTATAAGGATGCCGAGCTTCTCAAGAAGTTCATGACAGATCGCGGCAAAATTCTGCCGGGACGTCTGACAGGTGCTAATGCACAGCAGCAGCGCTCGATCAAAACCGCCATTCGCCGTGCGCGGGTGATGGGTTTGGTTCGCTAAGGTTTATAAGGAGTTCGTAATGGCTACTGAAGTTTTATTGATGGACCAGGTCGATGGCCTGGGTATTGAAGGTGATATAGTAAAGGTTTCTGACGGCTATGCCCGTAATTTCCTTTACCCGAAAGGATTCGCCACCGAAGTAACAGAAGGCAAAAAACGCCAGATCGAGAAGAAGCGCACAGAGCGTCTCGTCCAACTCGAAAAGGAAAAAACAGCATCCACGGAGCTGGCCAAGAAGATCGAAGGTCTGGAATGTACTATTTCTGCCAAGATCGCCGATACCGGCAGCATGTTCGGTTCGGTTGGTATTCCGCAGATCGCTGAAAATCTGGCTGAACAGGGTGTCGAAATTGACCGCACCAAAATTGCCCTTGCAGCACCGTTGCACGAGCTGGGTGTGTTTGATGTTGCCATCAAGTTGCATTCTGAGGTTACGGCCACACTTAAGGTCTGGGTTGTAGAAGAGAAATGATCCCAGGGGATCCAGGAACACTTAGAGTTCCCCCTCATAGCGAAGAAGCCGAGCGGGGAGTTCTAGGTTCAATTCTGTTGGATCCTCAAGGAGCCTTGGATAAATGCCTTGCAAAGCGCCTGGGTGCCGATTGTTTTTACGATCGTCGCCATCAGGCGCTTTTTGAGCATATGGTAGATATGTCTCAGGCGAATATGCCGATGGACGCAATTACCATCGGTGAATGGCTCAAGGATAAAAATGCCCTCGATAAAGTCGGGGGCTACGACTATCTCGTCCAGCTTCAGGACAGCACCCTTGTTCCGGCGCATGTCGAATTCTATTGCGACATCGTAATGGATAAACGCCTTTACCGGCGACTCATTGACCAATCGTCAGAAACGATTGATGCGGCCTATAAAGGCGATGAGGAAGCCGCGTTGCTCGTCAGCGAGGCCGAAGCATCGTTATTTGAACTGAGCAGCCACGGTGCGGAACAGATTCCCGATTGGAAAGATTCGGTAAAAAACGCGTTCACCGAAATCGAAAATACCGACCCCAATCAGCTCATCACCGGGGTCACAACGGGATACATCGGCTTGAACGAGCGACTCGGTGGTTTGCAGAAAACCGATATGATTGTTTTAGCCGCGCGCCCCGCCATGGGAAAAACGTCTCTTGCGTTGAACATTGCGGAAAATGCGGCGCTAGGTCTTCATGGAACGCCTGTTCCGGTTGGCGTGTTTAGTTTGGAAATGTCGCGCGAGCAGTTGGTGAAACGTATGCTTTTCTCCAACGCAAAATTTCCGGCGCATCGTGTGCGTGGAAGAACCATGACCCCGGACGAACACGCCAAGCTGACTCGTGCGGTCGATAATTTGCAAAAAGCCCAGATCTATATCGACGACACACCGGGATTGGAAGCCGTTGAACTTCGCTCTAGGGCCCGCCGTATGAAAAGCCGGTACGGCATCGAATTGATCGTCGTCGACTACCTCCAGCTGATGAACTATTCCAAGTTTGCAAAGGATGGTCGGCAGCGCGAAACCATGGCCATTTCGGGTGCCATTAAAGCTATGGCTAAAGAGCTGGAAGTCCCCGTCATGGTTCTTAGTCAGCTCAGCCGAGCGACCGAAGGGCGCGGCGACAACATTCCAAAACTTTCTGATTTGCGCGATTCGGGGGCCATTGAGCAGGACGCCGACGTGGTGATGCTGCTATACCGTCCAAGTTATTACAAACAGGGCGATGATCGAAATACCGATAACCTTGCGGTGGTCGATGTAGCCAAATACCGCCATGGTTCAACCGGCGAGGTTCGGATGTCGTTCCAGCGCGAGTATACCCGGTTTGAGGATCGGCAAGACCACGAAGACGAAGCCGGCTCATTTGAAAATGGCTGATTTTCACCCTCTGGAGCCCTTTATGAAAAAAGTTTTAGCCACAGTACTCATCGCCTTTGCCGGGCTAGCTACAATCGCGGAAACCATAACGGATATCCGCATTGTAGATCAGAGCGGAAAATCCTACGACATCAGCTCCGTTTCAGCCTTCACCTCGTTTCAGGTGGGAGAGCAAGTGCCGGATCGCGAAACTATTTTATCCGCAATTGCAGTCGATGTGAACCGTATGCGCGAATCCGGTCGCTATTCCTATGTGAACGCCCAGATGGATGTGGAAGGAACCGGTGTTATTCTGATTTATACGGTGGTTTCGAAACACCGGTTGCGCCGCATTGAAATCCGTGGTGCAGACAAAATGAAGAACCGCAAGGTGCGCAAAAAATCCGAACTCAATCTAGGTTCGTTTTCCGACGATTCAACCTTTGAACGGTCGGCGGTGAAAATTAAAGAAGCCTACCGCGATTACTGGTATCCGGATGTTGAAGTCAGCTGGACTTCTGAAACCAACGATGAGCTGGGCACCGTGGATGTTTTCATCCGCATCAAGGAAGGTCAGAAGGTAAAAATAAAGGACCTTGTTTTTGAAGGAAACGACCTCGTCGACGATAAAAAGATCCGGAAACTGATTCAGCAGAAAAAGAAAAACTGGATTTCATTTATTACCGGTTCCGGAAAATTAAAGGAGGATGTTGCCGACTCCGATATGTTTGCCATTAAATCTTTTTACATGAATAACGGATTCCTCGACATTCAGGTATCCGAACCGGTGCTGGACGATTCCACGCCCAAGAAAGCAACACTAACCTACGTTATTAAGGAAGGGCAGCGGTATCGTCTTGGGAAAATATCCGTCTCGGGAATGCAGGAATATACCGAAAAAGAACTGCGGCGGGGTATTCGGCTGGGACTGGGCAACATCGCATCCTATGAAAATATTGAAGGCGGTAGTGAAGGTATTCGTGCCTTTTACGGCAACCGGGGTTATGTCCGTACAATGGTCCGCCCGGTTTATGACGCGAACGCGGAAACCGCTATCGTTGATGTGGACTATGAGATCACCGAAGGGGTGGTTGGTTACATCAAAAATGTTAATATCAATGGGAATGAACGCACCATGGATAAGGTGATTCGTCGTGAACTCGTCATGTATCCCGGCGAAAAGTATAATCGCAGCCGAATCCAAACCTCAGAAAATCGACTGCGCAACCTGAACTATTTTGAGATTGTTACCATCAGTCCTGATTCGACGGGTGAAGGCGACCAATACGATGTAAACGTTCAAGTAAAAGAAAAGGCAACGGGGCAGTTCTCAGCAGGTGTAGGCTTTTCCAGTGTCGACTCGTTGGTGGGTTATGTTGAACTTTCGCAAGGTAACTTCAACTGGAAAACATGGCCTCCCATCGGAGCGGGTCAAAAATTCAAGATTCGCGCCCAGCTAGGTACCCAACGTAATGACCTGGATATTTCCTTTGTTGAACCCTGGTTCATGAACCGGCAATTGTCGTTTGGTATAGACCTCTTCCATCGTGAAGCCCGCTACTTCTCAGATTCCTACGACCAGAGTAATGATGGTCTCCGCTTTTCTTTAGGGAAACCGCTTTCGCGTTTCACGCGTGGAAATCTGGCCTACACCCTTGAAGCCTTCGATGTGTTCGATGTTGCCGACAGTGCTTCGCAGGCCATTAAAAATGAAGAAGGAAAGCGCAGTAAGAGTGGGCTGGAATATACATGGACCTTCGACTCGCGCGATCGCTTCTTTAACTCAACCCGTGGAAACAAGACCACCGTATCGCCTTATGTGGCCGGCGGACCGCTCGGCGGAAGCACAGATATTTTTGGTGCGCGCGTTCGGTCAACCCACTACTGGGCGCTTATCTGGGATATGATTTTAAATGTCCGCGGCCAGGTTGAATCCGTCGAAGCATATGCGGATAGCAAAACCGAAGCGGCGGAAAATCCAGAGTCCTATGGAGAAGGCGTTCCCATTTTCGACCGCTTGTTCCTTGGCGGTTCTTACACCTTGCGTGGATATGAATATCGTGATGTCGGACCTAAAGATCCGACAACGGGCGATTCCGTTGGAGGAAACTCTTCCGCGTATGCAACCGCCGAGCTGACCGTCCCGATCTGGAACAAGATTCGTGGTGCTGCGTTTTATGACTGGGGATTCGTGAATGTTGACTCATGGGACTTTGATGCGAAGCTATATAACGACAACTGGGGAATTGGGCTCCGTCTGGATCTTCCCGGATTCCCACTGCATCTCGATTACGCCTGGCCCATTACCTACGATGAGCGTTTCCAGGATGGAGCAGGCCGCTTCAACTTCCTGATCGGGCATACGTTCTAAATAATTTTTGGAATGCGGTGGCAACCAACGGGCGACACCGCTTCTGCAAAGAGCGGCGTGGCCTTTCAGTTCCCGCCGTACTTCAGGATTTTCTAATCCACCGCCACCTTGATCACAACCTTGTGGATCGGGCCGTCGCCAATGCAGGGCAGATGCGCATCCGTTGGCAGGAATAACGTAAAGGAGCCCGGCGGAACCTGAACAATACTGAGTGGTGCGCTTTCGAAAAACGTATGCGTCTTTTCGGTCACCCCATAGGCAACGCTTGGGAAAGCTGATAACTTTCTATGCATGGATACACATGTCATTAAATTGGATCGGCAGGGGAATGCACGACGTACTGCCGAAGTTCGCCGGA
>JAZGFK010000058.1:0-8836 GCA_036479375.1 Pontiella sp. | reverse complement strand
GAACTAGCATTTTATTCTTCTGTGGAAAGCGGGATCTCGCTCCACAAAAATTAACGTAGAACCGGAAAAGACGCGAAAATTCCTGGGACGGAATCAATCGGGAGTTCGTATTAAGAAAGCTTGGTGCCGGAGGAGGGACTTGAACCCACAAGGATTTCTCCGCGGGATTTTGAATCCCGTGCGTCTACCAATTTCGCCACTCCGGCTTGAGTAGGAAAGATGAGGAAGATACCAAACTGAATGCCATTGGCAACTGCTTTTCAAGTTCGATTTTTAATTCTATCGTGAACCAATCTAAAGTATCTAAAGCAGTTCGTCGTAGGATCCGATTTCACGTAACGAAACAACCATTTTTTTGATGTCCTGTGCGCGATCTTTCGGACAGATCAGCGTGACCCCTTCGGCCTGAACAACGATCAAATCCTTGACGCCTATGACGGCGGTAAGATGATCTTTTGAAAGGATTATATTGCCCCTAGCATCGATCGTTTCGACCTGCCCTATCGAAGTATTTCCATTTTCATCCTGATCGAAATGACTTTCGAGAGCGGGCCATGCTCCAACATCGTCCCAGTAGAAGGTTCCACACGCCACGACTATGTTATCAGCCTTTTCCATAAGGGCGTAATCGATGGATATCTTTCCGAGGTCTGGATAGGTAAAATCCATACCTTCCAGGATTCTTCCATCCTTAGCATAACCGGTCAGCGAATTCATGAGCTCGAGCATTTCGGGGCAATGTGCACCGAAGCTTTTTTCCAGTGACTGGACTGACCAGATGAACATACCGGAGTTCCAGTAGAAGTTGCCGGAATCGACGTATTCAGCGGCTGTTGCTTCGTCGGGTTTTTCTACAAATCGTTTGGCCTTGCGGAACTCGACACCTTCGGCTGATTGGAAGTATTCGCCGGATTCAATGTAGCCAAATCCGGTCGAGGGATGGTTCGGTTCAATTCCTATGGTGACGAGAATATCGTTTTGCTCGGCGAGATCCATGCCGCCTTTGAGCGTGGCGGAAAAAACATCGAGATCACCCATCACCTGATCAGCGGTGAGCACGGAAAAAACACCATTCTCGTCTTTCGCTTTAACCAGTGCAGCTCCACAGGCTACGGCAGCAGCAGTGTCGCGTCCAATAGGTTCGCCAACGATATTTTCAGGTGGAAGTAATGGCGCGGCAGCCTGAGTGGCCTCCACGAGATCTGCGTTCGTTACAACAAATACGTTTTCTGGAGAAACGAGACCTTCAAGTCGATCTACAGCCTGAGCAATGAGTGGCTTATCACCAACGAGTGCCAGAAGCTGTTTTGGATGTTTAGATGTACTTAGAGGCCAAAATCGTTCCCCTTTCCCACCCGCCATGATTACTGCGTATCTTCCAGCCATGGATATTCCTATTTTTGATTGATGATTAGCGGATGGGTCTGGCCCACACCCATTTTGTTTAAACTTCTTTTACCGCATCTACCATGCTCTTTACAAAGGCGGCGGCATTGGCGCGGCCTTCGGCGGTGTGCGGATTGTTGTGGAACGAATTCACAATGGCACTGCCGACCACAACGGCATCTGCAAGTTTTGCTGCCTCGCGCGCCTGATCCGGCGTTCCAATCCCAAAACCAATTGCAACCGGAAGTTTACTCTTGCTGTTGATTCGTTCCACGAGTGCCCCAGCGCCTTCGGCTATCGAGTCCTGTACTCCTGTGACTCCTTCCCGCGAAACACAGTAGATGAAGCCATTGGCCTGCTTAACAATTTTTTCGATGCGTTCATCTGGCGTTGTTGGCGTGACAAGCTGAATAGCATTCAGCGAATTATCATTCAACGCTTTGCGATATGGTTTAGCCTCTTCCAACGGGAGGTCCAGTAGCAGGAATCCATCGATCCCTGCCTTAGCAGCGGCGGCAATCGACACATCGAACCCTCGTGATAGCAAAGGATTCATATAGGCATAAAAAATCAGTGGTATTTCCGAATGTTCCCTGATTTTGGCGACGCAATCCATTACGCCGTCAAATGTAGATCCTGCTTCAAGAGCACGGGTGGCAGCCTCCTGATTTACACGACCGTCGGCTAACGGATCGGAAAAAGGCAGGCCCAGTTCGATAATATCCACACCGGCCTTCTCAAGACGCAGGACCATATCGACCGTATCTTCAAGATTAGGATCTCCGGCAGAAAGATAGGCGACAAAGCCTTTCTTTCCTTGTTTCTTCAGTTCGGCAAATTTGCGATCAACTCGAGTCTTTTTCATGGATATTCCTGCGGTGAAATTAAAGGAGCATCTTACGGAAATTTCCAATCATTGGAAGCATCCACCCCAATAAAAAAGGCCGCGCAGTTGTGCGCGACCTTTCCCGGGAGGCTATCTAAGTTCTCACATAGATTTACTAAATGTCAGGGTATTCACACCAGCTGCTGCACATGCATCCATTACGTCAATAATTCGACGGTGTAAGGAGTCCGCATGCGGAAGCACATTAACAAAAAACGGAGAGTTCTGAGATTTTGCAATTTCCTTCAAACCAGCAACCTGAATAACCAGTTCATCCAATGTTTTGTCGTCGTAGGAAAAACGCATGCCTTCAACCTGAATACTGCCATCTGCAGTAATTTCAATGAGTACTTCGACAGGGATCTCCTGCATGTCTTCAACCGCTACATTGGCTGGAAGCATAAATGAGATGTCCCCTTCTTTTTTGATCAACGAAGCCGTTACCATGAAATAAATAAGCAGAAGGAAAACGACGTCGATCAACGGCGCAATTTGCAATTCCAGCTTTGCGTCTTCGTAATGTTGACTTAGATTCATGGGTTCCTACTCCTCAAATGCGGAATAAATTAGATCCTGAGCGCCGACTTCGGCACAGGCGATGGTGACTTTTTCATTGAAACTGTATTTCACCTCAGCATCAGCACGAATCAGAATTCTGAGCTCTGGATCCGCCTCGATTGCGAGTCGTAGATGCTCCGTGATCTCCTCAATAGTTTTATCTCCGGGATCGGCTCCGATGAAATATTTTCCTTCTTTTGAGACCGAGATCATAAGACGACCAGTCGTATCCTCCGGTACCGTTGAGAAGGCAGCTGCAGGTATGTTAACCTTCGGTTTTTCGTCAATTACCTGCGATGCCACAATGAAAAAGATCAGCAACAGGAAGACCATGTCGATCATAGGCGACATATCCAGTTCCAGGTCTTCTCCTATTTCTTTTTGCGGTAGTTTCATAGTCGTTCCCTACATTCCAATGGGTCGAAAACAGTAACGTCTTAATAATGAAAGGCTTATTCTCCTTCCATGTTCTCCAGCGTTTCGAGATCCATGAAACTGACCGGCTCTTTACCTGACTGGAGCGCATCGAACAAGAAGCCGATGTTACGACCGAGCGTAGCCAATGTTTTCTGAAATCCCTTTTTAAAGAAGAAGAAGAAGAACATGGACGGAATCGCAATACACAGACCGGTCGCTGTAGTGATGAGGGCCTCACCAATATTAGCTGCAAGCAGCTCAGGTTTTCCCATACCTTGCGAACCCATCGTGTGGAACGCCTTGATCATACCGGAAACGGTACCGAGCAGACCCAACATCGGCGAACTGGCACCAATAATCGAAAGATAATCGATTGGCTTCATCAGCTTGGACATCTGCTCGACGGAAGCTTCCTCAACGGATTCCTTCACCTTGATAAAATCGATTTCCGTTGATCCGTCCAGGCAGCGTTCAAGCCCGGCACCAAAGGTATTGGCGAACATGGATGGATGTTTACGGCAGTAGATAAGTGCCGTCTTACACTTCCGCCCCAGCATCATCTCTAACAATTCCGGCATTTGTTCTGTATGCAGAAGCGTTTTGGGACGAAGCGAGATAAAGTTCTGGATGATCAAAGCCACCATGAAGAACGAAAATGCTCCAAGGGGAAACATCGCCCAGCCGCCCTGCTTGAGCAAGCTCCACAAATCCGTCTTGTCTGCCATTGAAGCCGCAGCAGATGCCCCAGCATCGCCCTGTGCAAATGCAGCACCTGCCATCGTCAGCAGCACCATCATTAAGAGTCCTTTCTTCATGCTCATTACCTCCGTTGTCTTAGTAAGATTCAATTTTCCGTAGTTGTATTCAAATTTGTCGAGGCAGCAGTCGCCTTCGCTGCGGCTTTTTCCGCTGCTGCTGCCTCTCTTTTAGCCTTGGCTTCAGCTCGTCTTACCTTCTCGGCTTCCGCACGTTTTTCTTTAGCAAGTTTTTCGGCAGCTACACGTTCCGCTTTTGCAATTATTTCTTCAGCTTCGATTTTCTCGCCGCCCAGACTTGCCCAAAATATTCTGGCGTCACCCCCCACACTGCTTCCCGCATATATATTTTTTACTTGGCGGGCCGTATTTAGTGCCGAGTTTGTAGTTATTACAGAATTCGATCCTGTCATTTCGAGATATAGATACGCATTGAGTAACTCGCTTTTGGGCATCCATTCCAAATCGTTTGCATGATCCGCGATAATCGTGGTTACGGTTTGAATTGCTTGTTTATAGTTTTTGTTCACCCGTTCGATAGAAGCCTGCATATAGAGTGCCGCCGCCTCTGAACTTAGTTCGTTACGTATCGCATCAGCGGTAGAGAGATCATTTTCAGAAATTGCTATAAGCCCCTTGGTCACTTTGGCCTTTTCAATCTTAATCTCATCGCTACTTTCCTGAAGATTGGCCGCGCATTTTTTTGCCGCTGTAAAATTTTCCAGCTTGCGATAGCTTTCCATCAGCATGATATATAAATCATCCAAATTGTTATCGATTGCCATATACTGATCGCGGTCACGCATGATTGGCTCAATCGCGGAAACATACCCCGCGTGATCGCCCTGATATGAAATTTCGGCAATGTTATTTAGTGTTTTCTTAAAAATGAGCTCAAGTTTTTCTGCATTCCCAAGATCAGGTATTACATATATCTCCGAAACTTCCTCGCTCGTAATAACATTCATCTCCCGGAAAGCATCGAATTCCACTTTGCTCATTGAGAATTTTAGACTTTTTATTTTTTCTGCAGGAACGGTCATGCTATTTGGCGATTTACGAGGTTGGAACGTAAGATTCCCACCTTCCAATTTCTGAAGGAAAGCACTGGCCTTTTTACCATTGGCCACTTCAATTAAAGCCGGAGTGCCCGATTGAACAACTTCATCCTGTGCACAAACAGCAAACGTTGAAAAAACAATCAAACTAACTAAAATTCGTTTCATTACTCGCCTTCCTCCGTAACGGAAGTTTCTGCCGGAGTTGCTGATAATTCCTCTAAGACGGTCTCACTCGATTTAACAGCCCCGCCCGTCATTTCAGCTTCGACAGTAATCGATATATTGGTTGTAGTACCGGCATCAATCATCGCCTGAATTTCGGCTACTTCAGTTGCGCCAAGCACTTCTCTCGCCCTTACAGCCTGTGGAAGTGAATTTACATATGGATCGAAAAGCATTGCCCGATAGGTATTTCGCTTATCATTCATACGCTCCATTTTATCCAGAATTCTAGCACTTGCAAGATACCCCTCAGCAGCCCAGTAACCACCGGCATGACCCTTGTACTGAAAGTAGGTTCGTTGATAAAAAGCGAATGCTTTGGCAAGATTACCGGCAGCTTCCTCCACCTCTCCCAATTGGTACGTTGCCTGAGCAACGGGTTCGCCGCGCCAGGAAGGTACCGTTAGAATACTCATATTTTCTTTCCGTGCATTTTCTATATCATCGGTATCCAGAAAAACTTTGGCCTTGAGCAATTGAGCCCAAGCAACGTTAAAATCGGTTCCATAAAGTGCCTGGGCGTCATTAATTGTGGCCAAGGTGCCTTCATAATCTTTATCACTGTATTGCCCGAAACCACGTAATTTATACGCGGCTCGCATATACTCTGAATCTTCGAACTTGTTAATGAAGATACGCAACATCTCATCAGCCCGAGAGTAATTTTTCATTTCAAAGGACGCATCGCAGATCGTGGCTAAGACAGGCGGGGAAGCATTATCAAGATTTTCCAGTTCAGTAATCAGCTCTTTTCCAAGTTCAAATTCGGTCTGATTAAGCTGCGCCAGCGTTACACGTAAACGAAGTTTAAGCGTTTTGTTGTCAGCGGCATCCATGGCCGCTTCCAACTTATCAGATAGACTGATCTGCAGTTCAACATTGAGATAGATTTGCGAAATTTTAACGAGTTCGGCAATCATCAGGTCGACCCCATCTTCGCGAAGGTCGCCACCATATTTTACAATGGTATCAACATAGGTGGATACAGCCTCGTCGTATAACTTTTGCTGAATCTTCGTTTTTCCAATCCAGAACAACGCTTTGGAAATTTCGGCTTCCGCCTGCCAAACATCAAGATAGGACTCAACGACGGCAATTATTTCATCGTATTTATCTTCAGCCTCGTATACTTCGGCCATCTGGAAAACCGCATACGTTGCCTGAACCGGTTTTTTTGCAGCGGCAATTGCCATGCGATAGTCCACAATCGCTTCATCAAGCAAACCCTCCGAGCCGTTGATGTCCCCCCGCATGCTGCAGGCTTCCGGAAAAACCGAAGAATCAGGAAATGTATCGATTACATAGCTGAATCGTTTGAGTGCTTCCTTATATTTCTCCTGCCCGAACAAACAGATTCCTCCCTGAAAATAACACTCATCCACATAGGTCTCTGCTGGAAATTTATTGATATACCGCTCAAAATTAGGAAAGGCTTCGGCATATTTTTGCAGGAAGAGCTGAGACATTGCATACCAGTACGTGCAGTTGGCTTCCTGGTGGGATCCGGGAAATTCGTCGAGGATAAATTTAAAATCCCGTTCGGATTCTTCATATTCCTGAAGGACGAGCTCCGATACCGCCTGCATGAAATATAGCTCCGTGTCGTACTTTACAATCGTTTGATCGTTCGTTCGAACAAACCCATCTATATATGGGCGCAACGTCTTGATGGCCCCCATCGTATCGTTCTTCTGATAGTAGCCGGTGAGCATGTAGGCAATCTGGCGTGGAGTCATGCCCGTCTTGTACTTCCCCATGTAGTCAAGACCGCGTTGTTCTGCTTCTTTAAGTTCATCAAGGTTTTCCAGCAGCATATCAACCAATTCGTAAATCGAACGGTCACCCACTTCAGAGGTAGGATCAACTGCAAATACCATGTCAAAAAACTTCACCGATTCCCAAAAACGATCCACGGTTTTATAGAGATCCGCCATTCGGTACTGAATATCCAGCTCATAAGGTGGAAGGCCCTTAAGCGCAATAATCAGTTGTTCAAGCTCAAGAATCTCTTTTGGCGTTTCTTCAACTTCTTCTACAACAGCCTCCGTTGGGTCAGGAACACCAAACAACAGCATTTCATCCGCAGTCAGCTGTGCGTTCATTTCAGGAGGTAACCCGTAAGAAATTCGTATCTCCCGCATCTTTCCTTCCTGAAATGCTACAAGTTCATCGCGGGGGAGAATCATGCGGTAAAGAGGTAATGCGCTGTCATATTCTTCGGCTTCATAAAGGGCCGCTGCAGCATTCATCAAAGCGAGGTTAACACGAATATCGAAACGCGCTTCTGTACGGTAAAGCAGGGGAATCCATTCTGTAATACGGTCAAAATCAGGAATCTCAATCAGTGCATTGATCACCTGCATAATGGAGTAGCCCTTGCGCTGTTCATTAGGGGTATACTCGATCACGTAGGTGAATGGATCGATGCATTCCGCCCATCCTTCAATGTTGAAATATGACTCAGCCAAGGTCATATGAAGTGTTGTCAGTTCTTCCTGCGTGTAATCTGCTTCCGGCTCTATTTTTACCTTGGAATAATCTTCCTCGTCATCACCATCCTTACTCTTAGTCACCTTTTCCGAAAGGATAACGGGATTTTCGTTGTAATAGAGGGCATTCGTTACAGCAGTAACACATTCCTCATAAGCTCCGGTATCAAAATAGCACATCGTCAGCATCTTCATCGCTTGACGAGGATGGTTGGCCAAGGGAAGATCTACATACGCCTGCAAGATTGGCGCTGCCTCATCCATACGATTCTCAGCAATTAGAATGGACCCAAGTTTATACCGAATGTCCTGAGAAATGGCTAGCACACGCGGCGCCTTGGACTCATCCACTTCACCAAGGTACATATACATGGAATCGATGGCGTCTTCATATCGCTTAGCCTGCATAGCCTTCAGCGCAGCCTGCAGCATTTCCCCGGCGGTAGGCGCATCTTGTGCGTAACCTGCGAGAGTCGAGCCCAGAAACAGGCTAACGGTAAGGAAGATTTGACGGAAAATAGTAAAACGTCCGGTTTTTTTTGTTAACATCATTAACGAATCCCAAGCTGTTTCATAATAAATCCCAGTTCTTTTGCCGGACGCACGAATAGATCAATGCGCCAAACATACCGCAACGGGGAACAACTAAACTATAGCAATGCCTAACCCCTCTTCCAGAACTCGGAATTCAAGCATCCAGAACTAAGGAGAAAATATATGAAATAAAGCCTACTTGAGGAAGTTTTAAGTTAGGGAAATATCGTTTTGGATTAAACCCGCCACCTTTTTCGTCATCAAAGACAAGCTAACTATATTTCATTTTCAGTGGTTAATCAGCCACACGCTAAATTGTTACAAAAAAAACCGCCCTGATAATCGGACGGTTTTTAGAGATCCAAAGCTTGGAGCGTTATAACTCAGGATCGGATGGATCCTCGACTTCCTTTTCGACCTTCTTTGGGAGATTCACCTTCAAATGGAGATCGCGAATCTGGTTGTGCTCGACGTTACCAGGGGCCCCCATCAACAGATCCTGTGCTTTCTGATTCATTGGAAAGGCAA
>JAZGFK010000057.1:0-14469 GCA_036479375.1 Pontiella sp. | reverse complement strand
TCTTGGCCATGAAGGCGGCCACTCCCACCGCCGCGTATTACATGCCGGCGACATTACGGGTCAGTCCATGATGCAGATACTCATCAAACGGGCGCGCGAAAATTCCAATATTACAATTCGGGAAAACCTCATGGCGGTTGATCTGGTTACGACCGAATGGATTGGACATCCTGAAAAAAACCGCTGCGTTGGCGCCTATTTCCTTGATAAAAAAGCGGATGAAATCTATCCGATTCAGGCGGCGTGCACCGTACTGGCCACAGGAGGTCTGGGCAAAGTCTATCCTTACACCTCCAATCCGGATGTCGCAACAGGTGACGGCGTTGCCATGGCCTGGCGCGCCGGCCTTCCGATCCGCAATATGGAATTTGTTCAGTTTCACCCGACCTGCCTTTACCACCCGCAGGCAAAGTCATTTCTCATCTCCGAAGCCGTTCGCGGCGAAGGAGCCGAACTGAAGGATATTCGCGGCCACGCTTTTATGACCGATTTCGATGAACGCGGCTCTCTCGCCACGCGCGATATCACCGCCCGCGCCATTGACTCTGTAATGAAGAAACACGGAGACCCTTATGTCTATCTGGACATTACTCATCGGTCAGAATCCTATCTCCGCGAACGCTTCCCGAATCTGTATGCCACCTGCCTGCGCTACGGGATCAACATGGCGCAGGATCCGATTCCCGTTGTCCCCGCCGCACATTATTCATGCGGAGGCGTTGTTGCCAAAATCAACGGAACCACGACTCTGCCCGGGCTCTATGCATGTGGCGAAGTGGCCAGCACGGGATTACACGGAGCAAACCGCCTTGCCAGCAACTCGTTGCTCGAAGCACTCGTGTGCGGCCATGATACGGCGACAGAAATTTCCCGAGTATGGAACTCGTTGAATGAAAAAGTTTCAATTCCCGGTTGGAAACTCGGAGAAGCGGTCTCATCGGATGAAGCCGTGGTGGTTGAACATAACTGGAACGAAGTCCGTACTGCCATGTGGGACTATGTCGGCATTGTACGAACGGATCGCCGCCTGGACCGCGCCCGTCGGCGCATTCGAAATCTTCGTGAAGAAATTAAACAGTACTACGGCGATTACCTCGTGACCTCCGACCTTTTGGAACTTCGAAATATTGCCGACGTCGCCGAGTTGATTATCCGCTCAGCCATTCAGCGCAAAGAAAGCCGCAATCTTCATTATATGGCGGATCACCCCGAAGCATCAGGAGAGATTGTCGATACCATCATTCACGATGACCCCGGCGGGCCGTTAGCGTAGAGCTTCACACAAATGAGATCCGCGTATGGAGGAACGACCTCTGTGTCGTCCTGTCGGTAGAGCAGAACAGAAACTTGTATTACGTCCTGACCGCTTCGTTGAGATGGCCGCAACGCGGACACCGGTCCATAGGACGGCTGCGGGCAAAAGCGTAAACGTGACGGCACTCAGCACATTCGTAAATGCTTTCTTTTTCGCGGGCGGGTCGATGCATATTTCGAATGCTATACACCAACCCAAGTATCCCTGTAACCAGTAGCGGTACGCTGACAAACAAGACCAGGATTGTGCTGAATTCCATATAAATCATGGTGCCGCCTCCACATTGGGAGCCGCTTCGGGGGAATAGATTTCAACACTTCCTTCTACGGCCTCGCCAGCCTTGAAACGCAAACCGTACAAGAGCTGAAGAACCTGCTGGTTGAGCGCTACTGATTCAAGCGGCTGATCCAGAAATACATGCTTCACCATCCCTTGTTCCGACACACTTACCGATGCGCGGATTTCCCAAGAGCTGGAGGTCTGTTGATTCAGCTCGACCGAAAGAACGACCCCCCCCAGTAATCGTTCCTTGAGTTCCGGGGCCAGATTGACCCGCCGAGCTGCCGTCCGATTTTCCACGGGTTGGTATATGTCTGTCGGAAGTCCCGGGGCTGACGGCGGGCCTGCGGTCAACATCAGCTCCTGCGACTGTAGTTGTGCATCGGCTTCCTGAATAGCGGAATCAACATCCAGAAACCGTTCCGTTTCAACCTGCTTCGAGAACGTCAGGCGGGTGCGCACATCCTGGTCTGTCAGTTCGCGACTAAAACCCATATTTGAAGGCAGCGAAAAAATTACCGGCGATTGAATGGTCCGAACTTCATTTCCAGACATTGAAAAGTCAGAAACAGATGGGCCGATGTAGCTTGTATTTGGAGGAACCAGTAATCCGCCAAGATCGCGACCGATCTTAGGCTGAAAGGCGGCAAATAATAAAAGGTGCATGATGACGGCCAGCCCGGCAGGCACAAAAAGTTCTCTGGTCGGAACCAGCGTCACTTTATATCCTCGGATGTAGCAGAAATACGGGTTGCAATAGAGACTTCGGAGATCCCTGCAGCGAGCGCAGCATTCCAGGCCTTAATAACCATTCCATGCTCAACATGCTCGTCCGCTTCAATGATTAGTGGAACATCAGGATTGGACATTACGGCCATTTCAAGCGCACTTGGAAGATTCGCACCGCTCAGGCGCTCATCATTAAAATAGAACCATCCGCCTCGTGTGATCGATAGCACCATGGAACCAAAGCGCGCCCCACCGGTAAAGGGGGATTCCGGTAAGGTAATATTGATACCGGGCTGTAATACGAACGGCGATACAGCCAGAAAAAAGGCAAGTACCAGCAGCGAGGCATCACTAAGAGCGATGCTGATCGTAAACACGCCAGCCGGCTTCCGCGTCGGTTTGAACTGGCGGAGCTCTTTGCTTTTTTTATTCGGATCAAAGGGTTTCATTACCTTCGTCTCCATCCGTAATCCGGTCATATACGAGGAAGCGGTACACTTCCTCGGCGGCGTATTCCATATTCAACGTAATCCGTTCTACCCGGCTTAGCAGAAAATTATAACCGGCGAAAGAGGGTATTGAAACACACAGTCCGACCGCCGTAGTAATCAACGCCTGCCAAATTCCGGCGGACAGATCCGTAATTTCAGCCAATGGCGCATTCTGCTCCATGGCCATAAATACGCGGACCAGACCGATTACAGTGCCCATCAATCCAAGCAGCGGCGTGATCTGTGCAATGGTCAGCAATCCGCCCAGATTTTTTTCCAATCGGGAAACTTCCCCCAACCCGGCTTTTCCAATCGTTAATTTTAAGGCCTCTGGTGCTTCGTCGGCATGGAGCAATCCGGTCCGGACAATATGCGCTACGGGTCCGGGCGTCTGGTCGCAGATCGAAACCGCTTCAGCCGTATTTCCACGATTCACAATCGTGTAGATCCCGCTAAGAAAATCATCCTGTTTGATCTGTGCACGGTGCAGATGGAACACTCTTTCAAGAAACAGTAATGCGGCCGTCACGCTGCATAACAGGATTGGCCACATGATCCATCCGCCTTTTATCATTAATCCCCACATTACTCGGTCTCCTCCGGCTGCTGAAACAGAAGCCAGTTTTCACTTTTAATTTTTTCAATTCGTTTAAGGGCTTCATCCTGAGCCGGAACATTAGCCTCGACGACTCGTTCATAAACCTGAACCGCTTCCTTCCACGCCTTTTCACGTTCCTTTATGGTGGCCGCGCCAAAGGCTGAACGGGTAAACCACATCACACTATAAGGCGAGCGTTCAATGTTTTCATTGATGAACGTGTAAACCACGCTCATGTAGCGACTGAAGGCGGTATCGGGCACCCCGGTTTTTTCCATGCACCGTCCAATTTTATATTCGGTCTGCAATTTGAGAGCCATTGGCGCTGATGGCCGGTCGAGAATCGCCTGATAGGAATTGATCGCCTCCGCGTAGCGCGAGGCATTATCGACTGCGAGTGAAAACTGGCAATCACCCTTACGTCCCCATGCGGCATTCACCAGATAGCTCTCAGGATAGTTCTTGATGATCTCCTCAAAAGCCAGAATGGCGCGGGCAAACTCACCGAGTTCCGTCAGCGCATCACCCTGTGCAAAACGGGTCTGCGGGAGAACATCACTTTCAGAATAGGTCTTGGCCACTTCGCTGTAGCGCTCGATTGCTTTAACATAGTTCGATTGCGCAGCGGCTGAACGACCTGCCCAATAGAGTGCACGAGGTGAAAGACGATGGCCTTTGAAATTGGCCGCAATCTGCAGAAAAAGCGGCTCTGCATCCGTGTAATTTCCCTGATTAAAATATTGTTCCGCCAGCCAGAAAATCACTTCCGGCGTCCATTCGGAATCGGGGAAATTTTCGATAAACGCTTTGCACGTATCAATGGCTTCGTCGGGTTGCCCCTGCATATAGAGGCAGAAGCCGCGCATATAGGTGGCCTGCGGCACATAGGCATGATCCGGATAGTCCTCAATAATAGATTCAAACTCCTTCTGAGCTTCCGGGTATCGTCCAAGCTGGTAGAGAACCAATCCTCGCTGATGCTGACTGATGGCCGCAACCGCCGTGTTGGTATAGGTCTGCCCGATTTCCGTAAATTTCTGCAGTGCCTCTTCCCACTCCTGGTTCGCGAGAATAACATCGGCAGAACGTAAGGCGGCCTTTTCGGCAAACGGGCTGGATGCATGACTCGATTCCAGAATTCCGAAGGTGGTTAATGCTTCTGAACGGCGACCGATTTTGGCGAGGCAAAGGCCCAACTGATAGAGCGCATTCGGCATATTTTCATGGGTTGCGTAATCCACAACAAACGACCGGTAGCGTTTTTCCGCAACTTCAAGCTTATCAGCCTGATAGTAGGCATCTCCCGATTTAAAAAGCGCATCAGCCTTTGCAACGGAGTCGTCCAGCGCCTTCACCGCTTTGTCAAAAATACCGGCCGATTCGGCAAAGCGTTCCAGTTCCCACAATGCCAGCCCCTTTCCGTAATAGGCTTGAGCCAGTCCCGATGGATCGTTTGCAACATCAAGATAGACCTGATATGCCTCGTCAGCATCCTGAAAACGTTTTGCCTGCAATAATGCTTTCGCTTTTTCAAGCTGTAGTTCAGCGGCAATCGTTTCGTTCGGTGCCTCCGCGCGGCACTCTTCGAGTAGCTTCAACGCCCCCTTTGTATCGTTGTCAAGCAACAGCATGCGGACAAGCGCCAGCTTAAGCGGAACGCGTTGGCGCGCATCCGGAGACAGCGCAATCCCTTTACGCATGGCCACAACGGATTCTTCCTTCCGCCCGGCCGCCTCTTCCAAAGCAGCCAAATCGACATAGGCATCAATACGATAAGCCAGTCTGGTTTGATCGTTGGTCGCCAAACCCGCAAACAGCATCCGGGCTGAATCAACATTTTCCACCGATTCCTGGGTATAGAGCACATGCGCCAGTTTCAATTGAGCCCGCTGTACCACCGACTTGTTCTTCTCAGCAGACAACGCTTCATAGATCGTTACCGCATTAGGAATACGATTTTGAAGAATCAGCACATCGGCCAGATCAAATTGATTTTCGATCCGTTCGCGGTTTCCTGAATGGGCTCTGGCAAACTGTTTAAACGTTGCTTCCGCTTCGGACAGTTTCCCGGTGGCCTGCTCCATATGGCCCTTGAGACGCAGCGCCGATGCTGCATAACGACTTTTCGACATGGCCTCCCCGGCTTGGCTGAGGACAGCCAACGCATCGTCATACTGCTTCAGTTCAAAATAAGCCCGGACGCGCCAGTAGACATACCCCGGCTCGCCGTTAAACCGCTTCAGCAACTCACCCATTTCGGAGTACCGTTTCTGGCCCCAAAGTGCGTGGCTCAAAAGTAAGGCCGCTTCCCGCTCGTCCTCTTCGCTGGGATCCGCCCTCAGAATGCCACGAGCCTGTTGCTCGGCCAGATTAAAGAACCCATCATCCAGCGAAGCCTTGATATTCGAAAACCGGGTGCTGAGCGGTTTAGGAACCGGTTCCTGCGCAACGGTATTCAGCGCGAATAACAACGATAATAAAATTAAAATGGATAAGTGGGTATGCCGCATTAAGATTTCCAATAGTTAAGAGGCATTATTTCCAATGGGAGGAAAATATAAAGCCAAATATCCTTACCATTCGGAGAGAAAATTATTCACGCCGGAATGAATGAACGCTAAGATACTCCTCAATTACCAACAACAGGGACTGAAAGTTGAACCGACGAACCTTTTTAATTGTACTTGGAGCAGCCTCTGCAACGGCTGGCGTGTACCGGTTAGCACCGCCTGCCTGCACGACACTGGCAAACACAACCCCGCCCCTTCATGTTCTGTTCGACCGACAAGCACCACCACCTGCCCGACCAAGAACTTCTGCAATCGGCTTCGATAATAGATAGAAATGGAGGATGCCGTTTCGTCGTCGCCACGTGAAACTCGAACGGGAATACGATGAAACGTATTATCCTGCCAGCCATCTTCGTCAAGTTCACCAAGGCCAGGGATTAGTCCGCTTCTCTGAACTTCAATCGCTTTATGGAGAGGGGTACGGGGGGAACCGTTTTTAAGTGACAACGACCAAACAAGCAAAGATACTCGTTTCCTTACATCGTTAGGAAAGTCGCATACCTGACCGAATTTGTGTCCGAAAAAAGCCCAACACCTGTGCTGGCTGAAAAACGGACGGTTAACCGGAACCGCGCTCCGAGGCGGGCAAGGCGTTGGTATGTTCAGTGAGATGTAGGCAAAATTTGCTCCGGCAGGGAATAATCTCGTTCGAGCAATGGTCACGGTGTGTGAGTGCAAGGCCATTGCAAAAAACCAAATCAATTCCTCATGTCTTCGAGTGTTCATAACCGAGAAGCTTTACCTAACTTCATATAGTTTAAACGGGATGGCATAGCCATTGCTATTGGTTGGCGCGTGGGTTCATTTTAGGCATAGCCCAGTTTTTTTAGAATCCAGAAATTTTTGCGCCAGTTCTTTTCTACTTTAACCCAAAGGTTGAGTTTAAAACGGACCCCATACATTTCGTAGAGCTCCTTTTCCGCCAGTTCGCGCACCATTTTGAGCAATCGGCCTTTGTCGCCGATCACAATCCCTTTCTGGGAATGGCGTTCAACATAGATAGAGGCATCGACCGTCCATTTCTTTTCGCCCTCGTGAATTTCTTCAACCCAAACGGCAACAGCGTGCGGCAGTTCGTCGCGTAAACGATGAAATAACTTTTCGCGAATGACGTCAGCGATGTTCAGCTTACGGGGATAATCAGTAAGAATATCCTCGGGGAAAAGCGCAGGCCCCTCGGGCATCTTTTCAAACTGAGTATCAAGAAGAGCGGCCATTCCATCGCCGTTCAACGCAGAAACCGAAGTCCAGATGGGCTCCTGTTCGCTCTCCTTTTCTTCCTTAATCTCGTTCCAGAGGGCCTTGTAGGTGGCGTGAAAATTCGTTCCACGATCACATTTGTTCAGTACAATAATGCAGGGTATTTCCTCGCGGGCAATACGGCGAAACCAGCCATCATCTTCCAATTCAGGTTTGGATGCTCCATCCATCACCAGTAATATCGCATCAACGCCATCGACCGCAGCGCGTGCCGTTTTGTTGAGGTTCTTCCCCAGATCTCCCTTGGCTTTATGCACGCCGGGGGTATCGAGAAAAACGATCTGACCGCGTTCCTCCGTAAGGATGGCCCGGATCAGGTTGCGCGTGGTTTGCACGGTGTCGCTGACAATGCTGACTTTTTCGCCAAGCAAATGGTTCACCAGCGTGGACTTGCCCACATTGGTCCGTCCGACGATGGCAATAATGCCTGCCCGTCCGAGATCTGGAAATTCTGTAGTTGGTTCGTTCATGGGCGCGGGTTGTACCACATTCAGCCCCGAGAGGGTAAAGAATATTCGTGGAACCGCTTTTCGGCGTTGCGCAGTGAGCGCCCTTTATCTATGTTGGTAACGCTATGAAATTTTCTTTTAAATTATTGATTCTAATCGCGGCTCCAATCGTTGCTTTCGGGCAATCCAACCTGGTGCAGAAACCCAAAAAAACATCCGTAGAAATCGATGGCTATGCGGCGAAAGTCAACGATCGGGTAATTACCCGCGGCGAAGTACGCGAGGCCCTGGCCCCAATACTTCCAGAGCTCTACCGTAACTTTCAGGGAGCCCAGCTTGAGGAAGAGCTGGAAAAGGCATTTGAGCGCACCCGAGACGAAATGGTGGAACGCGTACTGATCATGGAGGCCTTTAAAGAAAAAGGAGGCACCATTCCCGACCAGTATGTGAATGACGAAATCAAACGAACGATCAACAGCCGTTTCAAAGGCGATAAAGCCCTCTTTGAGCAAGTGCTCACCGAACAGAAAAAAACGCGTGAAGAATATATGACCATGATCCGCGAGCAGATGGCCGTGGGCATGATGATCAACGAAGAAGTCTCCCGCCGCGCCCGCATTACCCCCGAGCAGGTGCGCATGCAATACGAGAACAACAAAGACATCTATTTCATTCCTGAAAAGGTAAAACATAGCGTCATCGTGCTCAACAAAGGCGCCACCTCCGAAGATCAGGCGGTGAAACTTGATGAAACCCTAAAGATTCGGCAACGACTCATCGAAGGAGCCAATTTTGGCGAAACCGCCAAAGAATTCTCCGAAGGAAGCCGCGCAGCGGACGGCGGCGATTTCCCATGGATGCAACCTAAGGATGTACGTCCTGAATTGCAGAAAACCCTAAAAACCCTTCCCGCCGGCGAAATCAGCGAAATCATCACAACCGATCAGCAACTCTATCTCGTCAAACTAGAAGCACGCCGTCAGGCTGGCTACAAAACCTTCGACGAAGTCCGAACCGACATCAAAAACGCCCTAACCGCCAAAGAACGCGAACGCCTCAAAAAACGCTGGATCGATCGGTTGGGAAAAAACAACTACATCGTCATCTACGATTAGTTCCAGACCTTGTAACGTTAATAAATCAATCATCCGGCCCGATGCGGCCGCGCAGTTTTTTCTTGGTGCCCTGCTTTGCTTTTCCGTCGAGCATTTTAGCTTTGGCCCTGCGGGAGCGACGGCGTTTCTGGCGGCGGATCTTTTCCATCGCCTGCTGTTTTTTACTTTTATCGCCGAGTACCTTTTCTTCGATCCGCTCGCATAGATCCTTGCGCGCCCAGTAGCGGTTGTCAGCCTGCGACCGCGTTTTCTGACATCGAATTTCGATGCCGCTCGGAGCATGGCTCATCTGAACGCAGGATGAGGTTTTATTAATTTTTTGTCCGCCACTTCCTGATCCACGAATAAAATGCTCGGCAAGATCAGACTCCAGAATTTTGAGCGATTCCATCCGCGCATTCAGTTTTTCCCATTTTTCAGCGGAGATCATGTTTGTACCTGTGCCGAGGCCGTTATCAGTTAATCGTTACGGGTTATTGAGATATCATGAAACAGCTGACGAAGCGAGGACTTGACTACCTATATAACGAATAACCATTAACAATTTACCGGAACCGAAGGTTCACCTATGATGTTTCGAATATGGAAGAGGTATCCGGAAACAGTCTAACGATAGATCAAATCATCACAACCGCTCTCATGCTCAGCGGATTGATCATGGCATTCCTGTGTTTCCTGCATCACCGAAAAAAGCCGCCGAATTTTTCGCAACTCACAGAAACCATCATCAGCCGATCGTGGAATACCCTTCAGGTTGGCATTCTACTCGCGTCGCTTTTTCTGCTCTACTTGCTAGCCGCATGTAGCGGCCGGTTCTTCTATGAAGAGCAGATTCCCCTCGCCCGCCTGGTCATTACGATCATTATTTATGTGATCATGGTATCGATTATTTCGATTATCAACCGCAGGCATGGGGGCAACTGGGTCGATAGTCTGGGGATGGGATTTGGGAACCTGCGCAGGCTGATTCTTGCCCCGGTGTTCTATCTGGCTTTCATTCCTTTTCTGATGGCGGCTACGAGCGGATATCATCTGCTGTTAGAGGCTTTATTTGAGTCAGAAGTCGAGCTTCAGGATATTGCCAAAGTGGTCTCCGGCGAGCGCTCGTGGCTGGGAATCGGGTACATTTTGATGGCGATTATCGTGGCTCCGGTTTTTGAGGAGCTGATATTCCGGGGCATTGTATTCCCCTATATTGTAAAACGCGCGGGTTTAATATCAGGCATAGCAGTGGTATCCGTTTTATTTTCCGTGATGCATTTCCACCTTCCATCCATGGTTCCGCTGGCGATGCTTTCGACGGCACTTTGCCTGGCCTACTGGCGTACCGGATCGCTTTGGGTCAGCATCGGGATTCATGTGATTTTCAATGCCGTAACGATTCTTGCATTGAATGTGATGGGATGAAGATTATAGGTGGGGGCGGTGACAACAATTACGGAGACACCCTCCATGCTTAAAACGTCGTCAGTCCCGCAATCGCGGCACCGACAACGGGGGCATCGTCAACCTGAATACAGCGGATGTGCAACCCGCGCTCAGCCAGCAACGTCGTTAAATGCGCCTGAACTTTTTCGACCAACTGATAGGTTTTGTAATAGGTGGATCCATCAATATTCATACAGACCGGGCGTGCCGGATCCTGTCCGCCGCCCCCTTTCACCACGGCAGCCAGAATGTTGACGGCGGTCATCAGAGCCGCACGATCAACAACTGCGGTAAAGACCGTCTTCATGATTTCCCGATCGGCATGGGTGAATACCTCGGCACCCAATACACCAATATCACGGCCATTATTTGCTGCCAGATTGTCGATATGGATCGTGGATAATTCCTTCATGATGGATAGCGAGGCACCACCCGCATCGGAAAACACTTCCTCCGTTGCCAGTGCCTGCAGCAGTTCCAGTGTTAGAGGACCCATATAAACGCCGGAGATCATTTTCTCAAAAACATGGCCTCCGGGATTTTCGTTGCGTTCATCCAGCCGAAGATCGGCTGCTCCGCATTTGAATGCCCCCCCTGACTCCACATTAATGACTTGAGATCCGGCACCCAAATAACCGTCGAGCTTGCCTATGTTATCGTTTTGTTCCACATAGGCCATATTCGTTCCTGTTCCGAGAATGAAGCCGATATAGGACAACGCATTAAAGCTTTGGCCTTGCGCGAGTCCAGCCAGCAACGCTGCAACTGTGTCGTTCAGGACAACCACTTTTTTATCGGCAATACCGCGGTCTTCCAATGCATGGATCAATCCGGCTCAGATATGTTTTCCGATCAGTTCGGGAATTTTAATTTCCTTGGTCCAGCGCAGTAAACGGCCGTCGTAATCGGGCATAATGGTGGCCACATAGGAAAAGCAGAAGCCGATGCTGTCGAACTCATCTTTGATTGGCTCAAGTGCGTCGACCAGCACCTGATAAAAATCCGGCTGCGCTGGTTTCCTCATCTCGACCCGGCATCGCCTGTTTGGAAAAGCTAGAGAGTTCGATCTCTCCGGCATCGTTGAACGTCGCCAAGCCAATACGTAGGTTGGTTCCGCCTGCATCGATAACGGCAACTGATTTACCCGCTGGAATGTTCCTCTGAGTACCCACATAGGCCGGGATCATCGCAAGCGAGCTGGCCTCGCCGTTAAGCCCCTTCTCCATTTCCTCCAGAAAGGAGGCTAATAATGCTTCGGGTTTGTACGCCTCTACCGAGACCAATTGCTCCTTTAACCAGGCTTTTATATCCATAGGGTTCCCTTAAAAACCGACATACATACAGGTTGGCTGCATCTCGTTTAAGCGCGCGGTCAATCAATTGCGCCTCTTCCTCGACTTGGAAGCAGCATGAGGAATTCATTTCGAAAATAAGCCTGCACCTCGGCTCCGTTCCGATGGAGGGTAGATTTTGTATACATCACTGAAAACCGCGGTTCATCGTGTAAGCCGTTAAGCACAAGCGAATCGAACTCCGCCGAATCGCCGCCGAGTACGATGTCAGGATTCCACCGATAAAAGACCTCCCGGTTAAATCCGGAGTGGTTCTTGTATCCTGATCGACTGCCCGTCGCGTGCGCCATTTCAGTGGAGTTCAGTCCCATCAGGTCGAGCACAGTGCCGGAATAGGTCAGCTTATTGCCGCCCGCAGTAATCACCGCGACACTCGGCAGCCGTTCCAAATCCTGGAACATTTCAGCCAAGGCCGTTCCAGTCTCCCGGCCCTCTTTGGCGATCCTGAATTCGTGTTTCAACTGGGCGGTAAAAGGAAAGATGAGCCAGCTCAACAAAAGAACTACGCAAGGCAATGCCCATTTCATTTCACGTCTCATCCGCGTCGAGAAGACGTCCCATTCGCCTACGGCGAGCAGGCAGAGCAACGGCCAGATCGGCTGGTAAAACCGCGCGGCTCCAAAATGGTCTCCCCCGACCAGCACTGGAATGCCTATTCCAGGAAGCAGACATAGCGCAATCCGGGTGCGCACATCCGGATTGGTTTTACCGCGCACCAGTCCCCGCACGAGAACAACCAGCCAAAAGATCGCAGCCGCTAAAACCACCACATTTGAAGTCAGATAGTTCAGTAAATAACCCAGCCCGTTCCTTATATTTTCAACCCCGTTTAATGAGACTTTCGCGTAGTACGTGTTTGGAACCGGATAGCCAAAATACCAAAGACGAAATCCCACTAGCGCGAGGACCGAAAGTCCTAGAACCCCAAAAGGAAGCAGACTCGATTTCCAGTTTTTTCCCATCGAAAAAACAAGTACGAGCCAGGCTCCCCAGAGCATCGATTCCGGCCGGGTGATCGCCAGCAACGGCAGCAAAAGCAACACCGTGTTATGACGTTGCTCTGCCACCGCCAACGTCAGCAACGTAATCAGAAGGCACCACAGACCCGATTCCATCAGGGTTACCTGACACCAGGCGAACCACGCCGGGGCGGCCACCAAAATGAGAATATAAATCAACGGAATTTCAGTTCTACGCAGACATGCTCCAAGCGTAACAGCACCTAAAACCACATTGAGAAGAATCAACGGAATTTCCAACGACTGGAAAATGCGCGCAAAACCGGAACAGAGCAACGTCCACAACATCGAGGTAAAGCCTTCAACCGCTTCTCCGCCTACATTGTATACAAAACCGTGGCCAGCCGAAAAATTCCGAGCATAAACGAAAAAGATATCAGCGTCGTCGATCCCGGTGGTTGGACGCCCGAGCAACAGCCAAACCAGCACCGTGCCCAGCGCAACAACGAGCAGTCCGATTAGGTTTAATTGAAGCGGTTTTAGTTTCGGCATTTAAAAAACCTACTCCATTGCACTGAACTTTCCAAGGTTTGGAACTTCCAGAGGTTGGATGAAGGCTTTAGCTATGATAGAAATCGATTGTGAATTCGATAATGGATCCTTTGAATGAATAAAACCTGCTTAAATTTATGTACCGGACTACTTTCCCTGTTGATGGTCGGATGCTCCGTCGAAAAACCTGCCGATGCCTCTGATCCGAAAGTTTCCGCGGCATGGATTAAATCAACGCTTAAACAAGCTGAAAAATCAACTAACGCAGGATTACGAAGCCAATTACTGATCAGTGCCTATGAACATGCAGAACAAATGGAATTTGCGCCCGAAGCATCTGCCGAACAACTGAGGACGGTGCCAAAACAGGTTTATGCCCTAGCCATGAAAAGCGAAAATCTCGATGATTTTAGGTGGGCTCTCGACCAAGGTATCAAAATCGACGTGCAGTACCATGAGCTCCTGAAGTTCTGGAAGTTGGGCCCTGAGTGGCGGGAATTTATTGTTGCCGATCATACAACCTTGGCGCTGCCAATTTTCATGAGCCACACCGCCGATGACTATAGTGTCCAGTTTTTCGACCTGCACATCGATGAATTTTACAAAACCGGATTCAAAGTGAAAAGCCCACTTGAACAAACGGAGTTCAACATCCGCTTCGGTAGCTTCATCGGTGAACTGATCGGCGATGCAGTAGAGGAAAAAAACCGGGCACGGCTCGAATTTCTCATTGACCATACCCCGACCCTACAATCCGTAGTCTATATTGACCTGAAAATGAAAAATAGCATGCGGGCTTTGGGCGATTTTGTGTTCCATGAGCTAAAAGACGAGGAGCTGGCCTGCAAGCTGGTTTCTCTTGGATATGAGCTGAACCGGATTGATCTGAGTAAACTGGATTTTGGGAACGACTTTAAAAATGTGCTCAAGGCGGATTCTGATTATGCGATCCATGCATTGCGGTTGTCAGAATGGCATGGAGTCCTTTCGACAAACGATCTTGATTTCATACTAACCCTCCCCGTTTCAGCCATGAAAGCCATCCAGAAAAACCATGTAGATGCCATTCTAGAACGCAGCATGGAAATGAAAGACACGGAAGCCACCATGCGTTTGATTGCTATGCGTTCCGAACGGTATCCACCAACCCGATCAACGTATACCGAGTTAATCAACTGGGCTCTGGCGTATAGCAATCTGACGGTTTTTGACTATGTGATGGAACAGGACGAGGAGATGAACATCTTCAGCATCGATTTCGGTATGCTTGCAAGAAATCAGGAACTGTTTCTTAAATATGCCCCGATTATAATGCAGAATGTATACTATACCATGGATACGCACCCCCGAAAAAACGGGACGACCATCGGAC
>JAZGFK010000056.1:0-5375 GCA_036479375.1 Pontiella sp. | reverse complement strand
GGATCAATCGATACCCCCGCAAGATACTGAATTTTAAAACCGCAGAAGAGTTGTTCATTCAGGAGATCGCGGCATGAGATGCATCGGGCTTAGAAAAGTTGGGCATTTTAATTTACAGTCTACCCTTGCGGGTTATTTGTGGAGACCGAGGCGAATCCAATTAAATGGCGTGTTTTTTCTTGGCTTCGATCCTGCTATGTTTCATTGAAACATCTATGGACTATCTAAAATCAATCACTTTGGTCTCCCTCGCCCTTGCGGCAGCATCCTGCCGGCACACCCCGCCGGAATCGGTCGATGTGGTCTCGGGTGCCACAATCCCGCATAACCAGATCGTGTTGCCGCCCACCAACAGCCACTACCACGTGCGTGGTCACTTTGAAGGCCTCAACAACTACGTGGTGAAATATAGCGATACGTTCTACCGTGGCGGGCAGGTCTATCTCGAAGATATCGCCGCTGAAAGTCTCCAGAAATGCGGTATCCAAACCATCGTTAGCATCACGCCCGATCACGCCGAGGTGGCCTTTTGCGCATCCAACGGATTTGCACTCGTCGAAATTCCATTCGATAAATCGGGACCCACCCCCGCCGATTACGAGCTCTTCTTTAAAACTCTCGAAAATGCGGATGGCTCATTCTATGTTCATTGCAAGAGCGGAACCCACCGCGCCGGCATCCTGTCCGCCGCCTACCGTATCCACAGTGAAGGCTGGTCATTGGAGCGCGCTCTCGTCGAATACGGCCGACTAGGCGGCGATCTCAAGGCCGACCACGAAATGATCCAAACGCTGCATGCAACCAAGATAATATCTAAATAACTCGCCTTCGTGCATCTTGTGGATAGGATATTCGGTCATGGATTTTTCAGGACAAATTTCGAACCTTTTCAAGCCGCCGGAGCGCAGCCATTCGCCCCGGGCGGAACTTTCCGTGCGCACGGGGAAAAGCGATACCTCAAAAGATTTCCAATGGCTGGAAACCAATATTCCCTGCCAGAAAGCGTGTCCGGCTCAAACCGATATCCCCTACTACCTTACGGCTATAGCCAAAGGTGACCCGAACGAAGCCTACCGCATCAACCTGCGTGACAATGTATTTCCCGCTGTACTCGGGCGGGTTTGCTCCCGACCGTGCGAAAGTGCATGCCGGCACGGCTACGAAGGGCTCGGCGAATCCGTTGCCATCTGCTTCTCAAAGCGCTCGGCCGATGATTTCGGGAGTCAGGACCCGGTTTTGCTCGATCCCCTTTTTCCAGGCACCGGCAAACGCATTTCCGTCATCGGTTCCGGCGTAGCCGGTCTTACCGCGGCCCGTAATCTGACGTTGATGGGACATCAGGTTACGGTATATGAAAAACACGCCACACCCGGCGGCATGCTGAATCAGGGCATTCCCGAATTTCGTCTGCCGCGAAACATTATTGACCGGGAAGTGGCACAGATCACCGCGCTGGGCGTTGAGATCCATTGCAACACAGCGATAGGCTCAGACCTTACGATCAAGCAGTTAAAGCAGGAAGCCGATGCCGTTGTTATCGCCGCGGGCACACTCAAACCCAACCTGCTCAACATACCCGGCCACGAACTTCCCGGTATTCGGCATGGCCTGGATTTCCTGCTCGAAGTTAATGAAACCGGAACCGCCGATATTGGGCGGCGGGTCATTGTAATTGGCGGCGGATTTACAGCCATGGACTGCGCCCGAACCGCTCAGCGGCTTGGCGCGCAGACCGCCGAACTTTCCGCCGACTGGAAACTCAAGGTGCTGTACCGCCGAACCAAAGCCGATATGCGCGTCACTCCGGGAGAGCTGGAAGAATTGGAAACTGAAGGCGTACCCCTCGAATGCCATGCCACCCCCCTGGCCTATCTTGAAAAAGATGGCAAACTCTCCGGCATGCGCTTTCGTCGTACCGGCACCCACGAAGAGTTTGACGTTCCTGCCGATACCATCCTGCTCGCCACCGGCCAGTTTCCCGATGGCTCGTGGGAAAACAGAGGCAACGCCGATCCCACCCGGGAACATTACGGGAATGTTTTCGTGGCGGGAGACTATGCCTTGGGCGCAACATCCCTGATCGACGCCATTGCCCATGCAAAAGAAACCGCGGAACACGTCGATACGTTCCTGATGGGTAAAGAGCGGATGAGCAGATCCGTATGGGTCGAAGACGCTACGGGAACCGGCCGCACACGCGAGCAGGACGAGATTCTACGGCACTCACTCCCGATGCTTCCACTTCAGGAACGGGATCTGCCAAGCGAAGTTGAACTCGGCTACAGCGAAGATACGGCAGTTGAAGAAGCCAAACGTTGCTACCGATGCCACTACAAATTCGAGATCGATCAAGACAAATGCATCAAGTGCGATTGGTGCCTTAAAGCCCGGCCACGACCTGAGTGTATTTTAATGCTGAAGGATATCAGCTACGACGATGGCGGGCGCGTTGTTGCGTTTGAAGAAACGGATACCGTCCGTGATATGAAAATGATTTGGATTAATCAGGACGAATGCATCCGCTGCGGGGCCTGCATAAAGGCTTGCCCCGTCGATGCCATCACCTTACAAAAAATCTCGCTTTGCACTGAGATTGTAATCGATGAGAATGGATCCGCTATGGAGAACAACGTATGAAAAAGCCCCCCGTAGTTTTTATTGCCGGCGAACGGCAGCATGCAGGAAAGACGGTCACAAGTCTTGGCGTCATCTCGGCCATCTGCAAACACATCGATCCCGCAGACATCGGTTACTTCAAGCCCGTCGGTCAGGAGATGATCACCCTGCCCAATGGTGAAAAAATCGACAAGGATGTTCAGATTGTCAAAGAATTCACCGAACTGGACATGCCGGATCTGGGCATGCTTTCACCCGTTCGCGTGGTTTCCGGAGTTACACGCGACTACATCACCGGTACCAACCAAAAAGCGCTCACCGCACAGTTTGAAAAGTCGATCCATAAGACCATGGAATCGCTGGCCCACAAAAAACTGATTATTGCAGAGGGCACAGGACACCCCGGAGTCGGCTCCGTGATTGGCCTTTCCAACGCCCGTGTTGCCAATATGCTCCATGCTAAAATTCTCTATTTGGTCGGCGGCGGCATTGGCCGAACCCTCGATGAACTGGAAGTTGACCTCTCCTACTTTTCCCACCATCACAGCCGCGTGGCGGGCGTGCTGTTTAATAAGGTGCTCCCTAAAAAAGTGAATATGATGAAAGAAGTGCTTACTGAAAAAGCACTCGATCGCATCTTCCCGGAATGGAATCCTTCATTGAAGATTTTCGGCTACATGCCTCAGGTAAAATACCTCAATAATCCATCGATGAACCTGATCAGCCACAGCTTTAAACAGCACCGGATAATCGAGGGGGCTGACAGCGACGCCTGGAACAATGCCTGCCGCAAGGTTGTCGTCATTTCCCAGGGTTCGAATGTATTCAGACCCGAAGGGCACCTGAAACCGCGCGACATTGCCGTGATTGGCGCCGGATCGCACACGCGCCTGAAACGGATCATCGAATTCAACAAGGCGCTCCCCAACGAGAAGCTGGGCGGCATCATACTCACCTGCGCCAGGGATAACATGCCCGACCACAAAGCTGAAAAATGGCTCGTAAAAAGCGGTATCCCCACGGTCGTCGTGGAACAGGATACGGCGCATGCCGACATGACCCTTCACAAGTGCTTCAGCAATACCAAACTTCAGCTCTACGACATCAAGAAGCACCAGCATATTGTCGAGCTCTTCACCGAATCATTTGATGTTGAACACTTCATCAAAGCCTTCGGGCTATAGAAATGACAGCAAATCCAGCTTCCAATGATTGAAAGCGGGAGCCTGTTTTCACCCCCGGGGGATTCGAAGACATCACGCTGCCATGACGGCGCGCTCGACGCCCAAAGGTAATGTCCATCCAGCGTTACAGTAGACTCAATTCGGGAATCGAAAGGAAATTCCTGTTCCGGCAAACCAGTCATCGGCACCATCCGAAAGACCAACACCGGCGTATGCATCCAGCTGAAGGTTCTCGCGAAGCAAATAGGTAAGCCCCCCATCAAACGAGTGCGCCTCCCCGGAAGCACTCATCCCTACATCGCCAAATACTTCGACAAAGGCACCTATCGCATCCGATAAACCAGCACCCAAAGCGGCGGTATACACAAACGAGCTCAGCATGGAATCGACCTCGGTTTCCCATTCCGCACCGAGGTTGTAGCCAAGGGAAAACGTGTCCGAAAGCGTGTGGGAAAAGGCAAACCGGAAACTGGGATCGAATTCACCGCTGGATACGTCGTCATCCCCCGACGGCATAGAAACCGCACCCAGAAGCGCCATCTCCGGAAAAGCTCCCTGCTCCTCAGCAAGGAAGACCTTTGCGCCCAATTCAAAGTCCCCGACACCATCAGCACCACCCGAACCATTCACCGCTTGATAACCCGCCCAGCCCAAGCGAAGTTCAACTCGTTCAATCACACCTATTCTAAAAAGCATTTGAGGCACCTCGTGGGCGCGTACATCCTCGTTCTTCGTATACAGCCATCCCAACTCCCCTTGAACAAAACCGGGCTGTACAACGGAACTTGATTCCGTGGCATCCGGTCGATCCGTTATCATTTCTTCTGCAAGAACACCTCCTGCGTAGCAACCAACGAAAATCCCAGTCACAAGCATCCATTTATCGTGGATATTCATTATATACTCCCTTTTGTTGTTTTATCTAATTCTGCTAATCAGCGTTCAGCACGAACCAATGTAAACAGAAGCCTTCTCGCCGTTTATGGCCTCTCGCTCTTTCAATCGGAATCCCTTAATGCATACCGCACTCCATACAGGAGATCTCAACGATCTGACTCCCTCACTCGGTCCAAAACATCGAATCTTCAGCCACAAACCCGCTCCAAAATCGATTTCGGCCAGCAGAACAAGAACGTTTGAACTCCAATGAGCTACATCGGATATTTAACTATGATATATTATATTTTTAATCAAGGTTAAATATACCAAACCCCAAACTCGCCCGCGCGTCGAAGAACCCTTCAGTGCTGGCACCTTCACCCGCACATTCAGTCAGCAATCAGCAAAGTTCCTTTTTTTCCCTTGTGTACCTTCTCGTAAAAGGCCGTCGGTTGATTGGTTCATTTTGGGTCTAGAAGGACTCCTTGTTTGCTGGAGTATGTGACGGCACATTCGGAGGCGTGGGTTTACCTTCGTGTTCTTCCACCCTTTGTGGTGAAAAATATCATGACGGTGCTTTGTTCATCCGAAAGTTTAGATTTTCTGAGTTCTAGATCCAACAGGGTCTTTTGTTTTAACGGCGTAACTTCCGGGTTATGAGGTTGAATGGCAGTACTCGGTCCGCCTGCATGGCTT
>JAZGFK010000055.1:0-25591 GCA_036479375.1 Pontiella sp. | reverse complement strand
TGATGAGCTTTTCCTCCGTTCGGATTGAGGGCGTACTTGATGCGGATGCACGGAAGTTGAGTAATGATTCGGTGTTCTATGTCATCAATGATGGAACCGGTACGATATCCACCTTTGCAAGCCCTCCCGTTGGTCAGAGATCCTGAGACATTGTATGACCACAAGGTTCCATCCTCTCCCGTACCGTCCTGCAACCCGACAGTTGCGGAGCCGCCGGAGGCATAGTCTTCCGTCCCGTTATACATATCGAGGTAGCGATAGATTATATCGTCGTTTTCCCGCAGTTCGATCTGGAAGGTTATTCGAGCCATTGCATCATAGTTATGGGAAACATTCTTCCAAGTAACCACGGTACGCCGAGCGGGCGCACTTCCCAAAGTATCCACATAGACCGCTGCATTGGTGTTTCCTCCCAGATCAAGGTCGTCCCAGAAAGCCGCCACGAGATTGGCGGGTCCAAATATACCGGGTAAGGGATGGTTCCACGGCGTCTTGGAAGGGGCGCCTAGGCACAGGAACCCATTGCAGGCAATGTAGATGTTGCTAAATGTGTTCTCATAAAAATTAAAATTGAACCCAATTACGGCAGGGGCATATCCATTACTCAGTCCATTCGTCCAGTTGCTCACGGTGTTTTCCGGGGATTCAATGTCCACCCAGTCAAAAACCGTGGACTCCACCGCATAGCTTTCCCATCGAATCTCCTCTCTATCTGTCAAACCGTCATTATCGGTATCGGTCTTCTGGACATCGCTTTTGGTAATAATGATCTCTTGTGCATCCGTAAGAAAATCCCCGTCCGTATCGGTGTCCGCATCGCCGCTCTGGAAGAAGCGCATGGCAAGGTTGGTGGATGAATCCTGCCAAATGATCGAGTCGAGTCCGGTTGTCGAAAGTCTGGGTGAAACAATGCGCCAATCGTTGGAAAGCAGGTTTTCGCAGGCAAAGATTTCAAGCCCGTTGGTAAATCCTACAGGCCACTTGAGCTCCAAATCGATTTGGTCAAAGTTGTTTGAAATCCCGACCATCAAGTTGGTAACGGTTTCCGGCAGGCTCATCGCCATCATCATCGGTACTGAAACCGCTTTGGTCAGGCGACGCTGTTCTTCGGCCAGAATGTAGTCCGCATAAAATACGGCGGGCACCATGGTGAAGCGGGCGGATACTTTTGCGCTGTCTAAACGAAGGATTTCCAAGAAATCAATCCCATCGAATGAATCCTGTGCAGAGAGCCCGTATTTCCACCGCAAAAATGCATAGGGATCATGATAAGGATCGGCTTTCATGCGATACAGCTCTGTCCCGTGAATGGTGTCGAAAAAAGAGACCTGCCGGGTGTCGGGATCTTCCCAAGCCGTGATTTCATAAATCGGGATGCCGTCTTGATTATATTCTCCCGCCAGTCGGTTAATGAATTTTTTTGGAAGGGTTGCAGTCCTGAAGGGAACGACGAGTCCATAGTCTTGAAACAACGTGGCTTCTCCGGGGAAAGCCAATGGGATCCAATCCGTTTGATGCTCTTCGAAAAGGGAGCGGAGGTCTTCCAGCGTATCCACCACTCCGTCGTTCGCCGTGCTTAATTCCTGTGCGAAAGTGGTTGCTCCCAACAGTAGGCATAATACGATTCCAATCAGCTTTTTCATTCTTTCTCCCAAGTAATGGGCCTCTAAACAAAAAGAGGCGCGACTCCAAACAAGCCTCACTCGAGGCACCACCAAGCGCCCATCGGGAAACCAGTCGAAGCCGCGCCAGTGCTGGCGCGTCTTTTTCCAATTGTTTCCCGATAAATCTTTGGTGGTTTTCGAGTGAAACAAACTGCGTTATCAATAGAGCTTTGTTTTGAAAGAAGGTTTTTTGCGCGGTTTTGATGTTCCGTGCCTTGCATGGTTATATTCTGTTGCGTATGTTCTGCGGAGGTTTTGGTTTTATAAGGAGTTGTGAATGAAAATTTTAGTAGTAGGCAACGGCGGGCGTGAGCACACGCTGGCCTGGAAACTGGCGAATGACAGCGCCAAGCCGGAGCTATTCTGCACCCCCGGTAATGCGGGAACTGCGGAACTGGGAACCAATCTGAACTTTAGCGCAACGGATATCGAAGGAATCACGGGCTGGTGCGCCGATCATAAACCCGATCTGGTCGTCATTGGCCCCGAAGCGCCGCTATGCGCCGGGTTGACGGATATTCTGGAAGCGGACGGAATTCGTGTTTTCGGCCCGAATCAGGCCGCGGCCGAGCTGGAAGGCAGCAAACAGTTTGCCAAGGAAATCATGAAGGCAGCCGGCGTTCCGACCTCGGCCTATGAAACATTCACCGACCCTGAGGGAGCCTGCGCGTATGTTTGCGAACGCGGTGCTCCGATCGTCATCAAGGCCGACGGTCTGGCCGCGGGGAAGGGCGTTACCGTTGCCGAAACCGTTGAACAGGCTGAAATGGCCATCCGCGAAGCGCTGGAAGGCAACGCGTTCGGCGATGCCGGAAGCCGCGTGGTGATTGAAGATTTTCTCGTTGGCGAGGAGGCTTCCATCCTGGCGCTGATCGATGGCGAAAATGTCGTAATGCTCGCCTCGTCGCAGGATCACAAACGAATTTTTGAAAAAGATGAAGGGCCTAATACCGGAGGCATGGGTGCTTATTCTCCGGCCTCGATCGTAAATGATACGGTGCTGAAGAAGGTGAAGGAAGAGGTCTACGACCGGACATTAGCCGAGCTGAAGAAGCGCGGAATTTCCTACAAAGGAGTGCTTTACGCCGGTCTGATGATTGAAAATGATCAGCCAAGCGTCGTCGAATTTAACTGCCGCTTTGGTGATCCGGAAACACAATGTGTTCTGGCCCGCTGGGATGGCGATATGCTTCCTGCCATCAATGGCGTAATCGACGGTAATCTATCCGAAGACATGATCGAATGGAAAGATGAGCACAGCGTTTGCGTGGTCATGGTGGCTGGTGGTTATCCGGGCAACTATGCCAAAGGGGATGAGATCCAGAATTTGGACAAAGCCAATGCCGTTGACGATACCGTTGTCTTCCAGGCGGGAACGGCGCTAGAGGACGATAAGGTCGTAACGGCCGGCGGTCGCGTGTTGGGCATTACCTCGCTGGGGATTGATTTGCCAGATGCCCTTTCGAAGGCCTACATCGCCGTGGAAACCATCAGTTTTAAAGACGCTTTTTATAGAAATGACATCGCACACAGAGAATTAAGGAGAATGGATAATGCCTAAGAAAAAACCTACCGTAGCCATTGTAATGGGCAGTAAGTCCGACTGGCCTGTACTGGAGTTTACCTACAACACGCTGAAAGAGTTCGGCATAGAAAGTACCGTAAACGTCATGTCTGCGCATCGTACACCGCATGACGCTACGGCGTTTGCAGAAAGCGCAGTAAAGGAAGGGTACAAAGTAATCATCGGTGCAGCCGGAGGAGCCGCTCATCTTTGCGGTGTACTGGCCGGGCACACGATTCTTCCTGTAATCGGCATTCCGGTAAAGGGCTGGGCGCTCGATGGAATGGACTCGCTGCTCTCTACTGTTCAGATGCCGAGTGGTGTTCCGGTGGCGACGGTTGCAATTGGTAAAGCCGGCGCAATCAACGCTGCCATTTTAGCTGTGCAAATTATGGGAACCGGCGATGCTGCTCTACGCCGTAAAATGGTGACTTATAAGAAGAACATGGCCAAGGCGGTACTCAAAGCCAACGCCGAGCTTCAGAAAGAACTTGATGGGTAACGAGTAACTCGTAATCCGTAATTTTTAAAACCAGTGGCTAATCATTCGGCCATTGGTTTTTTTTGTATAAATAACGTGGGTAGGCGTAAATTAAAGCGTCCAAAAAATCTATTCGCTTATGGAAATCTTCGATGTGCAAACTGGCGGCTGGGTATGCGATGGGGGTTTTAAAGAACCACCCTTTTCTGGATGAAAACAAGCGCACGGGTTTTATGGCCGCTTACGTTTTTCTGATTGCCAATAACATGACTTTTTCAGCGCCGGTAGAAGAGGTTGTCCTCCAAACACTCGGATTGACGGGGGGGTAAATTAACGGTGCCGAATACACAGCATGACTTGAAACCGCTTGTACTTCAGCTGAATAGCTATTTTAAAATAGCATCCCAGAAACCTTCAGGCTCCTGGCTGATGCGCCAGAAGGCGACGCCGCGAATGGGGTGGGTTGCGTAGAGGTTCATCTTGGCTCCCAATGATTGGATTGTTTCGAAGTGGACATTTATTTCGGCGGTTTCGCTGTAGGAGAAGGACCCTCCATTTTTAGAGTCGCTGGTGGGCCGAATATTTTTTTCGCGCAGTTTCGCGGTTAATTCCCGATTTTTATAAGCCTTCGCAAAGGACTGTTTTTGCCATCCACGACCATAAAGTGGGATTCCCATGATAAGCTTGTCAGGATCGATGGTTTTCAGCGCATACGTATAAATATTTTCGCACCAGGGCAGGGAGGCGATGGGGCCGGCGGTGCCTCCTCCATAATGCTCGTCGTAGGCCATGATAACAACCCGGTCGGCGATCATCCCGATGAACGGATAATCAAACGCATCGTTAGGGTTTTTCTGTTTATGCGCTTCCCAACGGGACATTACCGCCACGCTGAAAACTTTGTCCTTGGGTAATGCTTTTTTGACGGACGCCAGAAAGTTCAGATAGGCGGTTCCATCTTCTTTTGCGATGCTTTCGAAATCAACCTGAAGTCCGTCGAACGGTTTTGAACGTTCGACGATCCCTGCAATGATACGGTTCCGAAAGGGGAGTTCGGGGTTGAGATAGATATGGGCAAGGGTGTTGTTCCAAGGAAGCGTGATGACCAGATGGTAGCGGACATCCGCTTTAGCGCCGCGCAGGGCAGGGGGCGTCAAATGTCCGCCCTTTAAATTTCCATCGCCATCCACTGTTGCGCTGAAACAGGCGACATCTGTTATGGGGGAATCGGCAGGAAAAAATGCTTCCTCGCCTTTCATCAGATAGACCCAGGTTTCCGGAAAATTTTTAGCCTGTGCGGGTAGCGCAGACAGGTATAGCACGATGGCAATTAGAACATATTTCATGCCCGCCACGGTACGGGTGGTACGGGCAACGTGTCAAGGACTGGAGGCGACTATGCCGCCCCGGCCTGTTTTTCTTCTTCCGGGGAAGAGATTGCGGCTTCTGATCCCATCCGGCTGAATGGAAATTCGACCGTGAATGCGGTAATACCTGCATCGCGATATTCGAGCGTGCTCACACCGCCAAGCATGCTGATGTAGCGACGCGCAAGCGTCAGTCCATATTTTAGATCAATGGTCGCTTCATCGCTTGCATCGAAGATACTCGATAGCAGGGTGTCTTTTGATTCCTTGCTGGTATACGTAAGTTCAAAAGCAATCTGGGTGGAAGCGGGGTTCGAAGATTTCCGGGTTGCATGCAGCCCAAGGCGTCCCTTATCCGTTTTTTCAATCGCATAGCCCAACAGAATCGAGAGCAGTTTATGTAACTTAATATGATCGGTTTCGACCATCTTAGGCACATTATTAGACGCTTGGTACTGAGCAAAGCTGACGGCGAAAAAGAGTTTTTTCGTTTCGGCACGATGGCAGAACTGACGGTCGACATTTGCCATGAGTTCGTGGAGGTCGCATTCACTGGTTTTCAGTTCATCGCGTCCATCTGCAAGGTGGGTTAGTTCGGTACGATAGTTCATCGTATCGATCAAGGTGCGGCAGCAGTGGTTGGCGTGCGATAGCTCGCGTTTCTGTTCGTCCGAGAGGTTGTCGGACTTTTCCATGATCAGTGTGGTTTTAACGACAGGGTGTAATGATTGCTGTACCGTATCATTCAATTCGTCGACCAGTACGCTGTTCATCCGGCTGACTTCCTTGACTTCGGCCAACGATCGTTTCAATTCCGCCTGATGCTCTTTTCCGATGTTGGCAAGGCGAGCTTCCGTTTCCTTCAGCAGGGCGGCGGTTTCTACCCGTTCCGCTTTCAGGGAGTTTAAGTTGGTATCACGCTGCAAAACGACCTCTTCGGCATCGTTTAGCTTCTTTTGAAGCGCTGCGTCGTTCGTTTTGAACTCTTCAATCTGTTTGGCCAACTCGTTGGTTTGTTGAAGTACGAGCTCATCTGCATTTTCCTGACTTGCCTCAAATGCAACCTGCAATTCCTTTAGTGTTTTTTGAGCTTCTTCCCTGTTCGAGCTTTCGGTCTTCAGGTTATCGGCCAGCTTATTGAGTTCATCCTGTTGTTTTGCAATGCGCTCCTGTAATGCCTTCCCCTTCGTCTGAAGTTCTTTTTCCGATGCCTTGAGTTTCTGAAGCTCTTCACTGACTTTCTTGGTTTTCTCGGCAACGCGTGCTTCCTGATCATCAGCTAGCTGCTTGAGCTTGGATTGGGAATCTTTATAGGCATCGACCACTTTGCGGTATTCGCGGGCGGCATTGGTTAAATCGTAATTTCGTAACTCGAGATTCTTTTCGACGGCGTCCTTGCCCGCGTTAAGTTCATTCAGCTGGCCCTGCAAACCTTCGCCTGCCTGCTGTAATTCTTCGAGTTGTTTGCGCAGGAGTTCGGTTTCTTTGTTGATGACCTTGGATTGGTCGCCGGTCAGCTGCTGAAGTTGAACCTGGGTATCTGCCAAGGTTGCCTCAACGCGCTGGATTTCCCGGCTGGATTTTTCAAGTTCCGTATTGCGGTTCTGAAGTGTTTCTTCCAGCGCTTCTTTTTCCCGCTCCAGATCGCCGGCGCGTTTGCGTAGTTTGACTTCGTCGAGACGAATTTCCGCAATGTTAAGGTTCAGCTTCTGCGTTTCGCGGTCGATGAGGCCCTCTTGACGTTTGCTCATCTGTTCCATTTTTTGCTCAATCTGTTGTTTCTGGACTTCCGCCCCTTCGCGCGCCTGAATCTGAACAGCAAAATCCTTGGATTTCACCTGTAGCGTGTTTTCGAGCTCCTTAATGCGGCTTTCGAGATCCTTCTCATTCTGGCGCAATGCTTTCTCGCGAATCTGCTTTTTGGCCAGCTCTTGCTTGATGGATTTGGTTTCCTCTTCAATGCGCAGGTTAAACTGCTGACGTAATTCGTCGAGTTCATCCATGCTCACAATCAGCTTTTCAGCAGAGGCTTTACGTTCGGCAACTTCCTGCTCGAGTTCCTGAGAATGTTCCTCGGTCAACTGTTTCAAATTTTCCAGAGAGGCGTTCAACCGTTCTTCGGTTTTGGTAAGTTTCTTCTCGGCTGTAGTGCGGGCACTGTGCTCGGCCGTAAGCTTGGATGTATGTCCGGCAGTCAACCCTGATATTTCCTTCTCACGACTGGCTGTTAATTCATCGATTTTCTTTTTATATTTGTCGATCGCCACCTGATTGGATTCGAGATTGGTTTCCGCCTGTTCGCGACGGATGGTTTCCTGTTCAAAGTATTTGCTCAGTTGGGATGTATGCTCTTCAATATTTTGCAGTTCCTCTTCTTTAATCGCCAGCAGTTCTTCCCACTTCTTGCGCTTGTCCGTTTCGGCATTGAGTTCATCGAGACGTTCGTTAAGTTGCTTATCGAGTTGCTGCTGCCGGGCAAGAAGACCCTGTTCGCTGCGGCGTAAGGTCTCTTCGGCGCGTTTGCGTTCGTCGAGGTGATCCTTGAACTCATGTTCGCGATTTGTTTTTTCAGTTTCACTGATTCTAAGTTTCTGGATTGCTTCGGATAGGGAGGTGGCCGCCTTGCTGCGTTCGCCTTGTGATTGGTTCAATTCGCCTTGGGTATGCTTGAGTTTTTTATCCAGCTCAGTACGGAGGCGTGCGGCTTCTTGTTCCTTTTTCTTCCGCTCTGAAATATCAAGCGAGAGGCCAACGACGCCTTCAACAAGGCCTTCATCGGACACGAGCGGAATCTGGATCGTTTCCATCCAACCGGATTTCCCACGCGCTTCGTATGGGCGTTCCGTACGGTTTCCCTTACTGGTTTTCATGGTATTGATCGCCGTCTGATCGTGATCGCGCGGGGTGCCGGGCATGACTTCGAAAATTGTTTTTCCAACCCATTCTTCCTGCGCAATTCCGGTACGGTCAGCCAGCTTCTTACTTGCATATACGTAACGGCACCGCGTGTCTTTCACGTGAATATCGGCGGGCAGTGCATTCAAGATTCGGTGCATAAATTTGACCTGACTGGAAAGCTCGGCTTTTTCACGCTTTTGCTGGGTGATATTGCGCTGCGATCCCCAGATGGCTACCAGTTTGTTGTCTTCGATAATTCCGACCACACTATTGAGCAGATTCAAACGGCTACCACTTGGATCCTGTTGAACCGATTCGAGGTCGATGGCTTTAAATCCGGCGTTAATAAACTGCTTGAGTGATTCCGTGTTTTTGAACGGTCCGCATCCGCCTTGCAGGTCATTGATAACCTTACCTTTAAGTTCAACGGGCTTGGCTCCGTGCATCGCCGCAAATGTTTCATTGCATCTGGACAGGGTCAATGTGGACATAAGCATTTCAGCCATTTTCGCGGCACTGGAACCCAATGGGATAGGGGATTCGGGTACGAGCTGATAGTGGCCTTCAATCGTTTCGGATACAAAATAGTCATAGCGTGCCGTGATGGCTTTCTCGGCCAATTTTTCTTCGTGTAACTCAGTCACATCGGAAACCCAGCCAATATAACTTTCCACTTCCTTCTTTTCATTCAGCACTTTGTTGGCGCGGCAGGTTACGTGCACATCGCGCCCCTTGGCGAGGCGGAAGCGGAAGACCTGATTAAAGGTTTCGTTGGATTGAACAAAAGCTTCCCAGGCGGTGTTAAAGGCATCGCGATCGTCGGGATGAATGGCGCTTGGCAAACCTTCGGAAAGTGCTTTTTTCGGATAAAGGCCAGAGAGTTCCTGAAGGGCCGTATTGATGTAGGAGCACTTGCCGTTCACGTCCATCTGAAACATGCCGACGTTTGCGTCGAATAGGATGCCCTGGTAGCGATTGCTCGTGGATTTAAGCTCGTGCTCGGAAAGCTCCAGCTGCGAGCTGGTGTCGACGAGGCGTTGTCGTGTTGTCCCCAGCTCGGTGGTAATATCTTTTAATGCCAGGTTCGCGGCATCGGTGCGGCGTTTGAACAGGAATAGCGCGCCGATAGAGAGGGCTAGAAGAATGCCGATAATCACATAGGCGGACGTACTCAGCTCAACCGCAAACGGGCTGGCCTGCTTATTCTGAGCCAGACTGGATAGGGGAAGAAGGAGTGCTCCGATTAATGCGGATATACGCTTAAACTGAAGGTCCATTGAAATTCGTCTTAACTCATTCATCATGTTTCCGCCTCGCTTGAATCGATTAATAACCTCGTGTTTAAAAGCATGTTATATGCCAAGGAGACGGGCCGTGTGATTTTGCGGAGTGAGGCCGTGGGAATTCCCAATCGCCGGAATGAAATCAGTCGTCAACTCGACGAAATAGCATGAGTGCGCCGGCCATGAAAACAAGGTATCCGGAGAGGTCGCCGGCGGTGGAGCCGGGTTCGACTGGCATCGGGGTTTCTTCTATTTGAGGAGAAGCTTGTTTGGGAGGTGGTTTAAGCATTGCCATTTGCGACAGGATATCCGGAGGCCGGCTGGTTGGGGGATGGGGAATCCGATTGTTCAGGACGGATTCCGTTGATTCGGTCTCGGTAAAGGAGGACGCAATGACCAGCAGCAAAATGGTCGCTGTCGTGAAAGCTGTTTTTCGTTTGGTACCAGTTTTATTCAACACGTCTTTCCTGTTCGGGTTTGGATAACGGCATGCTGGGTAGGCATACCGCGCAAGTTCCAAACGATGTAAGCATGGATTCAACAATGGATGCATGTGCATCCATCGTTAGAGCTTTATTCTTCTTCCTGATTCTCGTGCGGACGACGCAGCACCAGCAGCGCACTGCCGAAGACGACGATGTAGCCAGCCATTTTTGAGGATCCTTTATTTTGCTTCATTTCTGCGGCCTTCTCGGCTTGCGGAACTGCGGTGTTGGCTTTTGCAATTTCGGTTGTGGTTTCGGTGAGGCTTGACCGCATATTGTTTAATAAGGATTCAAGCTTTTTGGGTTGTGCGTTATTGCTGGCAACAGCGGTTGAAATCGAACGGTTTGGAATTCGGTCAATAGCTGCAATCAGATCTTCTCGGCTTTTAATCGTGCTCTGGTTCCGTTCGTCCTCCGCCCGGATAATAATCATTTTATCCTGGATTACAGGTGGCGTAAGGCGACATCCGGGAGCCGCAACAAGGCGGTCCTGAAGGATCATCTCTTTGACCGAATCTTTTTTGCGGTAGACCGGGAGATTGTTTTCGATTCGGAGTGTACCGGAATCGCCAAGGATAATCTTACGACTGGAATCTTCCAGAAAGGTATCAAACGGGTTTTGCTTGGTTTCGATTCGGACCGTACCACCCAGAATGTGAATTTCGGCTGAACCCCCAGCGTCGGATTTGGTCGCCAAATCCAACTCGGTAATACGGTAGGTTGCATTGCCTTTAACAAAAACCTGTCCCGTTCCAGTGCCGGCATTGCCAATGGAAAGAGCACCGGTCACGCAGGAACGGTCTTTCAGTGTAACAGATCCTTTACTGGCCGATGTTCCAAATCCTTTGGACGATAGAGCGATCCGGCCATTAAGCGAAAGATTGTCGCTCAGGGTCATGGTTGCAAAGCCTGTTGCCGATGCGGGAATATTAACCGTACGTTGGTGGGAAACCGGGCTCCATAGGTTGATGTTTCCGTTTCCCTGTAAACTGAGTTCCTCTCCATAGAGGTGCATCCCATTGTTCAATTGAATGGTGCTGTTAATCTGAATTACACTATGGGCTTCGCGGAAATGAACGGTTTCATCTCCCTCAGGCACATGTTTTAATTTCCACTTATATGGATCGGTCCAATCGGATCCGGTTTCATCGCCTCTCCAATTGTTTACGCTCTGAGCATGCGCAACTGCGGCTCCCAGAAACAGCGCAATCAACGTGATTCCCTTTACTATATGTGTATGTATTTTCATTGTATTCCTCACGGTTCCCTAATAGGTGATGCCCAGTAGAAAGCAATATGTGTGCCTAGTTTTTGCGAAATTATTTCCCGAAAATATTATCGGCAAAATTGAGTTCCTCGGAATGTATGGCACGTAAGATGCTTGAATGGGTAGCATCTTTGCAGAACGAAACAACGAGGTTAGGGAATATGAGTATTACAAATAAATGTTTGATATCGCAGGACAACGGCATGTTGCAGATTCCGTATGAGGATTATAAGACCCTTATGGAAAATGTGCAGCAGGGTCAGTGCATGAACGAGGCTAAGACCTCGGTGATTGCAAGCTTGAACGTCTTCCTGGGAGGGGGGCATCAGGTAAGTGCAGTTGCAGAAACGATCAAATCGGTCAATCCGGCACCTGTGGAAACACCGGTTGCTCCGCAACCAGAATCAGTAAAGGAAAAGGTTGCCATCGAATTTGAAGCCGAAGAACCCCTTAAAAAGGATCCGCAACCTGTTGAAGAGGTAACGAAACCTGTTGCTGAAAATACAACACCAGCTCCTAAAACCCGCTCGATAGACAATGAATTAAATGTTCCACCGATTAAAAATGATATTTCACTTCATTTTAACAAGCTCGATGAGTCCGGTCGGTTGTTCAGCGTATTTAAACAATATTATACCTGCCTGAACGACATGTGCGGCGGAACGGTTCGCGTTACGATGAAGGATGGATTTTGCAGCCTTTGGAACTATGACGAATGGGAAGAGTTTGCATTTATTGACATTAATGAGGGGCATCTGCGCATTTCAATTGATCCGCGCTACACCGGTGCAATGCAGTCGCTCAGCTTCTGCGAAGTACCTCGTCTTCTTTCCAGTCGTCGGAACCTGGTTAGTGTCCAGGTTGATGACTTGAATAAGACCATGCTGGAACTATTGGTTAAGGCCTTTGAGGAAGTTGGTCTGACTGCAAGTTAAGAAGGTTAGGAAAGGGAGAAATACGATGAAAACGAATAAACAAAAAAACCTGATAATGATCTGCGCAGCCGCTGTAATTCTTGTTGCCGTGAACGCAGGAATCCTAATGGCTGCAAACCATGGCGCCATTACGCCGATCGACAACATTGGGATGTGGGGCGCGTTTGTCGTGTTGAACGTGGCATCGATCTTGTGGGCCATCAGTTTGCTGGGCCTTCAGCCATTTGTAGTTTCTCTATCCTATGTGGCCGGTGGATTTTTGGCCTATCAGGGAGTCCGGGGAATGGGAGATATCAGCGTGGCCGAAGTCACAACTGCCGGAGCAACCTATGGCGCATTTGGTGCGTTGGCCATTGGTAATGTAACCGCAAAAGTGCGCCTGGCCTTCTTTCGTAAAGGACAGGTCCCCTTCATCTTTATTATTGTTGGTCTGCTCGTGATCGATGCGGTACTCAACAGCGGCATCTCAAGTGCAGGTGGCAGCGTTATCCTAAATGCGGTTGTTTTTCCGTTCGTCTTGGCCGGGATTATTGTTGGCCTGATCTGGTCCGTTCTCAATCGTTATGGAATTGGGCGTAAACCTGCCGAAGTGCTTGCTGCTGTTGCTGAAGAAAATGCCGCCGAAAAAGCCGAGCTTGCCAGCGCGGTTGCCACTGAAAAACTCGTAATCCAGATGCCGGAACATGCGATGATGGCTGAAGAACCTGAAGAAGTCGTTAAAGTTGCAGAACCGATGGCTCCTGCCGCAGTCGTGGCTGAGCCCGTACAGATGGAAGAAAAGAAGCCGGACGAAGAGTTCTTCCCGCTCGAAATTGATAAGGGCGACGAGGATGTAATGCCTGCTGATGACTTTAGTTATAAGAATGCGGCATCCACCGTAAGTGAAGAATTCCCGATGACGTCATTTGACTCGAGTCTCTATGAATCGGGATCCCTTGAGGACGCCCAGGAAGGCAGTGTCATGGTTAAAGAACCTGCCGTTTCCGTGGTTCTTGATCTGGATGCGGAAGACAACAACCCGGTCTACGAAAAAAAGGCCCCTGCTGTAGCGAAAGTGCCGCCAGTGCCTGCCCCCGTTCAGCCTGCTGAACCCGCTACGAAGAAGGATGACGATTGGCTGGGTGGTCATTTGGATTTACTTAATAAACTAAAATAATAACGGAAAAAGAAACCAAGGAGTAAGTCATGGAAAAAGATAATACACAGATATTCTACGATGGAAACGGAAACGCAGTTGCTGTTCAAATGCCCATCTCGGATTATGAAAAAATCATTAAAGGCGCGAAGGAAGCAGTCGACGCCAAGGATGCAATTGCAAAAGCTATAGATGCCTTGCAAGGAGTTCTTTAAAGGCTCAATTTCATCTCTCCCTCCAAAGGGTTTCAATGTGCGGATAATTCCACTCATTGAGCCCCTTTTTTATATCTTGTATAAATAACCTCAAGGAATGTGAATATGTCCATCTACTCATAACCTAACCGTCTATTGTACGAAGGGTAATTAAATCGTGATTACCATTCAGCCGATGGATATTTATCCAGCGGAACAGTAGGCGTAAATCATGGTGAAGAACTATTTTAGATGGATAATTATTGGGGTGGTGCTCGGGATGAATAATTTCATGCCTGCGTTGGGTGCAACCAATCCGAACTCGGCTAAAATTGATCGCATGGTTTTTGCCAAACTAGACGAATTAGGTATTCCCCGGTCCGACCTGTGCACCGATGAAGTTTTCCTGCGCCGCGTTTATCTGGATATGACCGGAACCATTCCGACCCCGAAGCAAGCCAGACAATATCTCTCAAGTAACGGAACCAACAAGCGAAGTGAACTGATTGAAGAATTATGTGAGCGCGGAGAATTTTCCGACTACGGGTCGCTGAAATGGTGCGACCTTTTACGTGTTAAAGCTGAATTTCCAAGCAAGCTCTGGCCCAATGCGGTTCAGGCCTACCACCGGTGGGTACGCACGGCGCTCTACAATAATATGCCGTGCGATGAATTTTGCCGCGCACTGCTGACTTCCAGCGGTAGTAACTTTCGCGTTGCTCCCGTCAATTTTTACCGCGCCATGCCCAAGCGCGAACCACTGGAGATTGCCCGTATCGTTGCGCTCACATTCATGGGTATGCGAACCGATCATTGGGATGAAGAACAGCTGCTCGGCATGGCCGCCTTCTTCGGTCGAGTCGGATATAAAGGCACGGCCGAATGGAAGGAGGAAATTGTCTATTTTGACCCTTCGATGGAATTTCTCCATCCTGAAAGCAAGCAGCCGGTTGAGGCTAGACTTCCGAATGGTATCGTGGTCGAACCTTCTCTCAACGAGGATCCCCGTATTGCATTTGCCGACTGGCTGGTCGAGAGCGATGTATTTGCCCGCAATATCGTAAACCGCATCTGGTACTGGCTGCTCGGTCGGGGACTGATCCACGAGGTGGACAATATTCGCGATGACAACCCGCCGCAAAATAAAAAGCTGCTTGATTTTCTGACTCAGGAGTTGGTGCGTAGTGGGTACGACATGCAGCATATCTACCGCATTATTCTCAATTCGAAAACCTACCAGCTAGCGTCGATCCACAACGAAGGCAATTTGGCGGACGTATCCAGTTTTTCGCACTACTACACCCGCCGCCTTGATGCCGAGGTATTGATAGACGCTATATGTCAGATCACCGGAACCACGGAGTCCTACTCCAGTGAAATCCCGGAACCCTTCACCTTTATTCCCGAAAAGCTACGAGCCATCAAACTTTCCGACGGCAGCATCACTAGCCCGTTCCTCGATCTCTACGGTCGCCCGCCACGGGATACCGGCTACGCGTCCGAGCGCAACAATATTCCTTCTCCCTCCCAGAAGCTTCATTTGCTCAATTCCACCCATATCCAGAAGAAGATCACGAGTAACAAGGCGCTGCTGGGGATGTACTATAAAAAATCGAAGGAAAAGAAGAAGCCAACGCAGGCATGGCTTCCTCCTGAGGAAGCCATCGAAGGCATGTACCTCGCGATTCTTTCGCGCTATCCATCTGCAAAGGAAACCAATGATGCGCTGGCCTATATCCGTGAAAGCGGACTTGGCCGTTATGACGCATCAGTGGATCTCGTTTGGGCGTTGTTTAATACCAAGGAATTTATTTTCAAACATTGATGTTTGAAGGAGGTTAAAATGATCATGAATAATGGAACCAATATTTCACGCCGCGATGCCATGACACTGGGCGCCGCCGGAGCCGGTGGGCTCATGCTCGGATCACCGCAACACGCTTCCGCCGTCAAGGCCGGAAAAGCCAAAGCCGTCATCCAGATTTGGATGTGGGGCGGACCCTCCCATCTGGATACCTTCGACCCTAAGCCCGATGCCGGATCCGACTATTGCGGACCTTACACCTCGCCGATCGAAACGAACGTGAGCGGTATCCGGATTTGCGAGCGCCTGCCGCTGCTCGCCAAACAAGCCGATAAATATTCTATTATCCGTTCGATGACCCATGGAATCAACGGTCATGAAACCGCATCGTACGTCACACAGACCGGTCGCCCGGTCGGTGGCGAGGTCTATCCGTGCGCCGGGGCCATCGTTTCCCTCTTCAAAGGCGTTGATGCAGGCTACAAGGGATTGATTCCCCCTTACGTCGTACTTACCAAGCCGCAGGGGCGGTTTTCTGAATCGGGTTTCATGGGATTGCGCTATAAACCATTCGCAACCGGTGGGAAACCAAGCGCTCCCATATTCACGGTCGAGGGCGTTATTCAGCAGGGAATCACCAAGGCACGTCAGCAGGATCGACGGAATCTTATCAGTACACTCGATACGTATGGTCGCAAAATGAAAGGCAACCCGGCATTTGAACAGATGGATATGTGCGAAGAGCAGGCGTATGAGTTGATTCTCGGCGACGCTGGAAAGGTGTTCGATATCAAATCTGAAGACAAGGACCTGCGTGCGCGCTATGGCGCTTCGGATTTTGGAGCCTCCTGCCTGATCGCCCGTAAGCTGGTTGAATCGGGCGTACCGTACGTCACGATTAACTACAATGGATGGGACACGCACAAGAAGCATTTCGATATCATGAACAATAAATTGACCGAGATGGATCGTGGCTTCTCCACCCTCCTCGACGATCTTTCCCAACGCGGTCTGCTCGATAGCACGATCGTTTGGTGGGGCGGCGAATTCGGTCGCAGCCCGAAAATCCAGCATGGCGCTCCATGGAACGACGGCCGGGGTCACTTCGGAAAATGCTTCAGCCACGTGATAGCCGGTGGTGGCTTCCAGGGCGGGCATGTCATTGGAACCTCCAACGGTACGGGAGAGGAAGTGGCGGATCGTCCGGTCTATCCGTGGGACTTGATTGGCAGTATATACGAACAACTGGGGATCGATACCAATGCCAAGCTGCCGCACCCTCAGGGGCTCGATGTCCGGGTCAGTCCAACGGAAGAAGACGGCGTGACCATCGGCGGGCGCTTACGGGAAATAATGACATGAAAATAGATTCTAAGCTGATGCTGGCTTTACTGATTACCGGTGTTGTCACCTCTGTATGGGCTGCAAATACCCCGCATATTCAGTATGGATTTCCGGCCGGTGGCCAGCTGGGCAGTTCGTTTAGGGTTGAAATCGGCGGGCAATTTCTTAACGGCTCCACAAACGTCTTCATCAGTGGCGAAGGGGTGAAGGTAGAGATTCTAAAATATGCCGTAAAATATGAAGCGCGCACTTTCAGGCAGCTTGTTAAAAATCGTGAAAATGCATTGGCTACTCTTGAAGGAAAAGAAGGTAAAGAACGCGAAAAGCTTGAGGCGCGGATCAAGATGGTGGAGAAGAAAATTGCCGTCGCCGATTTGCCTGAGGGAGTCGACCCTTACAAGAAAAAGGAAGTGGGTAAATATCTCAAAACGGATCCTAAGGAACAGTTTAATCCCCAGATTGCCGAACGGTTAAGCGTGCAGGTTACCATCGATAAAAAAGCTCCGCCCGGGGAACGCGAGCTGCGTGTCTACACACCGGCCGGTCTATCCAATCCAATTTATTTCGAGGTCGGTACTCTCGCGGAGATCCTCGAGGTTGAACCCAACGACGACCATATGAGTCCGGATCTTCAGATCGTCCCGGTGCCCTCCATCATTAATGGACAAGTGAGGCCAGGCGACATTGATCATTTCAATTTCAAGGCAATGAAAGACGACTCTGTCGTGGTGGAGGTCGGTGCGCGGCGCATCATTCCCTATCTTGCCGATGCGGTTCCCGGTTGGTTTCAGGCTGTCGTTTCGATCTATGATGAGGACGGTAACGAAGTCGCCTATCAGGACGACTATAAGTTTAATCCCGACCCTGTACTATTCTTCGATGTGCCGGCAACAGGAACCTACACGCTCTCTATCCGCGACTCTATTTACCGCGGCCGCGAAGACTTCATCTACCGCATTGCCATTGGCGAACTACCCTTCATCACGGGAATTTTCCCACTGGGTGCCCAGCAAGGCAAGGATGTTGATATTGCGCTGAGCGGCCGAAACCTCCCCAAAAGCCGGCTTACTGGAAAGATGCCGAAAAACGGCGTCGAGGTGCGGCATATCTCTGTCAAGAAAGCGGGCTACCGTTCCAACGAGATGCCGTTTGCGATTGGTGAAATGCACGAAGCGTTCGAGGTTGAACCAAATAATACGCAAGAAGAGGCGCAACCGTGCAAGACGCCATTGCTTATCAATGGGCGTATCCAACAATCCGGCGATCACGATATATTCAGTTTCCAGGGCAAGAAAGGCGAATCCGTGTCGATTGAAGTGATCGCCCGTCGCTTGAATTCACCTGTCGATTCCATCATCACGCTGACAGGCCCCGGCCTCAAAAAGCCGGTGCGCAACGACGATCTTGTGGATGTGGATAAAACATACCTATACCTTGGCGCAGGCTTGGTGACGCATCATGCCGACTCCTACCTGCTACAGGAACTTCCGGCCTCTGGAACCTACTTTGTGGAAATTGCCGATACGCAATCTCAGGGAGGTCACGAGTACAGCTATCGCTTACGGATCAGTCCCTCCCATCCCGACTTTAAGTTGCGCATGGAACCCTCCGGACTTCATATTTCACCGGGCGGAACGGTCGCGTTCACGGTACGAGCCATGCGTCTCGACGGGTTCACCGATAAGATTAAACTTGAGGCATCCAATCTGCCAACGGGCTTTGAAATGAGTGAAGCCGTCATTCCGAAAGAGTCGGATATAACACGATTTACGATTACGGCCCCTCAGGAAATCGCAGGGAAACTGGTCAATCCGGAAATCACGGGAATGGGTATCATTGACGGAAGACCAGTCACGCGCCTTGCCGTGCCTGTCGACGACCAGATGCAGGCTTTTCTCTATCGCCATCTCGTGCCGGCCAAGGAGCTGGTTCTGGCCCCGGTGTCCGCTGTGCCGCCGGTCGCATTTGAGGTAACGATTCCAAAGTCGGGTGTTGTTGAACTGCCGTTGGGAAAAGAAATTAGAATTAATCTGGCTGGCCGGATTGAAGGCGGGCAAAGAGGGTATAATCTTAAGCTTAACAACCCGCCAGAAGGCATTACGTTGAAGAAGGGATGGATCGGAAAACAACAGAAAGGTAAAATGGCCGACGGCAAAAATAAATTTGATAAAACCAAAGCCGTGGGCTCACTTTTAATTGTGGCAGAAGAACCGATTGAACCCGGCATGCTTTTCAGCCTGGTTGTTGAGGCCGAAGTCAGGAAGGGCAGGGAAAAGATTTACTATCCTGCTCCTGCAATTCCAATCAAAGTGATCCGCCCACGCAGCAACTAGCGCGGATTTAGAAATCTAGCCGCCACTTGTTGTGGCATGGGCAACCTGCCCATGATCCTCCGCCACATACCGCACTACGAACTTTTACCCTTCTTCTTCGACGGACGTCCTTCGTCCTTCCCGCTCTTTTGTTGATCGGCATTCGGGAGGTCGATATCGATGAGATCACCCTGGGTGCTTAGCATCAGAAGGCGCAGCTGCTCTTCGATATGCACGGGGTAGGGAAGGACGCGCATTTGCAGCAAAACCTGTACTTGGTTCGGGGTCAGTTTCAATCCTTTGTATGCTGCTTTCAACACAAACGTGCACCCCGTTTTCCAGCCCGAACAGCCGTAGGCTGTTTTTCCTTTAATCACTTCTTTTCCGCACGTTGGACAACTGCCAAAGCGGTCGGTGTCGAGTTTGGTGGAGGTGCTGGATTCAATGAGTTTGCGGGTGTAATCGAAGATGCCGTCCATGAAGTCGGATGCTTGTGCTTTTCCGCGTTCGATTTGTTTGAGCTTTTCCTCCCACTCGCCAGTCATTTCGGGGGATTTCAAAAGCGGGTCGTGGATGAGTGCGATCAGGCAATGACCCATATCGGTGGCGCGGATCTGCTTCTTTGCACGGCGGATATAATTGCGTCTTAACAGCGTTTCAATAATGGCGGCACGGGTAGCGGGCGTTCCGATTCCGCGTTCCTTGAGTGCTTCGCGCATGGTGTCGTCGTCGACGAGTTTTCCGGCCGCTTCCATGGCGCCAAGTAGGGAGTTTTCGTTGAAAAAATTCGGAGGCTTACTTTTTCCTTCGCGAGTTGCCGGTTCGTGTTCGCCATTTTCGCCCTTTACAAAATCCGGAAGAGTTTGGTCGTCGTCGGCTCTGGCCGCTGGATCCTTTTTCTTTTTCTTCTTTTTGGGGAAGAGAACTGACCAACCGGGCTCGACGATGATCGTGCCTTTGGCTTGGAATTTGACTTCGACGCTGTCGCCACCGACCGTTGTAATTTTCTTGATGCAGACGGGATAGAACGCGGCGATAAACTGGGTGGTAATGGCGTCGTAGACGATTTGTTCATTGCCGCCGATGGAGCGGGGAGTCATACCGGTGGGGATGATGGCGTGGTGATCGCTCACCTTCTTGTCATCAACGATTCGCTTGGTGAACGGGAGCTTGGTCAGGTTGAGAGGTTCAATCTGTTCAGCACGAATCGCTTTCAGCTGTTCCATGATTTTTGGAATGCGCGGTTTCATATCGGCGCTAAGATAACGCGAGTCGGTACGCGGATAGGTGACGAGCTTGGATTCGTACAAATTCTGCGTGGCGGCCAGTGTATCCGCTGCGGAAAGTCCATGGCTTTTGTTGATTTCGCGCTGGAGCGTGGTCAGGTCGAACAGTTGCGGCGGCTGTTCCTTTTTCTGTTTTCCAGTGATCGCGGTGATGGTGAAGGGCTGACCGGTAATTTTTTCCAAAAGCGCGGTAGCCTTTTCAGGCTCTTCGAAGCGGTCGCCGGTATATTTAAAAACGATATCGCGGAATTTGGTGGTTAGCTCCCAGAAGGACTTGGCGCGGAATTTGGCAATCTCATCATCACGCTGGACTATCATGGCAAGAACAGGCGTTTGTACTCGACCGATACTCCAGAGTACCCGGTCGTCGCCGGAGGCTAAACGGCCGTGGCGGACGGTAAAGCAGCGCGTGGCGTTGAGGCCAACAATCCAGTCCGATTCGGAGCGGCATTTGGCGGCGGCATAAAGCGGGTCGTAATCGTGACCATCTTTGAGATCCTTGAACGCTTCTTGAATGGCATCAGGCGTGAGCGAACTGAGCCAGAGGCGCTTGATTGCTTTATCTTCGCATTCGCTGAGGGCAAGGATATAGCGGAAGATCAGCTCGCCTTCCCGACCGGCATCGGTGGCGCAGACAATCACTTCGGCTTCCTGACAGAGCCGTTTGATCGTTTCAAACTGTTCTGGAACGCCTTGGTTATTGATGAGCTTTAGTTTGAATTCGTCGGGAATGAACGGGAGTGAATCGAGCCGCCATTTTCGTAACTCAGGGTCGTATTCGCCGGGTTCCAGTAGGGTAACCAGATGACCGAATGCCCACGTAATGGCGCAACCGCGCCCTTCAATATAGCCGTTTTTCTTGCCGGTTATTTTCAGAACACTTGCAATGTCCCGGGCGACGGAGGGTTTTTCTGTGATGATAACTTTCATGGATGCGTAGTTCGTATCTGCGTATTCCTTGGATTTGAAAACAATATCTTGTACATTGGAAACAATCTATTCAATCAATAACGGAGATAGGGATGGTACGGCATCTGTTTCAATTTGTAATTCTGGGTTTGTTGCTTGCAGTAGCTCCTGCAGCAGTAGTCGGGGAGGTGGTGGTTCTTACAGAAACACCGGTTGCCGCGTTTACGCTTCCGGATGGATCGGTACTCAAAAATGCTTTCGTTTGGCGGCGTAATTCGGAAGGGCTTATGATTGTGCACGACGAGGGCCAGTTTTTTCTGAATTACAAGGTGCTGCCGGAGGATTGGAAAGTGGCCTATCTCGGCGAAGAGGCCGTGGAGCAACCCGAAGAACCCGAGGCACCTACGTTGGAACTGGTTGATAAATTCAAGGTGGGTTCTCTTCTTCAGGATATGCCTGGGCTGAGTGATAAAGGGGTTGAATGGTTATTTCGCGCCGATTCAGATGAAGAAACGAAACAGGTGCTGCTCTCGATGGCGCTGTTCCAGAGTCTGGCGTCGAATAATCGAGAAAAAGCCAAACGCTACTTTCTGATCATCGAAGAACTAGGATTCAAAATCGATAGTGTCAAACTGGATAAAATTTTTAACCAATGCACAACATGCAAAGGAAAAGGGGAGTATGAACAGGACTGCCCAGCGTGTGAAGGAAACGGTGAATGTGTAAAATGCGAAGGTAAAGGATTGAATAAATTCAGCGTGGGGAAAACGAAGGCGGAGTGCGAAGAGTGCGAGGGTTCAGGTGATTGTCCAACGTGTGATGGTGAAAAGTCTGCTGTACTGCCATGCGGCGACTGCCGAGGCCGGGGCCAGTTGCTCGATCGCCAGTATTGCGAAGTCAACCGCGATGTCCTTGTTCAACGCGTAAATGCACTGGTCGGTGAACGCGTTACCTTAACCCAGGATCCTGCCGTAGGCATTGCTAAAGTGCTGGTCACGTTACCCGACTTGGATTCGGACGCCTGCGATTACTACCTTTCGGACGAATATAGCGGCGCAATGAATACAAATATTTTAGTGGCGTGCGTAATGCAGTACATGCTCAAAGGACAGATGATTGATGCGGACAGGATTAACCATCTGATAGAGGCGCGTTTCCCGAAGAACAAGATGCTGAAGATCACGGATTACATTAAGATCTGCGATTCCTGCAAGGGGACTGGTTCTGTTCAGCAACCTTGTCCGACCTGTACCGATGCAAATGGGAAGAACAAGGGCAAGAAAAAGGGCCAGTGCAACGAATGCGAGGGCAAAGGTACTGCAACCAAGAAAGGTTTAGGGGCAACGGGCGAGTGTTTATCCTGCGACGGCTCGGGTGAGTGTGTACCCTGCAAAGGTACTGCAGAGGTTATCGATCGTTGCGCTGAATGCGCTGGTTCCGGCCGTTCGTTCGAGACCATGCGTGCCGAAATAAAACTTGAATTGCTCGTTGGAGACCTGAACGGCTATTACGCTATGTACCTGAAGGAAAAGGAAATGCCGATCCCGACCGAGAGTGCCGATACGCCCGCTCTTACCGACTAACGTATGTTCTGCATCTGTTTGAAGGTTCCGCCGTTCACCACATTGGTGTAGCCCAACTTTTCAAGAGTTTTTTTTGCTGCGGAAGAGCGCATGCCACTAAGGCAATAGACGATGATGCATCTGGACTTGTCCGTTTCATGCTGGACGATCAATGCTGAAATTTGATCATGTGGAATATTAATTGCACCCTTGATCTGTCCGCCGGAAAACTCGCCGCCGGACCGTACGTCAATGACCAGTGCGCCATTCCGGATGAGTTCTTTGATCGTTGGTGTTTCAACGGCATGTGCCCGACCTTTTGAAAAAATGTTTGCGATTATACCCATAATGACCAGTTCCCGACGTGTTTTTACCATCTTCATAGTGTAATCGTTTTTTCGAGTCCTTTGATGGAATCAAACTGAACCTTTTGTTCGCCAAGATTCATCACAACCTGCTCTCCGGCTGCTTTCAGCTGAATGGCATCATCAGGATGGCGGGATTTCCAGACATTGGAAAGCGCTAGGGCGCGCTCGATACCATCGCCGCGCTGGAAATTCCAGACTTCGTCGGGTTGTGCAATGCGCGAACCATCGTAGATGGACTCATTGACCAGACTTTTCAGTGCGTGGATAAGATCATCGTCGGATAAATGCTTCGTCTCTTCAATAACGACAGGATTTCGTTCAAATGCGGCCTTGAGGAAGGGTTCCCAATGAGTCACCGAAAGATCGCGGCTGGCATAGAATGAGAGCTCGGCGATGGTATGGCTTTCGCGGATCGACTGTACATATTGGATAATCTCTTCGCGTTCCATACCGGGTTTAATTTCAATGGGGCCGGGGCCTCCAAATTGTTTGTCTTTCACTTCAGGAAGTTCCGGTTCCAGATGCACGAAATCAACCAAGCCCTCTACGACCGACATCTTCTGAGGCATGTCGCTTGTGCATTCAATTTTTTCTGCCAGTCCGCGCATGCTATGTTCATCGAAGTGAGAAATAGGGTTGTTCTTCAGGTGATCCGAAAGCTTGTTGAGTTGGATTCGGCCTTCAATGGGATCGGTGTAGAAATCATATTCATCAATTTGATCGAGTAGCTTATCGCGCGTGGCGTTGTCAGATACCTTGTACGGTGATCCGTGCTCATAGCTAAAGGCACGCTCGATAGGGAGATATTGCTCCTTTCCATGGCGAAGATATTTAATCTGGAAGCATTTCTGGAATTCGGAGCGGTCGCGCAGGAAATTGGCAATCATCTCAAAGGTAATATCGGTTGTCGTAAAGGAATCGAGTGCTTTTCGAAATACCTCAAAACTTTCGGTGTCGATGGTCGCTTCGGGATAGACCGTATGAATGTAGCCGGTGTTGTTAGCCACAATCGTGACCTGCTCATTGCGCAGCGCCCGCTGTGCGCGAGCCGTGAGGTCGGTGCCGTTGAACCACATGTTTTTGGTGACCAGTCGGCGGTTATTGGTGAGTACGCCGTCGTTTACATTAATGAAATTCTGGGAATGTAACGGCGTGGCGATAAGAAAGATATCCTCAAGAGGAATGTCGCAAATAATATATAAAGCAGCTGCATACAGCGTAGAGAGCGAGACACACTCTCCCGCTCCGGACCGATAGTTTTCTTTATACTTGAACGCGTCCATTGCTTCGATCGTCTCGGTCTTCCAAAAGGGAATAATGTTCGACGTATATTTATCCAAACCGAAGTGTTTACGGATATCGAGCGTGAAGTAGTGCTTGTCACCCTCGTAGCCAAACAGCGCATTGGACTGGCCGATCGTTTTTTCATCCATGAACGGAGCAAACCGTTCAATTTCAGATTCCTTGGTGGTCAGCCCCCAGGTATCGAGATCGAGGTTAAAATCATAGTTATCGATAATAAACTGTTTAAGCCGTTGGATTTTCTTATAGGGCTTCATGGTATCCAGCTTGCTGAACCACGGATGACTTTTCCACTCCCAGATTTTCGGTGACATAAGATTAGCCAGCACCAGACTGTAGAGGAGTTCAGGGAAAACAAAAATTTCCATATCAGAGAGCGAAATGGCGGCCGAATATTTTTCAAGCTGATCAGAAGGGATTTCAGGTATTTTATTCATAGGGGCGATTTTAGGGTTCAAATAGGTATTTAAAAGAAAACATTGAGCGGAATATGCGTCTTGGACGTAATGCCCCGAATTCCGTTCATTAAAATCAGGAATCGACTTTCTGAATAGACGGCGTTGACGGCCTATAGGCTCCATGCTACCTTCTGCGCTCAATTTTTTCTGAAATTGAAATGTCGGGGCGTGGCTCAGCCTGGTAGAGCGCTACACTGGGGGTGTAGAGGTCGCAAGTTCAAATCTTGTCGCCCCGACCATGTATTTTTACGGCGAACTCCTTCGGGACTCGCCGTTTTTTGTGACCAGGAAGTATATGCATCTGTATCCGCAACCCCACCAACAACTTGCAAGTTGGGCGAATAATAAAATGAGCCCCATAAACTGGTTTCCGTGCCGTTCTCCATCCCCAAAGATGGCATTTTTACGCCCGATTGATCCCACGTTTCTCCGTTTGCTCTCCGTTCTCCGGCTCACTAATCCCCAGTCTTTCCGGATTGGTATCCTTTCTGGATGGCAATGCGAACTTCAACTTCCGAGTCAGCGTCAACAAAACCCCTGTTCATCCTGATCGGGTACCAGTCATGGCTTAAGGCGAACTTTTGCTTCCGATACCCTAGAGCCAACAGGGTTCGAATTTGGTTTCGGTTATAATCCTGATAGGACACCGTGTTGGATGGCAATGCGAACTTAGGCTAATTACAACCCCAGAAAAATAAGCATTATAGTATATTGTGCAAGTAGAATAACAGTAACAAGATACGAATAAAATCAAGGTTGTAATAGCATTATTATAGGGGTTGCGACTCTGTAGGTTCAAATCCGATCAGGACGACCATACTTTACTGCGGCGAACTCATTGCGAGTTCGCCTTTTTCATTTTTAGGCGTATTTACGGCAGTAAATGCGGTGTTTCCGGGTATGCGTCTTTTCGGTCACCCCATAGGCAACGCTTGGGAAAGCTGATAACTTTCTATGCATGGATACACATGTC
>JAZGFK010000054.1:0-3086 GCA_036479375.1 Pontiella sp. | reverse complement strand
TGATGCAGCACACCGGGAGCATCTAAGTGCATCTAAGTGAGCTAATCTGGGCACATTAACTATCATGAATGGAAAAGTAACGCAAATTATTTAGATATTTAAGGATGTCCCGGTATCCCTTTACCGGGATCCCATAATTATCGCCCAACTCTCATGTTATTTGATTACCGTTAAACTTTAAAACTTGAGAACGTCCCTTAAATATTCACAACCCTTTCTGCCATACCGCATTCCTGAAACCCCATATATTGTGCCCCATTTTGTCTTGACATACAAGGCTGATTCCACTATATTTCTCTTTCGAAAAAGCAATGTCTTATCTCTGAGGTTAGGAAAAATGGCTAAGGTACTGGTACAGCAACCCATTCATCCCGATGCATTGAAACGATTGGCTGAGGAAGTGGAAGTCCTAACTCCCTATAAGGCCTCAAATCCTGAGATCCTGGAAATGATGCCTGGAATCGATGCCTTTTTGCTGGGTGTCGGGATTGACCTGGGTCCTCAAGAAATGGATCTCGCCCCCAAACTGCAAGTGATTGGCCGTCACGGAGTCGGCCTGGATAATGTGGATCTTGATGCCGCCACCGCGAGGGGTATTCCTGTGGTCTACACGCCCTATGGCCCTACAGAGTCAACGGCGGAACATGCTTTTACACTGATTTTGGCAACGGCGCGACGCCTTTCTCTGATGGATGGAGCTGTGCGCAGCGGAAATTGGGCAATTGCCAAACAGCCCCGTGCCATGGGCCTGGAACTCAAGGGCAAATCGCTGGGAATCGTGGGTTATGGGCGAATTGGACGTCGACTGGCTGATATGTGCCGGTCTGCCCTGGAGATGTCGATATATGTCTTTGATCCCTTTCTCGATGCTAGTCAAGTGGCAAAGGCCGATGCGACGCCGGTTGAAGACCTGATCGAACTGGCTGGCATGGTGGATGTTCTATCCGTCCATGTTCCCTTGACGACTCAAACGAATAAAATGATAAACCGGGATGTCGTGCAGGCAATGAAGCCGAACGCAATTCTAATCAACGCATCACGAGGGCCTGTGGTGGATGAGGAGGCACTCATTGAAGTCTTGAAAGAAGATCGGATTTTTGGCGCGGGAATGGATGTTTACGATCCGGAACCACCCATCCCCGATAACCCGCTTTTTAAATTTGATCATGTAGTGCTCACGCCGCATATCGCCAGCCTAACCGAGGAAGGGCGGCAATTGATGGGATTAACCGTGGTCGAAGGCATTTTGCGGGTATTAAAGGCCCAACAGCCTGAATATATTGCAAACCCGGAAGTTTGGGAAAAGCGCCGTGTTTTTTAATCAATCAACATTAAATGAATGAGGTTAAATTAATGAAACCAAATCGATTCAGAGAATTATTGAAAACAGGGAAACCAACGATCAGCACGCGCGTACACAACACCTGGCCATCAATTATAGAAGCTATTGGGCATACCGGCATGTTTGATTATGTCGAGTTTCTAGCGGAATATGCTCCCTTTGATTTGTACACGCTGGATAACTTTGGCCGAACCACAGAACTGTACAATATGTCTGCCGTCATCAAGGTCGACCAAGAGCCGCGCGGCTTTATGGCACAGCGTGCAATTGGCGCCGGCTTCCAGGGAGTCTTGTTCACTGATTGTCGTACAGTTGAGGATGTGCGTTCCTGTGTGCGTATCGTCCGTCCGGAAACACCCGAAGACGGCGGAATTTATGGCGTCGGACCACGTCGTTTTGCTTACATGAGCCATGCTGGAACTCCGGAATATGTTGCAGCGCTCCGAGACATCGTTGTGATGATCATGATCGAGAAAAAACAGGCTGTCGAGCAGTTGGAAGATATTCTGGCGATAGAAGGGATCGACATGATTCAGTGGGGCGGCGCCGATTATTCGATGAGTGTTGGACGAGCAGGCGAGCGGACTTCACCAGAGATCAAGGCAATTGAACGTAGAGTCTTCGAAACCGCTCTTGAAATGGGGGTGCCGCCGCGGGCTGAGATCATGAGCCCCGATCAGGCAAAATATTACCTTGACCTTGGTGTGCGCCATTTCAGCATCGGTACGGACATAATGGTTCTCTATAACTGGTTGAAGAAAAGCGGTGAGGATTTACGTAAACTAGTGGCAGATGGCTAACGTCTCGGAATTTCTATAATATGTTGAAATCATGCAGCTTTTAACGGCACTGGTTTTATGCCGCCTACATGGAATGTTGGAATTTTGGAATTTTGGAATAGTGGAACGTTGGGTTGAAGGAACAATATCATTCTATTTCTTACAGTAACCCATGATGCCATCATTCCATTTTGGATGATTCAGGTATTCTTTCAAACTGCGACGACAATAACCTTCTGAAATGTTTCGCGAGATGCTGTGTGCAGCGTCAATGCTATTGCCGGCCACTTTCTTTAGTTCGAATGGGAAATAGCAAATAATTAATCTTGACAACAAAACCTGCTTTGGTTGTTCGGATGATATGCCTATCCGAATGACTCAGGTGCGGCGGACTTGATGATCCTATTTTATGTTGAATTTCAATATGTTGTGACTTCCCTGGCAGGTTTTGTGCCATTTTCAAGTAACTTAATGAAAAACTTGCAAGTTTTCCTGTTTCCCCTGAAGCAACCGGATAGGCATATCGGATGATTAATGATTCCGTTTAATTGACGCCCCAATATGGTGGGCTGCAGCGGAAGCCGATACACAATTCACCATTTTCCCTTGATACGCTCTGAAAAAGCAATGTCTTCACTTTATGAAACTACATCAATATTGTTGACACTCCAGTGCGATCTATTTAATGTAGACAGATTCCGATGATCCTATCCACCGCGAGCGAATAACCCTATCCACTAGGATGAATATCATGAACAAGCGTATTGAAAGACTGCGAAAACGCTATGTGGAAAGCAAACGAAAAGTCGATATCGAAAGGGCCGTTATTATCACGGAGGCCTATAAAAAGAATGAGGACAAACCGCCGATTATTGCAAAGGCGCTGGCTTTGGAAGCCATATTCTCCCAGATGAGTATAGCGGTTCGAGAAGACGAACTGATTGTCGGCAACCTGACAACAGACA
>JAZGFK010000053.1:0-3519 GCA_036479375.1 Pontiella sp. | reverse complement strand
CTGAGACTCGTGAGTGCAATTTTAATGGAAGTAAGCGAAGAATGGGAATCGGCCGAAAAGGCCTACTTGAAAATGAAGGCTGACTGATGCGCCTATTTGAAATTACAGAAAGTGTGTTGCTCTATCAGTTTGTATTCATGCTAGGCGTACCCAATGCATAGACTTTACGGTGAAAACGCCCATCGATTCGGTCAGTGTTTGATTCCCGAGAGGGTCATGTTTAAACGTTGGAAATGGATATAAAATGATTGCCAACAGAGTATCACTAAAGTATCATTATTGGCATGAAAACTGAATTAGTAACCACACTCAAAAGACAGGCAACTCAAATTCTCTCCGATCTTCACCGTTCAGGAGAGCCAGTATTAATTACTGAGCATGGAAAACCATCCGCATACCTTGTAGATGTTGACTCCTATGAGTTTATGCAAAATCGGATGGGAATATTAGAAGGAATTGCAAGGGGAGAACGGGCCATCCTTGAAAAAAGAACCTACACGCAAGATGAAGCCAAGCGGAAGATGAAGAAATGGCTCAACTGATTTGGACCGAACCAGCCCTTATAGATTTAGATGAAGTTGCTGAATACATAGCACTAGATGATCCATCAGCGGCGTCAAATTATGTTCAAAAGGTATTTGATCGAACCGAACATCTTACCGTCTATCCAAATTCTGGTAAACGTCCTACAGAGCTCCCCAGGACACCCTATCGAGAAATCGTTATTCCTCCATGCCGTATCTTTTACCGAGTAGAAAATGACACAGCATACATTTTACATGTCATGCGTTCGGAAAGATTACTTCATGCATTTATATTAGATCGACGAAACAGAGATAAATAATTTTCCAACCAGTGCATGGAGCTGACACGGTACAACGCCCAAAGTTCATGCCTAAAGTTTTTAACTCCGTGTCAGCTCACGCTTAACGTTCATATGGCTTAAGGGGAAACGCGTGGTGAAACCCGTGCAGCAGAAATTTGATTGGAGCTATGTCTTTGGGGCTTTGGAGATCACCCAGGGCGATGGTGTGTTTTGCTATCTTCCTGGCGTATCACTGGGCCACACCCAAGCGCCTCTGGGATGTCATGAAAGATCCGATTTGCAACCGCGGCTTTGAAACGTTCGATGGCATTGAAGAAAAGATCAGTGAGGCATTAAAGCCCTATTGGGAAGATCCTTCATACGCATTGAAGCTCGTTGGCGATGGCTGGCTGCATACTCAAGCAAACGCTACGCGGTTATATTTTATACCGGAATGTTTTGATAAATGGTATAATAAGACCTCTCTAACTCGAAAATGGCGCAAGTTGATCTGGAGATCAACTCACCTGGGTACACACAAAAGCGCCCCGCGAGCGGGACGCTTTCATCATTTAATCCGAATATTAAATTAGCCGAGGCGAGCTGATAGCTTTTCGAGCTGCTCAGTCATCTTGGCCGGAAGTTTGTCGCCGAACTTAGCGAGGTATTCCTTGGCGTCAGCCACAGTGGCTTTGAACGCTTCCGTATCAACCTTCATCAGTTCTGCCCAATCTTCAGCCGGGATGTCGAGGCCGTCGAGGGTCAGGTCGCCGTCGATAGGCATCAGACCGATTGGCGTTTCGCGAGCTTCGACCTTGCCTTCAACGCGGTCGCACATCCATTTCAGAACGCGGGAGTTTTCGCCGAACCCAGGCCATAGCCATTTTCCATCCGCAGTTTTACGGAACCAGTTTACGTAGAAACAACGCGGAGCTTTGTCGCCGAGTTTTTCGCCCATGTCGAACCAATGCTGCATGTAGTCGCCAGCGTGGTATCCGATGAATGGCGTCATGGCGAACGGGTCGAAACGAAGTTTTGCACCTACGTCGAGGGCCGCAGCAGTCGGTTCGGAAGAAGCCGTTGCTCCCATGTATACGCCCTGTTCGAAGTCAAATGCTTCGTGAACCAAAGGCATAACTGAAGTACGTTTTCCTCCGAATACGAAGATATCGATCGGAACACCGGCCGGATCCTGCCAATCATCGCAGATAACCGGGCAGTTTACAGCACGTGCAGTGAAGCGGCTGTTCGGGTGTGCCCCCTTAACCTTGTTGCCATCGGCATCAACGGTGTCAGGCGTCCAATGATTATTTTTCCAGTCGGTTCCACCGGCACAATTAACGCCCATGTCTTCCCACCACACATCTTTATCTTTAGTCACAACAACGTTGGTGAAGATGGTGTCTTTCGCGCAGGCTGCGAGCGCCATCGGATTGGAGAATTCAGCCGTACCCGGAGCAACACCGAAGAAACCGGCTTCCGGATTGATCGCGTAGAGACGTCCGTCAGGACCAGGCTTCATCCAGGCAATATCATCACCGATGGTTTCAACTTTCCAGCCCGGTACCGTGGACTGAAGCATGGCCAGATTTGTTTTTCCGCAAGCAGACGGGAATGCCGCTGCAACGTGGAATTTTTTACCTTCCGGATTAGTGAAGCGCAAGATGAGCATGTGCTCAGCCATCCAGCCTTCGCGACCGGCCATTGCAGAAGCGATACGCAGTGCCAGACACTTCTTGCCGAGTAAGGCGTTTCCGCCGTATCCGGATCCGTAGGACCAGATCAGGTTTTCTTCAGGGAAGTGGGCAATATATTTCTTTTCGATCGGAGCACAAGGCCAGCGGCTGTCTACCTGTCCGGACTCGAGCGGAGAACCGATGGAGTGAAGGCAGGGAATGAAGTCGCCGTTGTCGCCGAGAATTTCAAGTACCTTCGGGCTCATACGGGTCATAATCTGCATGTTGACCACAACGTAAGGAGAATCGGAGATTTCAACACCGATCTTGGCGATCGGGGATCCGATCGGTCCCATGGAAAATGGGATCACGTACATGGTGCGGCCTTTCATACAACCGGCGTACAGCCCCTTCATGGTTTCTTTCAGTTCATTCGGGTCAATCCAGTTGTTGGTCGGTCCTGCATCCTCTTCCTTAACGGATGCGATATAGGTGCGATTTTCAACACGGGCAACGTCTGAAGGATCGGAATTGAAGGCATAGCTATTTGGACGTTTTTGTTCGTTCAGCTTAATTGCCATGCCCGATTTAACCATTTCAGCCATCAGGCGGTCATATTCTTCGGTGGAACCGTCGCACCAAACTACTTGATCAGGTGTGCACATGGTTTTTATTTCAGCCACCCAATCGAGAAGCTTTTTGTTGTTTGTAGGCGTACTCATTTTTTTAAACCTCCGGTTATGTTTATCTCCATTACTCTATCGATATATATATGTAGAATAATCCTCCCTGGTTTTTAGTCAATTTTTATACATGACTATTTTATAAGTATATATGTGCTCATTATGATCAACATTGCCATATTTAACAATTTTACCTAGAGTTCTGAGCCATTTTTTGAGCTATACTCCTGGTAGACTGTAAATTAAAATGCCCAACTTTTCTAAGCCCGATGCATCTCATGCCGCGATCTCCTGAATGAACAACTCTTCTGCGGTTTTAAAATTCAGTATCTTGCGGGGGTATCGATTGATCCAG
>JAZGFK010000052.1:0-3185 GCA_036479375.1 Pontiella sp. | reverse complement strand
TTGGAACAGTATCGGTGGAGCAGTTATCCGGCTTATGTGGGGCATGTGCATACATTCCCGAATTGGCTGCATCGAGACCGCTTGCTGAGTGCGTGTGGCCTGGATGTCGGCCTTGTCGAGCGTTGCGAGAAAAGATGCTACAATGCACGGGCTGACCCCTCTCCCCTCTCCGGGCTGACCCCTCTCCGAGCTGACCCCTCTCCTTTTTTCGGAAAATCTCCTCCAAAAGTCTACCTTCTTGAGTTTGGTGATGCGCTCATGGCGTACTTGTAGCGAGGTTGCCGGACACCGATGCTGACACCTTTACCTTCAATCGCCCGCAGGAACGCCGTGGTGTTGCCGGCAATGTTAGCGCCGTCATCCTCTTTATGTGTACGCGGGTGGTCAGCAGGCCCTGTAAATTGTCGACCCGCCACGGCGAGGTGCTTACCGGTAACTTCTATACGAAAAGGAGCACGCGGGAAAACCCATCAACGCCTCCTGAACTTGAAGAACGCAAAGAGACCGATAAGCAAAACACCCATGATCGGAAAAACAAGTTTCCACGGATTTGAGGTTGATTCATCGGTTGTTTGCAGTACTGGTTCGGTTAAAGTGTTGTTGGCCTGAATGACTATCACATCGGTTTTATGAACAGGTTGTTTGTTGTTTGGCTTGATAGATTTTATGCTGGAAACTGGTTGCTCAGAAGTTCCCTTCGCATAAGTATTCGTCTTTCTAACACCTCTCTCAGAAGTGATTACATAGTGTTTTTCATCAATGATCTCGTATGAGCGACCATCCAATAACAGCTCATCGACATGAAGCAAGACTCCTGTTTTCTCACTCCGTCCTCTAGGAGAAAGGGCTTGTTCTCGAATAAAGAATCCCTTTCGATCATCATTTAAATCGAGAGGATAAAATCTGAAGCCAAAATCCCGCTGCCCGATTCGAACGGGCCATTTAAAGCCGTACGGAATAAAACATTCACCCAACTCACTATTTGACTTCATTTGGGGATCGTTCTCTCCGGCAGGAGCGCCATAAGAGTGAACAGATACCCTGTCTGGTCTTTTTTTCTCCTTTAACACAATTAGCAACCCGTTTTCCTGTGTAGAAACAGAAGCAAAATAATTTTCCAATGACTCCGTCAATCCCCCAATGCAAATTTCAGCCAATAAATTGCACGCTAGAAAAACAACAACTATTCTTTTCATCTTATGGCCCCCAGTTAATTTTGCTTTGGCATCCCGGATTCGCCCAAATCCCGGCAAGCATTGGCGGTGTTCGCCCTGAAGTTTCAGAGCCCACTGCCTACCGGTTTTAAATGGAAAGGGGCGCGGGGAAAATCATCACCGCTTCCGTAGCTTAAAGAACGTCAGGAGCGCCACGAGCAGAATCCCGATGATCGGGAAAGCCAGCCACCGGAAGCCGGGGCTTGTTCCTTCAGTCGCTTGTTCTGGCGCGTCACTCAAAGCAGTGTATGTACAAACAGCATCCGCAAGAGTTTCCTGAACCGGTTGTTCTTCGTCGGAAAGAGCGGGAACCAAACCGGGATTTGATACCTTCGATAAATTCATCTGTTTTGCTGTCGTCCGCGCGTAAACATTCGTTTCCCTAACACCCCCCGGATAAAAGTTTATCCTATAGTTTTTTTCATCAATTATCTCGTATGAACGACCATCTGGCGACGAATTATCAACATAGATCAGGACACCAGTTGCTTCGTCTTGCCATTTCCGCCGCATATTTTTCTCATGAAGCGAAAATCCCTTTCTCTCGTTACCTAAAACAAGTGGTTTAAAACGGATACTAGTATCCCTTTGACCAATCCGAACCGGCCACTTAAAGCCATACGGAATGAAATATTCTCCAAGCTCACTGCTTGAGCGCATTTTAGGTTCGTTCTCTCCAGCAGAAACACCATAAGAAGGGATAGATACCCTATCGGGAATACGGCGCTCCTTTAGCACGATCAACACACCATCTTCCTTTGCCGTCACGGAAGAAAAACGGGATTCCAATGATTCCGTCAGTCCGCCGACACAAATCCCCGTCAACATAGTGCATACTGCAGAAACAAAAATCGTTTTTTTCATTCTATGGTCCCCATTTGATTTTGCTTTGGCTCCCCGGGTTCGCCCAGTCTTTCGTCGTATCGTAAGATACATTCAACTCAGATACCCGGCAACGAACTTCCTCGTCGCCATAATCATAATATCCTGAATAGCCAAATATTCCGGCCATATCAAAGGTGTCGGGATGGTTGGTTGCCGTTGAGATTCCCAGATAGGATCCTTCCATCGCATCGGGAATATTGTCCGCATCATTGTCGGTGCCGCTCAGGTTTTGGTAGACATGCTTATGCAACTGTTCATGGGCGATGGTTTCGGCCACGCATTTGATGCCTTTCCCGTTTCCTGTGCCCTGAATCGTAGTGCTGTCAAACCTGTTTACGTAGGTATGGATTCCGTCGTTCGCTTCTGCGGCTTCATATCCGACATATACGACCAGATCCCCTTCAACATACTTTCCATAGTCAATAATTGGATCATAAAGAACCTCGCTGTCGATTCCGCAGACGTTGCCATCCTTCCAGTAATAGAACCAGTTTGGATCGGTTGAGGTTCCTCCCGGATGGTTTACCGCTATTTTACGAAAAAACACCTCGTAGTCATTGGCAGCCATGAGGCTCCCATCAAGATAGAGGGCGGCGGTTTTTCGGCCAAAGTCCGAGTTGTTGGCGGGCAGTCCGGTAAAGGTGACGGTGGCCTCGAGGTAATCGTCATTCACCACCACGGGCTTACCGCCCGGATTTGCGGCATCCCACGCCATGGTCGAAGAACCAATGGTTCCCACCGTAAAGTAGCACTTTTCCGCAATATCGGAAGCTGCTCCAGCCGGAGTGACCAGCACTCGCAGATCCATCGTCAACACCCCAGGATTATCCCACGAGAAGGTAAACTCGTTCTGCCCATAGATCTCCAGGTTTTCCGGCGAAGCCACCGGATCGCCCGCCGGGGTGATCATTTCCACTTCAATCGCCCTCAGGAATGCCGTGGTGTTGCCCGCGATGTTCGCGCCGTAGCCCTCTTTCATATGTACTTCGGGCGTCAATAGACCCTGTTGATTCTCGACCCACCACCAGCCGCCGGTTCCCCCGACCACAAAGTGCTCCTCTACTCCGGTCAGACGGTTCGGATCAT
>JAZGFK010000051.1:0-6953 GCA_036479375.1 Pontiella sp. | reverse complement strand
ATGAAATTGAACAACTGATTAAAAATCGTAGGCTGGTATCCCATGACTCGGAAGCTCCTTGTTTATCGTGCTTTGTGGTGAAACACAATATGCAGGAGTTTTTCCGGGTCGTCTATGATTTCAAATGCTTACCGGACACCAGTGAGTATTAATAACAAAAGTGTTATTTGATTGGTGTTCCGACGAATTCCATATTGAAATGGTTAAGTTAAATCTTCGAAAATCAGTCTATACACCGGCTACCGCTTAACCGACTCTGATCCACTTCGTTTCAATTTACAGTGGGCTCACAGACAATATATTGCTATAGCACTGCCTGCTTTTTAAAAAATTACAGATTTAAAATCAGGGTTTTCATATGATAGCTACATCTAAAATCACCATGCGTTTCGGCAAGACAGCTTTATTCGAGGATGTTTCGGTTAAATTTACTCCGGGGAATTGCTACGGACTGATCGGAGCCAACGGATCCGGAAAATCCACTTTCATGAAAATCCTGACCGGGCAGCAACAGCAAAGCGACGGCGAGATAACGATCGGCCATAGTTGTAGCCTCGGGTATCTTCGTCAGGATCACTCGGCCTTTGATGAATATTCAATTATCGACACGGTATATATGGGAAACCCCAAGCTATGGAAGCTGCATTGCGAGCGGGAATATCTCTATTCGAAAGATGATCTGACGGATGCGGAAAATGACCGTTGCGGTCATATAGAGGATGAATTTGGTGAAGCGGGTGGCTACACCATGGAGGCCGAAGCCGCAACGCTTCTGGTCGGACTGGGGTTCACCGAGGATCTGTTCGAACAGAATATGACGGTGTTGCAGGGGGGCTTTAAGCTTAGGGTTTTACTGGCGCAGGTGCTCTTTGGTCAGCCGGAAATTTTACTGCTGGACGAACCGACCAACCATCTGGACATGGAATCGATCGAGTGGCTGGTTGAACTGCTACAGCGATATAAAGGAACGCTGATCGCGATTTCGCATGACCGTTATTTCTTAAATCAGGTCTGTACGCATATTGCCGATTTGGACTATCACGAAATCCGTATGTTCCAGGGTAATTATGATGATTTTACCATTGCGAGTCTTGAGGTGCGGGAGCTGCAGGAAAAGGCGAATAAGAAGGTCGAGAAGCAGGCACAAGATCTGAAAGCATTTATTTCGCGTTTCAGCTCGAATGCTTCAAAGGCAAAGCAGGCCACCTCGCGCAAGAAAACCCTCGATAAGCTGGAGATTAACAAAACCAAGCCCAGTAGCCGTGTGTCGCCCTTTATTCGCTTTAAGCCGAAGACCCGGCTGGGTGATAAGGTGATTGAAGCCAAGGAGATTTCAAAGTCATATGATGAAACCCTGTTCAGCAATTTTTCCTGCACGATCGGTCATGAAGAACGCGTGGCCATAATCGGTAAAAACGGGAGTGGTAAAACAACCTTGATGAACATTCTTTGTGGTCAACTGGAAGCTGATGCAGGGTCGGTTGTATTTGGTGAAACCGTTGAAATCGGATTATTCCCCCAGGATGCGTCTCATTTACTGGATTCGGGGTCGACCGCATTGGACTGGTTGAACCGGTTTTCAGAGATAGGAACCTCCGAGGCTGAATTGCGTTCCTTTATGGGACGAATGCTTTTTCGCGGCGATGATTCCTTGAAAAAGATTGGCGTACTCAGCGGAGGTGAAAAGGCCCGGTTGATTATTTCGAAGATGACGATGGAGGGGGGCAATGTACTGGCCTTGGACGAGCCGACCAATCATCTGGACCTAGAGTCAATTGAAGCACTGAATTTTGCGCTCTCACTATTTCCAAATGCACTGATTTTTGTATCGCACGACCACCGTTTCATCGCAACGCTGGCCACCCGTATTTTCGAAATTACCGAGACTGGAATCGTTGATTACCGGGGAACGCTCGACGAATATGAGGAGGAAAAGGCGCGCCAGAAGAAAAAGAAGTAGGATCTTAAATACAACGCCTCGAAGAGCACAAAGGAACAAAACGTCGTGTCTTCGTGTTTAATCCTTATCAATATTTCGTTGCCGGATAATTTCGAAGAGACAGACGCCGGTTGCTACTGAAACGTTCAGGCATTCCACAAATCCAGCCATCTTAAATGAAATTAGAAAGTCGCATTTTTTCTGAGTCAGTTGGCGCAGGCCGTTTGCTTCCGATCCCATAACCAGTGCCAAAGGCCCGGTTAGATCCGTTTTATACAGGTCTTTGGTTCCCAAATGGTCGGATGTACCCGCAATCCATATATCGCGTTTCTTAAGGTCGTCTATCGTACGTGAGATATTCGTAACGCGGAAAATCGGGGTATGACTCGCTCCGCCGCAGCTGATCGCGATTGCGGTTTCAGTTACTGGAGCGGCCTTGTCCCGAGGAATAATGACCGCGTCAACGCCCGCGCCATTGGCGGTTCGGAGACAGGCACCCAGATTATGCGGATCCTGAATGCAGTCCAGAATCAAAATAAGGGGTACTTTTACATTATCCAATAAAGCGCCCAGCTCGGATTCATCTTTAATCAAGGCTTTGGAGCTGGAGGCATGTTTATTCTTTCGTGCCGGGCTATTATTGCGGCCAAAGTTTGATCCGCGTTTTTGATATGGTTTGTTCGCATCTTTCATAATTAAAGTATCCGTACTAAAAGCGCATAATATTGAATATTCCCGTGTTTTCCACAAGTTCCGTGGTTAACATCCTCGCCACTATTAAAAAGGAAGGTGGAAAAAATGATAAAACATATCGTGATGTGGAAATTTAAGGACGACGTAGTTGAGGCGGATAAGTGGGAGATGAAACGCCAGTTGGAATCGTTGAAGGGGGTGGCTCCCACGCTCATCGATATAGAAATTGGTTTAGATCTGGTTGGAAAAGAGGCTTCGAAAGATATGGTGTTGTATTCCGAGTTTGCATCCATGGACGATCTCGCCGCCTACGCCAACCATCCCGAGCATTTGAAAGTGGTTGAGTTCGTAAAGCCGCTCGTCTGCGAACGGGCCGTGGTTGATTACGAAGTATAAAAAATTCACCACGGAGAAATAGGCTCCGTGAACTCTGTGTTCTCAAGCGAAGTGGGGGGTTAAATGTCTGATGCAAAATCCAACATCGTGTTGATCGGTATGCCGGCGAGCGGAAAGAGTACGCTGGGCGTACAACTGGCTAAGTGGCTTTCGATGGGATTCATGGATACGGACCTGCTCGTACAGGCCCGTGCCGGAATTTCGATGCAGGCCTATCAGGACGCCAATGGGATGGACGCCTATCAGACGCTTGAATGCGACACGGTTAAATCAGTCGTCTGCGAAAACTGCGTCATCGCCACCGGCGGCAGCGCGGTCTATTGCGCCGATGCCATGCAGCATCTGAAAGAAATCGCCACCATCATTTATCTCGATGTGCCGATGGATGAAATCAAACGCCGCATCGGCGATATCTCGCAACGCGGCGTCGTTATCAAATCCGGTATGTCGCTGGATGATCTCCATGACGAACGCAGACCGCTTTACCTGAACTATGCCGATGCTGTACTTAACTGTATCGGCAAAGCATCAGAAGAACTGATTGGGGAAATTACAGGTGTTGTAAAACCCGATTGATCGTTTCGCGTTCTCAATGAAGAAATCGAGATGAAACGGTAGGGCGTGATCGCCGAGCGCGCCGACAGCCCGGCGGTCTGTCCCAACCTGATCAAATTGGTAGGCGGGGTGTCCTCACCCCGCCGCACGGCAGATCGGTTCGGAGGAACGGCCTTTGCGCACGGTCCGAGGTCGAGAACCTCGGCTACAGGTTTTGTAGGGCGGGGGCCGAGACCCCGCCGCTCGGGGGGCGGCTCTGCACACGATTACTTAAGCCGCGAAAATACAGTTCTTACCTTCCATGAATCTGCGCGTTTTCAGTAGCGCCCGGATCTGTTCGCGGACGCCGCGGTTTCCTACCATTGGAAGAATAAAGCAAGTTGCTGGATCGGGAATATCTGAATAAGGCATGACGGGGGTTCCGCAATTTAGTTTTCGAGGTTTGACGTCGATGTAATGCGTAACGCGTAATCCGCATTGTTTCAAAATGGAAACTCGTTTTCGAGTAACGCGGCCTGCACCGCAAACAATAACTTCCGGATGGTGCGGGTTATGTTCTTCCAACCATTTAAAAAGGTACTCGGCTTTCGTCTGGTAAAAGGCGTCGATGCTATAGCGCTCGTCGGTTCGCGAAAGTCGATTCGGGGGGTCATTCCATATCACAAGTTCCTGATCGACTTTTCCTGCTTTAACGCCTTGGGCCATCCAGCGCAGCCACAGTTCATAGTCTTCAGGAAACGGGCCGTCTCGATAAGCACCATATTGTTCGAGCAGGCCGCTACGGAACATAACCGAGGGATGGGCAAATGGAGATTCAACGAAGCGGTTGAGTTCAATACATGTCGGCTCGATCAGGGAGTTGATCCAGTCGACGTAGGTCGCGTAGCCCACCTGTTTTTCGCGGTTGCCACCAAAGCCCACGCGGCAACCCACGATTCCAATGTCTGGAAACGTATCAAGATAAGAGACCTGTTGTTCGATCCGTTCCGGATGGCAGAAATCATCGGCATCCATTCGGGCAATATAGTCGCCGTTGGCTGCGGCAAGTCCGTCGTTGAGTGCCGGGACAATTCCGCGGTGTGAATGGTCGAGCAGTTTGATATTTTTTTGCTGATGCAGTAACTCAAGCGAGCCATCGGTTGATCCATCGTTAATTACAATAATTTCCATCGACTGGAATGTTTGTTCACGCAAGCTATCTAAAGCATGAATCACAGTTTTTCTGGCGTTATACACCGGCATGACAACGGAAACTTTCATGAATGGAAAATAACTAAAGAACATACAAATGACACGGTAATAGGCGGTAAGTTTTCTGGATCCAGTTCGATGTCGTTCATGCGCTTGTTCTTACCCTCGGCATGGTTAAAATAATTGATGTGCACTCCACAGAGGAGCGTTGATCCTGCGGCGAAAATGGGTTAAATGCCAGTCAGCGGTGATTACAATTAAAGTGCAATGCGAAATTCATTGTACTACATGCAAACAAATTTTATGCGCTCATAGATGGACTCTTTTATTTCTTGTTGCTAGCTTTCCGGTTCTTTCTGAAATCTACTCAAGGGTATCATGAATAAAATAATCCGAATTTTAACTGTGTTGGCTTTGCTTATCGTTGCGGTGTTGGTTGGAATAACTTTCGTAAACCGTCCGGGGGATCCGCTTCCAAAAGAATACCGCGAGGAAGACGCTCTGGAGGATGGAGGAAAAGTTTCCACGACTCACGATACCCTGCCGCTTTTAGCACAAGACAAGATTGAAGTGCTTCCTTCTCCAGAACTCGAAACCAGCAAACCGGTCGTCCCGGAAAATGTTGTTATTAATGAAGAAGAACGCAATGTTTCTGAAGTTATAAAGATGATAACCAGCTTGAATGCCAGTTACGCCGAACGGCTGGAGGCGATGAGGAATCTCTCCCCGAACCTTTCGGTTGAGGACGTGCAAGCCCTCATGCCCTGGCTGGGGGAACCTAATCCTGATGGATTGGCGATTAGCCCGATTGAATATAATTCAATCAAGAACGATATGATGGAGATCCTGTTACAGCAGGAAGTCATGCCGGAAGGGATCGGTCAGCTATTAACCGGTATTTATACCAGTTCGGAGCAGGATGAAATCTGGCGTAATTACAGTATTCAGTTTATGACCCCTTTTTATGAACGGGCTTCGGCAGAGTACGCTGGGCAAGGGGGGGCTGCCAGCGACAAGGGCATTGCATCTGCGGCAGCATTAAAACGGGTGGAGCAAACCCTCTGGAACGCGCTGGATGAACGGGGTAACTCGAATGCCGGAACCGCCTTGCTCGGGCTCAATTATTTGTCGGACAAGTTTCCTGAATTTAAAAAACCGGATGTCCAGGCCGCCATGGTTGATCTGGCCACCGATCCCTCCGCGTCCGAAGCCAACCGCATCACCGCCCTGCGCCTATGCGGGCAGCAGGGGCATATTGAAGCCCTGAATGCCTCCCGTAATGTTGCCCGGAACGGAAATACAACCGTGCTACGTTGCGCGGCTATCGCCACGCTGGGTGATCTTGGAATCGATGAAGACCGAATGCTGCTGGAAACCTACGCCGACTCATCGGATCTGCGAATCCAACGCATTGCCCGGATCTCCTTGGAAAAGTTTTCCAAGGACTAGCGTTTTTTGCACGATAGTATCACCGCTCGTGCTCGTTATTCAAAGCATACCGGTGCAGGATTCATAGCTCTTTTCCCGGCAACAGAGTTCTCTTTGCCGTATCCAGTCCGTCCCGGCTACCTATTCACTTCGTTACAGAAGAAAATAGAAAGGGAAGCGGTAGTAAAAATTTCTGGTTCTTCACGGAAGTGCGTTTTATAGGATCAACAGATGGGGTGTTTGAGTGGATAACAGGGTAGAAACGATTGCTTTTGGAGGGGCGGGTTCTGTTCCGACCTATCCCGGCGCGGCCACTCCACCGGAAGGACGACACAGAGATCGTCCCTCCAGTACAACACAATCATCAGATGATCGTCTTGTCCGCGATCCGGACGCACTTCCGTGAAGAGCCAAATTTCTATGCATTTGTGGGGAAACTCTCCACGAGGCCCGGCCTTTACTTTTCAGGATACTTCCCAAATTCTTTTTTAGAATTTATGACCCTAGAAATGGACAATCTACACGTCGTGTTGAATCCGTGGATCTCAAGGGGTTGGCGTGGTAGTCAGGTGGTTTTGTGTTGTTTTTAAGAGGGTGAAAAGTAGGAAAACAAAGGAAACCTCGGAGTAACTAGTAAAAAGTACTAAAAAGAAATTTCAATTCTGCTGGTTATGGAAGTTTAACTCGGATATTCCTTCAACCTTCTGGATAGGTTGAATTGATTTAAAAGGAGAATACTATGCGTTTGAGA
>JAZGFK010000050.1:0-8466 GCA_036479375.1 Pontiella sp. | reverse complement strand
GCGATTTAATTTCGGCCTGCGTATCCTCGTTGTCCGTTGTTTGCGTAACTGTTTTAAGGTGGTTGCACAGATTGGAGATTTTCAGGGGAAGATCCGTCTCGATGGGCGGCGGCTCAAAAACACGTTGCTGCGTTTTTTGAGCGCCGAGTTTAAAATGCGATTTAACCGCGTCAAAAAAAGTTTCGGCCGCCTCTCGGGTCTGGTCGGCCATGAAGGTGCCTTTTCCGTCTTTCAATACAGCAAGCAAACCTCGCCGCTTTTCGCTGTGCAGGCGCCGGAGCCAGTATTCAATCTGGTAGAGCGATAACCGAATTCCGAGATGCGACGAAGCCACGTGTTCCATCTGATGGGCTTCATCGAAGACGACATATCCGTACGGTGGAAGTATGGCCGCGCCTTCGGCGCGCAAGGCAAGTTCGGCAAAAAAGAGTGAGTGGTTTACGACCAATACCTGCGCATTCAACATTTCCTGACGGGCATTCATGAAATAGCACTCTTTATAAAATGGGCAACGTTTTCCAGTGCAGTTTCCATGCTCGGCACAGACGGCACCCCAGACATCGTGATCCGGCTGATCTTCCAGTTCCTGAAAGCTTCCGTCGCCCAGCTGTTTGTTTTGAGCCAGCGAATAGATGTCGTCGAGTTGACGTTCTTTCGTGGAATCAAAAAGGTCTCCGCCGTTTCGCCGCGCCCGTTGAAGGCGTAATAGGCAGAGATAGTTCGAGCGGCCCTTGACCATGACGGCCTTGAAATCCCGACCCAGCGCTTTACGCACAAACGGGATGTCTTTGTGCATCAGCTGTTCCTGGAGCGTGATGGTATAGGTTGCAATTACACAGCGGGTATCATGCTCCAGTGCGGTTAAAATCTGCGGCACAAGGTAGGCAAAACTTTTGCCAACACCCGTGCCGGCCTCGACGGCAAGGTGATGGCCGAATCCGGCAGCATCCGCCACGGCGCGCGCCATGGTTTGCTGCTGTGGACGTAGCTCAAAATCAATCCCGTCCGCGGTGCAATGTTGCTCCAGTAAACCACCCGGTTCAAAGAACTGGTCGGTAATGGTTGCCGCCTGCGGTGTAGGCATTGGATCGAGGGAAATCATAACGTCATTCGCTCATGGCAATCGAAACTACGTGTTCTGCCAGAGACTGAATGGCGCCGGGAATCGTTGCTTCCCTGGCGGTGAGGTCTGGCTCGATGTGGTGTTTTTCCAATGCGCGCGACGTCGGTTTTCCGATAACAAGTGTAGTTTTACCCGCAAGAGATTGAGAACCCCATTGGTCGAGGAAGGATTCGACGCCGGAGGCGCTGGCAAAGAAGGCTGCGTCGAAATCCGGCAACTCGTCATGCGTAATCGCTTCGTTATCGTAGATGATGGCATCTTCAACGGTCGCGCCGATTACACGGATAGCATCGGCCAGATCGGGGCCGGCTTTATCAGAACGAACGCGCAAGACACGATCGACGGATTTAAGAATTCCCTTTGCGAGTTCTTTGAGCGCTTCCGCGCTGAAATCTGATTCCGGTTGCGCATCGATATGAAGTCCGTACGATTCGAACTCCGCCGCGGTGCCACGCCCGCACACCATGATTTTTGGAATGGTCCGGTAGTCGAGTTTTTGCAGCCGGAAGATTTTCATGAATGCACGAACGGATGATGGTGAAGTAATCACGAGCCAATCAAAGGAGTCCAGGTTTAGCTCGAACCCCGACCTGCATTGAAGCCGGATAAGCGGGAACTGGATAGGCTGTCCCCCGAAGTCGCGCACCAAGTCGGCGGCTTTTTGTTGAATAGCTTCGGAGCAGGTAAGCAGGATCTTTTTGCCCTGCAGGGCGCCCAGATCGGCTTTGTAGCTGTAGGCTGTATTATCACCGACCATAATCAGGCCCGGCTGTTTGATGGACAGCTTTTGCGCCGGCAGTTCTCCAAGTGTTGTCTTGATGATTTTTTCATCTTCACCGCCGGCATTAAAGACCAATGCAGCGGGCGTTTCGGGAGGGTGTCCGTCTTCGAGCAATTGGTGCGAAATCGGCTCAATGGCCTTGATCGACATGTAGTAGATGACCGGTAGCTTGTTCTTCATCTCCGCATTGCAGTCTGCAAGAGCTCCGCCGCTTTTGCGGGGCGTGAGCGCGACGAATCCACGGGATACATTTCTGCGGGTAAGTAACATGCCGGTGCCCGTTGTGGCGGCTTGCAGGGCACTGATGCCTGGAATAACGCGAAAGGGGATGTTTAGATTTTCGAGAGCGCTTGTTTCTTCGGCCAGCCGGCCGAAGATGCCGGGATCGCCACCTTTGAGGCGAACGACCCGTTTGCTTTTCCGGACGCATTCACAAATTAGTTTGGTGGTTTCGTGCTGTTCCTTACTGTGCGCTCCGCAGCGTTTCCCGACATCAATCGCCTGAGCATGGGGCGGCAGTTCTTTCAATAGTGAATGGTCGATGAGCGAGTCGTAAAGGCAGATGTCGCACCGTTGCAATGCGCGTAAGGTGGCAAGGGTGCATAGTTCCTTGCTGCTAACGCCTGCGCCGGCAAAGGTGACGGCCTGCATGAACAGGCTGCGGAAGGCCATCATGCGTTCGTCGCCTTCGCGGAAGGTGATGGCGAGGTAGCCCTGGCCTTCGGAAACATCAAGATCCTCGAGTGAGACCCATTCGGTGATACGGTCTTCAATACCCAGACGGACAAGGGCTGCTGCGGCCATGACGACCATGTCGTAATCACCGTTGTCGACCTGCTCGATACGCTCTTCAATATTGCCGCGGATGTTCCGCTGAATTCCGTTCGGAAACCGTTTAGTACAGTATTCTTCGCGCCGTTCGGAGCTGACGCCAATAATGGGGTTGTCCGGTAGATCGACCGCCGTACGGCCTGGAGCTAACACCAGCACATCGCGTGGTTCTTCACGCCACGGGAGCCAGAACCAGTCGATCTTCTCGGGCGGGGGCGAGGGCAGATCCTTGGCGCTATGTATGGCAAAATCGATATCGCCCCGTAGCAGGGCGTCGTCGAGCTCGCGCGTGAAAAAGTCGGGCGGGCTTTCGCGCAGATCGGTTGTGCGGTCGGTATCGCCGATGGAGGTGATTGGCACCGATTCGAAGACGATGCCTTCAAGCATGCCCTCGATACGATCAAGTGCCGCCCGGGATTGAGTCAGCGCAAGGTTACTCGGCCTTGTTCCCGCCTTCAAAACTGTGGGTGATCTTTTCATAGAGATCCTTGTGGCTGGCGGCAATGGCGCGGCTGCGGGACAGAATATCATTCATATCGGTGAGTTCGCGACGGTACCAGTATTTCAGGTCGTCAAGATCCACCACGGAAACGTCAGCTGAAAGCTCGTCGAGTTCGGGATCGATATTCCGCGGCATGCCGAGATCGATCACGCGAACGGGGCGCTCCTGATTGAAAAACGGGGCGTGTGCCATGTGCAGGATATGGCCGGGGGCATCGGTGGCACTGACAATGACGTCGGCATCGGTGATGCGGTTTTTCATATCGTTAAACGTGCAGAGCTCGACCTTGTCGTGCCAATCTTCAGAAACTTCAGGTTTATTAACGTGGTAGCACCAGATGATTTTTTTAGCCTTTGGATAGCTGTCTTTTATGAGGCCTTTGCCAATCATGCCGGCGCCAAGCACCATGATGGTGGATTCGGCGAGATTGCAGCCGTGTGCTTCGAGGTAGCGCAGGGCAAGGTCCTCGATCTCGTAGCTATGCAGTATAGGAGCAACCTCATTCTTAATTTCTTTGGAAACGTGTAGGGCGGAATTGATCCACTCCTGCGTCATATTACTGGCCCAACCGCGTGCTTTGGCGGTTTCGAGCGCGTCTTTCATTTGCGCGGTAATATGATTTTCTCCGGGCGTCTGGGAAAGCATGCCGGCGGTTACCAGACACATATGCTCGAAGGCTTCCTTGCCTGTTTTTAGGTAAAACTTGTCTTCCTTAAAATGCGTGAATCCCATGATATGACGAAGGATTCCGTTGTTGGCCGTTTCCTCGGAAACCACGGCAATGATTTCGACGCGGTTGCAGGTGTTAAGGATCATGAATTCGTGAAGACCCCATAGCTGCTCGATCATGAAACCGGCCCGATCGAACCGGGGGCCGGTAAGGTGGAAGGGCTCGCGTTCTTCGACGGTCATATGGTTATGGTCCGTTCCGACCACAACGAGGTGGGCTGATTCCATCATTCTTAAATGACGGGCGAGGCTGTTTTTAACCATTTTGGACTGGCGGCAATCGTTGCCGCCGGAAGAAACAGAGAGCATCAGCTGGTTGTGCCGGGTGATTGCGGGGGTTGTAAAGTCGCTCGCCGACCAATTGCCATCCACACAGCAGCAGAGCACATTCTTATCGCGGCAGGACTCGAGCACCTGGCGATTTACGCCACGGCTGTTTGTGGCGGCATAAACCAGCATGACTCCGTCAGCGTCGCTCGGAAGGAAGGCGCGGGAGGTGTGGATTACCCGATTATCCTTAATCAATTCGGCCAGATCATCGTGCACCTCGGGGCTGACCACTTGAACCTGTGCGCCAGCATCCAGCAGGAGCCTGATTTTACGAAGTGCCACCTTGCCGCCACCCGCGACGAGCGTGGAGCGGTCCTTCAGGAAGAGGTTGATGTGTATTCCGTTATGGAGTTTATCTTTTTCAGTCATAGCTAAATCTTGGAAATCAGTAGACCAAAGCCGCTATATTTTGGCTAGGTCAGATTTCTATATCCTGCAAAACGGGAAAAGATAGGGAACGCACCGGATAATGTAAAGGGGCGAAAAGGCCTTGTTTTCCTAACATTGCCGGCATTTGAGCATCCTGCGGACCCCATTTTCTGTTTACTCTTCCATCTTGCCGGACTTTTTCTCTTTTTTACGACCGATCTGGCTCTCTTCCGGGCTGAGCCGTTCCTTATCCGACGGCCCTTCGCGGCCGGAGAGGAAGGTCCATTTGACAGGGTATTCCTCGGGGTCGAACATGACGAAATAGAAGTGCCAGATGACGATGGCTGCACAGGCGAGTATGGCTTCGTAGTAATGGATCGCGATGCAGACATCGAGGAACCATTTCGGGAAGTGGGTAAGCGTCCATGTGTTGAAGGTCATGAGTGCGCCGGTGAGCATCATGACGACCGATCCCCAGACGAGCGCCCAGTATTCGGCTTTTTCGATGTAGCTGTAATGCTCGAAGCGGGCGCGCTCTTTACGGAATCTAGTATAGAAGGCGATCATTTGCCCGAAGTGCACAAAGTCGGACCAGCGCGGAGCGAGCTGTTTAATCTGCCAACGCCCGCGTTTGGTGAAGCAGACGTAGCCGAGGTGGTAGGTGCATAGTAAGATGAAGGCGATCGCCATAAATCGATGCCCGTATCCGCGCCAGTCGTAGGAATTACCAACAAAGGGTCTTGCCCACCAGGCGTCGGGGTTGACCAGCGCAAAGCCGGTGTAGCCGAGGGTGATGAAACTGGTGGCCAGAATGGCGTGCTGGATCCGTTCATTGACGGTCATCCGGTGGGGGCCGCCTTCGGATTCCTTGAGTTTTTTGAAATGTTCGCGCAATTTGCAGAAGAGGTCTAAAGCGTTATGGATAAACATACCGCCGAGTACGATTAGAAACAGCCAGATATAAATGTTGCGTACAACTGAACTGGCATTGTGTTCCATGCCGGGGCGGGTGCCGGAATGAATCTTGCCCTGAGCGACGAGCTCGGTTACCCCGGCGTGGCAAACGCTGCAGGTTTTTTGTAGATTAGTCGGGTGGATGGAAGAGCGGGGATCTCTAGAAGGCAGGATGTCGTGCTTGCCGTGACAGGAAGAGCAGTTGGCGGCGGTCACGGAACCGAGGCGCATGGAGAGGCCGTGATAGCTATCCATATAGGTTTCTACCGCAAACTTGGGCAATCGGTATTTGGTGACAATGCGCTCGGCGGCATGACAGGAGGCGCAGGTTTCTGATATGTGCGAGGAGGAAACCTTGGAATCGGTAGAAGCAACGGTGGATATTTCATGCTCTCCGTGGCAATCGGTACAGGTGGGAGCGTCCTTGATTCCTTCGCTAACGGCCAGGCCATGAATGCTTCGCGCATAGGTCTCGGCAATATTCTCGTGGCATTTTCCGCAGGTTACGGGAATGTTCTGCCAATAGAGTTTTGATTCCGGTTCTGTTGATTTCAGTAGGTTGTGGGATCCGTGGCAGTCGGTACAGGTTGCAGCCGTGGAGCCGTCTTGCTGGTTGGCCAGACCGTGGACGCTGTGGTCATAGCTATCGATAGGCGCGAGCTGATGCAGACCGAATTTTTTCATCTCCTCCACATGGCCGTGGCACTGGGCGCAGGTCTTGGAAATGTTCTTGCGGTTGATGGGAGAGTCCGGGTTTTTGACCGGAATAATATGATGGGAATCGCCGTGGCAATCCTTGCAGGTGGCGGCCTGATCGCGGCCCTGGAGAAGGGCTTTCCCGTGGGAGCTTTGCAGATATATTTCCGATTCGATATCGTGACATTCGGAGCAATCGACTTTCTTTAACGGGGTGTCGTGCTCGGCTTCGGTGATGTCGCTATGGCAGCTGATACACTGGTTGTCGGCATGGACGGAGCCGCCGAAAAGGTGCCCGTTGATAAACGATTCCGCATCTTCTTCTCCATGACATTCCAGACAGGCTGAATTTGCAATATCAACCGCGTATGCCGGCCCGATAGTCAACCACGAGGCGGAAAGAAACAGGAACAGCAAGTAGGTGATTCTACATGACGGGAACGCCTTCGTGGCATTCATCGCAACGGGATTCTTTCCATTCTTCATCGATATCCTCTGGGTGTATGAATTCAAGTCCGCCCGTGCTGATGCTCGTTGTGTTCAGGCCGGGACCCTGAGCAATGATGGTGTGGCAGGCATTGCATTCGCGGGTAATTGTCTGGCCTTGGGGGGTCTCGTGATCGCCGTTATGACAGCGAAAACAACCCGGAGTGATCATATGGCCGAGATGGTCGGGGTACTCTTTCCAGCTGACTTTCATTTCCGGGAATATATTCTGGGCATAGATCGTCTGAATGGCATCGATCGCCTGTTTTACCTGGGCGCCACCGTCAGGGTAAGCTTCGGTCAGCTTTTCCTGTATCGCCATCAGGGCTTCGCCTTCGGTTTCGTATTTCCCGGTCAAGACCTCAATGCCATTGAGTTTTATTTCGGGCATTTCGGGGCTGAGTATCCCGGCCGCGAGCGCTTCATTGAGGGCGCGTTCGGGGGAGTGGAATTGGTGGGTGGGCCGGTTGTGGCAATCGATGCAATCCATGGTGCGGACTTCCGCTGAAGCAATCTGCGCGGATGTGAGTTGCTTGCTTTTTTCCTGAGTCTGGAAAATGGTCGGGACTCCATCGACCCCGGTCACGGTCATGCGCACCCAAGGGATTTCAAGGCGCTTTTCATCCGCGGCGATGTACTCGATTTTTATATCGGGTGCCATATGCCAGTGAATTCCTTTGGTATGGCTGAGGCTGGTATTGGCGCCGCCCACCTTGACCAGCATTTGCAGTGTCCAGGGCGAGTTTTCCTCATCGGCCCGGAAATAGGTGCGTTTGAGTTCCGTTGCACCGAAAAACTTTTCCGGCCAGTGACAGGTGTAGCACGTTTCTTTGGCCGGCCGCAGGTTGTGCACCGGGGCAGGAATGGGCCGGCTGAATTTGTTGAATAGGGTAGAATAGACCTGATAAAGCCCGTTCACTTTCGCCTTCACGAAAAAGTCAGCACCGGGGCCGATATGGCATTTCGTACAGCCCGCATTGGCATGAGGTGAGTTTTGGTAGGCGGTATATTCGGGCTTCATGACGCTGTGGCATGTAACTCCGCAAAACTCAACCGACTCGGTGAAGTGGTAAGCCCGATAGCCGCCCACGACACTGATGGAAATGAAAAGCAAGGTAACGACCATCACAATGACCAACGTAGTGAACTGCTTTTTATCATTTAGATTTATAACGGGAAGGTGTTGGATTTCGCCGCTACTTTGCTTACGTCGTTTCCGCTCTCTCAGCACGCCGATTAGAATGAGGATCAATCCGCCCAGAAGAATGGCCGGAACAACCATATACGTTAAAATTCCGGTGTAGGGATTGTCGAAATGGCGTTGAACATCAATGTAGATGAGCGTGGCACCGAGGATAAAGCCGAGCGCGGTCATCACCATTCCACACAGGCTGGTGAGGTTGTGGCTTAAGCTATATGTGCTGGGCTTGACCTTCATGAATCCTCCAATAGCAAAAGCAGGTTCCGCCTTCAGAGCTTAACGAAACAAACTCTTGATCAAGGCAAAAATGGGTCTGACTCTGTGGAGAGTCAGATCAGGGGTCAGTCCGAAAGCGCCGATTAAAACCGGCGGCACATAGAGAATGAAAGAGTCTTACAATAAAGGAATAGCAAGCCGTATTGGCCCCGAGTCATGCCTCGACGACCCGCAAGGGCGTGGGGAAG
>JAZGFK010000049.1:0-12757 GCA_036479375.1 Pontiella sp. | reverse complement strand
GTTCGAAGAGTTCGGGAACCCGGTCGAGAAGATCCTTTTTCCAGTTCCCAACCTGTACGGGATGCACCTCGTACTTCGCAGCAATCTCGTTAACGGTATCGATGCCCCGGATCGCCTCTAGCGCGATGCGCGCCAAAACCAAACTTAACCGGTGGTCCAGATTCTCAAGTCCGTCTCTCTCTGTTGCTGGTTGCGGATTCGCAAACACCGAATCGACTCTTCACTCCCGATCTTTGGACCACCGTTCCAAAGAAGTAGTTATAAGAATGAAGATGGTGAACGTTTAGTGACAGGTTTAGGGCCACCCAGCGGTTTATTACCGTCTGTATAAAACAAAAGCCCCTGGAATCCAGAGGCTTATGTGAAATATGGTGGTGGGAGAAGGATTCGAACCTTCGAACTCTAAGAGGGCAGATTTACAGTCTGCTGCGTTTAACCACTTCGCTATCCCACCGGTTCCGATAAAGGAGCGAATAACATACCCGAATATTTTTGTTTGTCTACTGTCATTTATTGAAAATTTACTCTATCTATAGTCCGTATATGAGCACATCAACCAAACCTATTATCTGTTGTGGATTTACGCCATGCGTGCAACGCATTATCGAGTTTTCAAAAGTTGAAAAGGGCATCGTGAACCGGGCTTCGAAAGTGACTGTCGGGATTGGTGGCAAGGGCGCAAATACCGCGCGTATGGTTAAGCAACTAGGTGGAACTACAACCCTGATAGGGTTTGTCGGCGGGGCAAACGGCAGGCTGCTTGAGGAAATGCTCGATGAGGAGGATGTGGGCTACCGTCATGTTTTGGTAGAGGGTGAAACGCGAATCTGCCAAACGCTGGTGGAAGCCGGAAATCCAGAGACCACGGAGCTCGTGGAGGAAATGCCAGCACTCAGCGCGGATAATTGGCAGCACATGATGAAACTTTTTCATTCCTTGAAACTTTCGGGGGCGATTGTTCCTATCTCCGGAAAACTTCCGATGGGTGCGCCGGACGATGCATATGCTCAGATTTGCGCGATTGTGGCCGAGAAGGGCGGGCGCGCTATTCTTGATGCGCCAGGCGAACCGCTGTTGCTGGCGCTTCAGCATAAGCCGTTCGTTGTGAAAATCAATGATGTTGAACTGCTGCAAACGATGGGTGGGGATGATTTAATGGCAGCGTGTAGCTTGCTACTCAAACAGGGCGCTCAATCGATTCTGATTACCCGTGGAGGTCGGACCGCCTTTTTTGTTGATGCGTCCCAGATCTTAGAAATTTTTCCGCCAAACATTGAGGCGATCAACCCCGTTGGTAGCGGCGATGCAGTTACGGCCGGTATTGCGGTTGCATTGAATACAGGAAAAGAGCTTTCCGAAGCAGTAATTGATGGAATGGCCTGCGGTGCTGCCAACGCACTGAATCTCATTTCCGGAATGTTGATTCCGGCCGATGTTAAACGGTTACGTAGCGAGATCCGGATTGAGCGTGGTTAAAGAGTGTCAGGAAAGAGATCTCCGAGTTTTGGTTCCTGACCGGGCGGGGTTTGTTTCGGGACTGTTTTTTTTTCATTCCGTTCACATTGCGACATGAATTCCTGTGATGACATTACCTGCGCGCCGGCACTCGAAACGGTTTCATGTTCCGCGTGGTCTGAAGTTACAACGAGGATTCCCCCCGGACTTTTATATCTGCAAACCAACCGTTCGATGATCGTGTCGGCCGAGAGATTGGATGGAGAAAAATAAATTTCCAAATGCTTGGCGGTAAGGGAATCATCCTGTCCGGATTCCCGCCCATCGAAAACGATAGTTGTTTGCGGGGCCATGCAATATGCCGTGTTTGCAATGCGGCGAACAAGCCGCTGCCGGGCAAGATGGATGTCGGTCTGCAAGAGCTTGGCGAATTCATCTACTTGATGCAGAAGATTGTAGCCATCAATAATGAGCCAGGTCGGTTGCATCAGCTTCTCCGGAGCCAATCAAGGAACGGCTTTTTTCCTTCCAGAAGATGTTCCAGTTTTCGCTTGAAGTCATCTTTTATTTTTAACCCTTGTTCATAGATGTCGTCGGCTTTGTGGAAATCCAAAACGTCGATATTCATGAGAGGTGGGCACATGTAGATATCGACTGGATGCGCTTCAAGTTTTGCATTGGCAATGGAACCCTGCATGACTTCGTAGGAATGGAATACCGCATCCATTGGAGTGGGGATTTTAGTTTTGGGCGTCGATTGTTCTCCCATTATATCTACGGCAATTCGAATGTCGCATTGGTCGTCGAGCAAGTCGTGAGGAACATTATTTACAAGACCTCCATCGACCAGCACTCGTCCATCCATATTAACGGGTGTGAAAATATAGGGAATGGCCATGCTTGCACGAACGGCCGGCAGTATATCCCCGGATTCAAATACAACCTGTTCGTTCCTCCAAAAATCAGTCGCGACTGCCTTGAAGGGAATTCTGAGTTCTTCAAAGGTGGTTACCTTCATTTGTTTGTAGAGGAAATCAAGAAATTTTTCCCCTTTGAGCAAGCCCTGGGGTTTTAAACTGAAATGAGGATCAATTAGGTCCAACACACGGAAGAACTCTTTACCCCGGATAATGTCTTTCAGCGAAGCGCCACGCGGCAGAATCAACTGCCGTATCATTTCTGCAATATCGTTGGCTGAATGTCCTGACGCATAAAGGGCACCCATAATGGAGCCAATGCTGGTGCCTGTGATGCAATAGGGCTTAACGCCTAGTTCATCGAAAACTTCAAGGATCGGGATATGCGCAAACCCCTTTGCTCCTCCACCTCCAAGTGCTAAACCTATTTTTTTCATGGCGACATTGCAAAAGAGTTGAGCGTTTGAAGCAACTTTATTCGGCTTATTTCAAGCATCGTTCTGGAAATGCTTAATACGCCAGGAACCTGCCAAACGATCGATACGCTCCAAAAATTTGAAGGCACCGATTCACAGACCATGCTATTTGATCACTCGACTTATGCGCGTGAAAGGAATTTCTTTTCGCGGGTATCGACCTTGATGGTTTCTCCGGGTTCAATGTATTCGGGAACCTGAACAATCAATCCTGTAGTCAGTGTTGCCGGTTTGGTGCGTGAGGTAGCGGATGCCCCTTTCATTGCGGGTGGGCATTCGACGATTTCCAGCTCGATCGTATCGGGCATTTTAAGTGAGAGTACTTTGCCTTCAGAAATCAGGGCGGTGATGCCTTCCATATCTTCCATCAGGAAGGGAATGCAGTCTTCTATATCTTCTTCGGTTAGTTCGAACTGCTCGTAGCTTTCGAGATCCATGAAGTTAAAACGGTCGCCGTTTTTGTAAAGATACTGAACGTGTACTTGATCATAAGCGGCTTCCTGAAGTGCGTCTTCTCCGCGGTAGGTCTTGTCGACCTTGACGTTCGTGGAGACATTGCGGAACCGGACTTTGTAAATCGTACCGCCACCGCGTGCTGTGGGCGACTGGGAGTCGATTTTTTGGATGATGTGCGGGGTTCCGTCGATATCAATTACGGATGTCTTCTTTAAATCACATGCCTTGATCATACATTGCTCCTTATTTGGGAAGCGCGGAATATCCCTCAAAATCTGGCCCTTTTCAAGTTGAATGAGTCCTGTATGGTGTCCGCTTTAGTCGTTAACTGTAGAAGTTGGCTTTATTGGGGTTTTTGAAATACCGCATGAGGGTTGAAGAGCGGCGATGATTCTGTAAGATATTTCCTTGTTTGCATTCTTAGACATAAGGATTTTAAAGGCATGGATATGCGTATTTTGAGTGTTGTGTTGGTTTTGATTGGGACGATTATTTTTTCATCTCATGCAAACCTTCAGCTGGAATTCCTAAAGAAAGAGGCTTTGGAGGGTAAATCCCGGGCGCAGTTCGGTCTTGGGGTCGTTTATGAAAAGGGAGATGGCATTGAGATCGATTTGGTAAAGGCCGTTGAATGGTACCACAAAGCAGCAGAGCAAAATAATCCGGATGCACAAATGGCACTCGGGCACTGCTTTTCAAAGGGGAAAGGCGTACTTCAAAATGAAGGGTTGGCGTTCGGTTGGATGCAGAAGGCTGCTAAGCAATATTATGCTCCAGCTCAATATGCTGTAGGGGTGAGTTTTGAGAAAGGCGAACTTGGCCAAAAAAAGGATGAAGAAAATGCAGTACTTTGGGTTCGGCGGGCGGCGGTGCAGGATTATGCTGATGCCCAGTTTAAGCTTGGGGAATATTACCGTCTCGGTGTCGGCGTAGACTCCGATATGGAAAAAATGGCTGAATGGTATATTAGGGCGGCCAACCAAGGGAACTATCCCGCACAGTTGTTGATCGCCCGGAAGTTTAACCAGTGGTCCAGATACCTATCTGGCAATGAGTCGGTCATTCCGCATCTCCTGAGAATGGCCGAACAGGGCGATTCGGAATCGCAGTATAATCTGGGGGTCTACTACAGCAACCTTGATTCGAAGGGCAAGGCTATTGAAAAATCCGTTCCGTGGTTGGAACGGGCGAGCAATCAGGGAAACAACGATGCAAGCAGGTTGCTTGCGCATCATTATTTAAAAGGGCTGGGTGTAAAAAAAGACACACAAAAAGCAACTCAGCTCTTCCTTCCTTTTGCCGAAGCGGGAGATAGCGCGTGTCAGGAATTACTCGGCGGAATATATGCCGGAGATGAGGGCGGCGAAATTGATTTGCTCGAATCGAAAAAGTGGTATCTAACCGCCGCTAAAAACGGACGCGTTAAATCACAGGTTAAGTGCGTTTTTATTTATGGAACAGGGCTGGGCGTTAAGAGCAACCGAGTTGAGGCCTATGCATGGGCGATGGTGGCATCTCGAAATGGCGAAGTAGCCTATAAAGAAAAACTTAAACCTATTCTTGGTGTTGACGAAAAAATAAAGGCTCAAAAACGTTATCGCATTTTATTGGAAGAGATGCGGAATCGGCAGAAAACTTAGGTCATCGATTTGGAGTAACGCTTTGGGTAGACCTGTGTTACAGCAGAAAAAGTACGGGTTCAGTTTTTGTTGATCATCGCGGCGGAAAACCCACCACCAAATCCATTGTCGATGTTGACCACGGTAATATTGGGTGCGCAGGAATTGAGCATCGTTAAGAGCGGGGCAATGCCTCCGAGATGCGAACCGTAGCCAACCGAGGTGGGAACTGCAATCACGGGGCAGGGGGCAAGTCCGCCAACAACGGAGGGCAGGGCGCCTTCCATTCCAGCAACCGCAACAATACACCGGGCTTGTTGGATTTTTTCGTTGTGTGCCAATAATCTATGTATTCCAGCTACACCGACATCGTAAATTCGTTCAACGTTGGCGCCCGAAATGGACGCGGTCTCGGCAGCCTCTTCAGCTACGGGTATGTCGGCCGTACCGGCAGAGATGATCAAAACCAGACCACTTTTTTCGCGCGGTTTTGTTTCCAGTTTAATGGTGCGTCCGAGCTCGTTATAGATCAGGCGGTCATCGAGTTTCTGCAGGCGGGAATACAGTTCAGGCTCGGCACGGGTCATTAGAATATTATCGTTATGTTTTTCCAGTGACTGAAAAATATGCTCAACCTGCTCATGTGTTTTGCCCTGACAGAATACGACTTCCGGATAGCCAGTTCGTAAGGCGCGGTGATGATCCACCTTAGCGAAACCCATATCCTCAAACGGCAGTTGTTTTAAGGTCTTCAGCGTTTGTTCCAAATCGGAGGAACCCTCTTTGAATGAATTGAGCAGGTTCTTTAGTTTATCTATTTCCATGGCGGGGTTCCCGGGAGCAATGCTTTAAATTCGCGATTGAGTTTTTGCTGGTATTCATTGGTAAATCCGCCTGCTAGAAAGGCAGAGTAGGCTTCATCCATAAAGCGATCCCAGCTGTTGATTTCATGCCCGGGATTGATCGGAAAAAAATTGCACCCAATGGCTTGCGCTGCCGCCATGTCGCCGGGGGCATCGCCGATCATGAGAATCGCATTGGAAGGATAGCGGTCAACAGCGGCCATCGTGAAGTGATCGATTTTACTGCCTAGCTCGGGACCGGCAATGACGGAAACGTATTTCGCCAGTTCATCGCGGTACCAGTCTTTGAGAAGCGCAACAGCCTGAGTCTGGGATATTACGATAGCATCGGAGGTTTTTTGAATGCGCTGGAGGGCGGCTTCCACGCCTTTAAAGGACGGTGGATCAGGCATGTTTTTATCAATGTCTTCATTCAAGTCGCCGCTCCAGTCGTAGGTTTCGCCTAGCAACTTACTCCCGGTACGTTCCGCTTCTGCTTTAATGGTCTCATTACTGAGTGGCAGGCCGGAGTCGCAAAAAATGCGAAGGTCGGATGGATCGGGAACTTCGGCCTTATCACGGGCTTCCGGCCAATCGCGTAGCAGCTCGAAGGTCTTACATAACCCCAGAAAGCGATTGAGGCCGCGATACGTCGAATAAAGATAGGTAAACTCTGCAGCGGCCCGAACCTGAGGTTCAATGGCTTCGAGATTCCAATGTTTTATAATGGCCGGATGAAAATGGTCTTTCTGTTTGATTTCCATTGTATCGAATACGCATCCGTCTGAATCGATGCCGACAAAAGTGGAAAACCGGGGAAGGAAGTTGATCAGGTTATCTTTAGTAAATTCTCTCATATATGGGATCCAATGAATAGAAACAGTAGGTTGGGGCGGTAGGATGGGTCAAGCTTCTTGCCTTAAAAGGGAATATTTCTTATCGAATTTTGTAGAACTAGAAAAAGGTGTCCGCTAAATTGATTCGTTATATCCATAAATCCGAATAAACGAATGGAGTCAATAAATGAGCAAAATCAGAGTAGATCACGTTTTTACATCCGAGTCCGTGTCCGAGGGACATCCTGACAAGATTTGCGATCAAATTTCCGACGCTATCCTGGACGCATGTCTTGCGCAGGATTCCAAGAGCCGTGTTGCCTGCGAAACACTGACCACAACCAATTTAGTCGTCAACGCGGGTGAAATCACTTGTGCTGGCTGGGATAATATTGATCCCGAAGTCATTGCCCGCGATGTAGTGCGTGGCATTGGTTACGACCGCGACGAGCTGGAGTTTTGCGACAAAACCTTCGAATACATCAATCGCCTACACGGGCAGTCTCCCGACATCTCGCAGGGTGTAACTGAAGGGGAAGGTCTGTTTGCAGAACAGGGCGCAGGTGACCAGGGCATGATGTTCGGTTATGCCTCTAATGCCACTGAAGAACTGATGCCGGCTCCAATTGCATACAGCCACCGTCTGCTCGACGAGCTCCAGAAAATCCGTAAAGCGGGAACGATTCCGTATCTTCGTCCAGACTCCAAGTCGCAGGTTTCCATTCAGCACATTGAAGGCAAACCGGTTGCCATTGATACCGTTGTAATTTCGCACCAGACGGATGATGTTTCTTTGGAGCAGGTTCGCGCGGACCTGATCAAGGTTTGCAAGGACGTGCTCGCACCCACCGGCCTGCTGAATGACAACACCGAATATTTCATTAATCCAACCGGCAAGTTTGTTATCGGCGGCCCGCACGGTGACGCGGGTCTGACTGGACGGAAAATTATCGTCGATACCTACGGTGGCGTCGGCAGCCACGGCGGCGGAGCATTTTCAGGTAAGGATCCTTCCAAGGTTGACCGTTCCGCAGCTTACTATTCCCGTTATGCAGCCAAGAACATCGTTGCGGCAGGACTAGCCGATAAATGTGAAATCCAGGTGGCTTACGCGATCGGTGTTCCAAAACCACTCAGCATTAACGTAGATACCTACGGTAGCGGCAAGGTAGATGATCATCTGATCGAAGAAGTTCTCAAGGCCGGTAAAATCTTCGACTTCCGCCCAAGCGCCTTGATTGCTGATCTCGGCTTGATGACTCCGAATGGATGGAGCTACCGCGATTCCGCGGCCTATGGTCACTTTGGTCGCCCACAGTTCCCGTGGGAAAAGACCGATAAGATTGATGCACTGCGCAGTGCTGTTAATCTGTAATCAGGTTACTCATTAATATAACGCCTCGCTTTATTAGCGGGGCGTTTTTTTGCCAAAATGGGAGCCCGAGTACGGCCTTGATGAATTTAATGATATCGCTATACTGCGCTAACATTTTTTAACCATTCCCTTTATCCATGTCGAATAAGCGAAAGATCGAAAACCTAGAAACGTATATGCTGTCCATTCTGGACGGTTCGAAGAAAGGCAAGTGGCCATCAGTGCTGCGCGTTATTCTTCATGGACTTTCATGGATATTTACCATCATTGTTCAGGTTCGGCTCTGGCTCTATCACCACCGTATTATCCGTGCGAGTACGCTCGGCTGCCAGGTGATCAGCGTGGGCAACTTAACCGTGGGCGGAACCGGCAAAACACCCGTGGTGGAAGTCTTCGCACGCAATCTTCAGGAACAGGGTCGAAAAGTGGCCATTCTCAGTCGTGGATATAAATCCAAGGAACTCCCTTTTCTCGAAAAGATGATTCAGCGCATCACTACCGGAAAAATAGAGACACCTCCTCGTGTGGTTTCCGATGGAAAGCGCCTTTTGCTCGATTCATGGACCGCTGGCGACGAGCCCTACATGTTGGCTTCCAACCTGCCCAATGTTGCTGTCGTGGTTGATCGCGATCGTGTGAAGGCCGGGAAATATGCCATTAAGGAACTCGGGTGCGACACATTGATTCTTGATGATGGTTTTCAGTATTTGAAACTGGGTCACCGTCTTGACATTGCTCTGGTTGACCGGATGAATCCGTTCGGCGGGGGGCATCTACTTCCGCGTGGTCTGTTGCGTGAGCCCATGCGGAATATTAAACGTGCCGGTTTCATCTTCATCACAAAATGTGGCGACGAGGGAGAGCCGGAACTGAAAGAACAGTTGCGAAAAATGAATCCAGTAGCCGAAATTTCAGAATGTCGGCATGCGGCCAAATATCTGAAAAACGTTTTTGGAGATGAAAAATATCCGCTTGAAAAACTTAAAGGGATGAAGATTGCAGCCATCTCGGCGATCGCCGTACCGGAAAGTTTTGAAAATGCACTGCGCTCATTCGGTGCGGAGATTGTCTATACCCGCCGCTTTGCCGACCATCATCGATTTACGCAGCAGGAAATCATAAATTCCATTAATTGGAGTATGAAACGTGGAGCCGATGCCATTCTAACGACGGAAAAAGATGCCGTGCGTTTTCCCTTTGTCGAACGCTGTGATATCCCGGTGATCTATATGCGGGTGGAAATTGAGATGCTGAGCGGTGAAGAAGAGTTCATGGATTGGATTTCCCGCATCTGTTTTAAAACGCCGCGGGTCGATTAATGCACGATCTTATTCTTATTGTCGGATTGAATTGGATCGGCGATGCCATCATGAGCATGCCGGCCATTCAGGCCTGTCGGAATGAAAATCCAAATGCGCATATTGCGCTGCTCACAAAGCCCTATCTTAAACCACTATGGGAAATGCATGCCGTACCTGACGAAATTCAGGGTCTGGATAATATATTTCCAACCGTTGGGAACCTACGAAGGGGAACGTTTAGTAAGGCCTTAATTTTACCGAACTCATTTCGGTCGGCCTATTTACCCACACTGGCCGGCATACGTCAGCGTATTGGACTACAGGGTAAATTAAGGAAAGCAATGCTGACCAAAGTGGTGCCGCTTTCAGGCGGACATCAGGCGAATGAATATTTTCCAATTCTTGCTCCCGCATCAGTGGGTAAACCGCACGAACTCCCTTCCTTGAAGATTCCTTATTCGGCTTTCCAGTCTTTGGCAGGGAAGACGTCTGATGTCGAAAACTATGCCGTGCTCATGCCCGGTGCTGCCCGCGGAGCTTCAAAAATGTGGTCGGTAAAACATTTCGAAGCACTGGCTGAGCAACTCTTGTCCGCGACTGATTTATCGCTTGTATTTGCGGGTGGGACAGGAGATTCCGAGGTTTGCGAAGAGCTTTCCTCAAGGCTGGGCAATAAAGCGATGAGCGTAGCAGGGAAAACCAGTTTGCAGGAATGGGCAGCTTTGCTCAAACGATCAAAAGTTGCCGTAGCCAACGATAGTGGTGGAATGCATTTGGCCGGAGCAGTTGGTGCTCCAGTTGTTGGTATCTACGGAATAACCGATCCAGAAAAAACAGGGCCTTTGGCCAAGTCATTCCGGGTAATTCAGAATAGTTCAGTCAAAGCACGCGATATTTCACGTGATTCCGATGAAGCCCGGGCAGCACTTGAATCGATTGCGCCTGGTCAGGTGTTTGACGCAGTAGTCGACTTGCTTAAGCAATAAAAAAGGCGGCCGATTTGATCGACCGCCACTCGACGGAAGGAAAGGAGAAAGAAAACCCTCCGCTGGTTCTCGAGATTCAAACCTTCAGACATGATCAGGCATCCAATGTTCAAAAAAAGAACCCGTATTTACGGATGCCTTTTTTCACCGGTAGGAACACGTTTTTACGCGTGATAATCCTGAAGGGCCTGAACATCCCAATCGTTATTGGCAATATAACGAATGGCTTTGGCCGTCGCACGGGCTCCGGATTCGGTGGTTACGATGGGTAGACCGCGGAGGATGGCTTCGGAACGAATTTTGATTTCGTCCACACGTGCAACCGGTCCGCTTGGCGTGTTAATCAACAAATGGACGCCATTTCCTTTCATCAGATCAATTACGTTCTTTCCATCTTCCGATAGTTTATGGGTTAGTGTGACTTCCAGTCCGGCGTTATGTAACGCCTGTGCCGTGCCTTCGGTCGCAATCAGTTTGAATCCCATTTCGACGAACTCTTTGGCAATTTCGACAATCCAATCTTTGTCGCGATCCTTGGCACTGACAAAGACCGTTCCTTCGGTTGGCAAGACCTGACCGGCGGCGATTTCAGCCTTCCAGAAAGCCAGCTCAAAACATTTATCGATTCCCATCACTTCGCCGGTCGATTTCATTTCCGGTCCGAGGATCGGGTCGACGCCCGCAAAGCGGTTGAATGGGAATACGGCTTCTTTGACAGCAAACCATTCTATTTTCGGTTCGAAGCCAACGAGCCCTAATTCTTTCAGGGTTTTACCCATGGTAACTTGCGTCGCAATGTTGGCCAACGGAACATTCGTTGCTTTGCTGACATAGGGAACGGTACGTGAGGCGCGTGGATTGACTTCGATGATGTACAACTCGTTGTCCTTTATAGCGATCTGGGCATTCATCAATCCTTTCACGCCGATCTCCATGGCCATGGCGGTGCAGGCGGTTTTGATACGGGAAACCAATTCATCAGAGAGCGTGTAGGGAGGAATCGAGCAGGCGCTGTCGCCGGAATGAATACCGGCTTCTTCCACGTGTTCCATTACTCCGCCGATATAGACATCCTTTCCGTCGCAAACCAGGTCGACATCCACTTCGATGGCGTGTTCCAGAAAGCGGTCAATCAGGACCGGGTGATCCGGACTGGCGGCAAAGGCCGCATTCACGAATGGTTCAAGTTCTTCTTCTTCGTAGGCCACCATCATGGCGCGACCCCCGAGAACGAAGGAGGGGCGGATCATAACCGGAAAGCCGATGCGTTCTGCGATCACTTCTGCTTCTGCAAATGTTTTAGCAGTGGCGCTCTCTGGCTGCTTGAGCTCCAGTTTGTCTAGTAGTATGCGGAACTGTTCGCGGTCTTCGGCGGCGGCAATGCTCTTCGGCGAAGTTCCAAGGATTGGGACGCCTGCTTCGAGGAGACGGTCTGCCAGGTTAAGCGGGGTTTGTCCGCCCATCTGGACAATCATGCCCAGCGGCTTTTCCGCTTCATAGATGTTCATCACGTCTTCGAAGGTAAGGGGCTCGAAATAAAGTTTGTCGGAGGTATCGTAGTCGGTAGAAACGGTTTCCGGGTTGGAGTTGACCATAATGGCTTCATAGCCCATTTCACGCAATGCCTTGACGGTGTGAACACATGAATAGTCGAATTCGATTCCCTGACCGATTCGGTTGGGTCCGGAGCCCAGAACAATTACGCTTTGTTTTTCAGTCTCACGGGTTTCGTCGAGATCACCATAGCAGGAATAGAAGTAGGGGGTCGCTGCCGCAAATTCGCCAGCACAGGTGTCGACCAGACTGAATACGGGAATAATGCCCAGCTCTTTACGGATCGCACGGATTTCGTTTCCTGTGCAACCTCGCAGCACGCCGATCTGCTCATCAGAGAATCCATTTTTCTTCGCATATTTAAGCAGGTCATAATTCAGTTCTGCCGCATCGACTATCTGTTTTTCAATTTCAACGATTTGGAGAATCTGATCGATAAACCAAGGATCCAGATAGGTCATTTCGTGTATTTTTTCGGGGGTGTAACCTCTCTTCAGACCCACCTTGATAGCAATGGTACGCTCGGGGCATGTGGTCAGCAAATATCGGTCGAGATTCTCGGCATCGATTTTGGTTTCCGCTTTCAGATCAAGACCATCGACACCGATTTCCAATGAGCGGAATGCCTTCTGCAAAGATTCTTTAAAGTTACGTCCAATGGCCATCGTTTCGCCGACCGATTTCATGCTGACGCCGAGTTTATTGTCCGCTGAAGGAAACTTCTCGAACGTAAAGCGCGGCAGTTTGGTGACCACATAGTCGATGGAAGGCTCAAAGCAGGCCGGTGTTTCTTTCGTGATGTCGTTAGGGAGTTCGTCGAGTGTGTAACCGGCGGCCAGTTTGGCGGCCAGTTTGGCGATCGGAAAGCCGGTTGCTTTGGAGGCGAGTGCAGAGGAACGCGATACACGTGGGTTCATCTCAATGATGGCTAGACGGCCGG
>JAZGFK010000048.1:0-9279 GCA_036479375.1 Pontiella sp. | reverse complement strand
TGGATCAATCGATACCCCCGCAAGATACTGAATTTTAAAACCGCAGAAGAGTTGTTCATTCAGGAGATCGCGGCATGAGATGCATCGGGCTTAGAAAAGTTGGGCATTTTAATTTACAGTCTACCTTATATCCGTTTAATGGATAGTTTCTTTTCCCATAGCAGAATTAAAATCGTACTATTGCATTACAATGCAAATGAATGATGACGATCCGTACAGTGCTGGTGAAGAATTGGCAAACGCCATTACCCATGGTATGGGCTTCATTATCGGGATCGTCGTGTTGGCGTTGCTCATTGTTTTTTCCTGTCTGCGTCAAGGTACCTGGGAAATCGTCAGCGTTTCCGTTTATGGATCGACATTCATTTTACTGTTTCTGAGTTCAACACTGTATCACTCCGCCCGTAAGCCCGGCATCCGCCGAACCCTTAAAATAATTGACCATTCAACTATTTATTTGCTGATTGCAGGAACCTACACGCCTTATGCACTTGTTCCGTTGCACGGCACGCTAGGCTGGATTTGTTCTGCTCGCTGCCGGAGGACTCTGTTATTCATTTGGGGCTATATTCTATGCTTGGAAATCGCTCAAATGGTCGCACGCCATTTGGCATCTGTTCGTTCTGGCCGGCAGTTTATGCCATTTTTTCAGTATCCTTTTCGGCATCATCTTGTAATCCGGCGCACCCCCTGCGATTGAAAACGTTCCACCCATTTGGAAAAAATCCGTGCAATCTGCGGTGCAGCTAGGTACAAACGGCACTTCGTTTTTTAATTAATAAGGGATAGAGGACTATGAACGTAAAAATTGAACGCGCTCTGCTGAGCGTATCCGATAAAGCTGGAATTCTTGATTTTGCACGCAACCTTAGCGATCAGGGGGTAGAACTACTCTCCACGGGCGGAACAGCCAAAGCCATCCGTGATGCCGGCATTCCGGTTAAGGATGTTTCTGAATTCACCGGGTTTCCGGAAATGCTTGATGGCCGCGTAAAAACCCTTACTCCACAGGTACATGCCGGAATCTTATTTGTACGCGACAATGAAGAACACGTTGCGACCATGAATGAGTACGAACTGGGCCAGATCGATCTGGTTTGCGTAAATCTTTATCCCTTCGAAGAAACCATCGCCAAAGAGGGCGTCACACTGGCCGAAGCAATCGAACAGATCGATATCGGCGGTCCGACCATGATTCGCTCAGCGGCCAAGAACATGAAATTTGTTACCGTGGTAACCGATCCGTCCGATTACGCCCGAGTCATCGACGAAATGAAAGAGAACGACGGCGCTACCACCGAATCGTTCCGCTTTATTCTTGGCCAGAAAGTTTATGCCCGTGCTGCTGAATATAATGCGGTCATTGCAACCTATTTGGCCGAGCAGGTTACCGAACAAAAACTCGCCAAACCCTACGTCAAGGCCTACACCGATGGAGACGAGCTGCGGTACGGTGAAAACTCGCACCAGAAAGCATGGCTCTACAAAGATGCTTCTTCTAACGAATCAAACATTGCCCTCTCGGAAGTTCTGCACGGCAAGGGAATGAGTTATAATAATTATGTCGACGGCGACGGTGCGCTTGAAGCGGTGAAAGATCTTTCCGGTCGACCCGGCGTTTCTGTAATCAAACATACCAATCCATGCGGCTATGCTACCGGCGAAACGCTGGCCGAAGCTTTTGAAGCAGCCTGGGCAGGAGATCCCATCTCCGCGTTTGGTTCCGTAATTGCTGTCACACAGCAGGTAGATATAGAAACGGCCAAATGCCTTGATGGCCGTTTTATCGAAGCCATAATTGCTCCCGGCTACGCTGAAGATGCGCTTGATCATTTGATGAAGAAAAAGAACTTGCGCATTCTCAAGCTCAAGAAGCCGATGGGTAAAGCCCTTCCGCAGCGAATGGTCAAACAGATCAACGGTGGCCTGCTCGTTCAAGATATCGACACCCAGCTTATTGAAAAATGGGAAGTTCCGACCAAGGTTGCGTTCGACGAATCCAAAAAGGAACTCGCACTCTTTGGTATAGCTGCCGCCAAGCACACCAAGTCCAATGCGATTGTGTTGGTGCAGGAATACAAACCCGGTCAATTCCGCGTTCTCGGTATGGGTGCGGGTCAGCCAAACCGAGTCGACTCGCTCAAGAAACTTTCGGTCTCCAAGGCGATCGATAATCTAAAGACCGAGAAACCTGAGATAACGGAAGAGGAAATTCAAAAGACAATCGGGGAATGCGTATTTGTTTCCGAAGCCTTCTTCCCGTTTGCCGACAGCATTGAAGCTGCCAGCGAAATGGGCGCGAAGTTTATCGTGCAACCCGGCGGATCGATCCGCGACGACGAAGTCATTGCCGCCTGCAATAAAGCCGGCATTGCAATGGCACTCACAAACATGCGCCATTTTAAGCATTAGAATATAGATGCGGCATCTAGCCGCAATACGCATGTAAAGCCCGCTCACAGAGCGGGCTTTATTGTTTAAAGAAGCTTTCAATCTGCGTTTGTCCGCTTCATCTGCGGCCGAATCTATTTTCCAGCTTCTGCTTGCATCCCTGTAAAATACGCGTATATATGCCCGTTCGTTTTGCGGAACCGTTTTTTTCGATTTCGCTGATTCGGGGCTAAACTCTTGCGATGGGCGCGGGATCGACGCCCTGCTAACTGGAGGGTCGAGCAAGAACTCGACCGATTGGCCGCCAATAATGGCGACCCTTCGCATTGTGAGAGGACATTATGAAATTCACCGAACTGGGGCTTAGCTCCGATACCCTTAAATCACTCGAAACGCTTGGTTTCGAAACCGCAACACCTATTCAGGCTGAAGCGATTCCAGTCCTGCTTCAAGGTAAGAAGGACTTTGTCGGCCTGGCTTCGACTGGAACCGGAAAGACGGCCGCATTTGGTCTGCCCCTGCTGGAACGCATTAATCCCGACTTGTCGGTACCTCAGGGCGTTATACTGTGTCCGACCCGTGAGCTCTGTCTGCAGATAGCGGACGATCTAAAGAAGTTTTCCAGACACCGTGCTGCACTGCAAGTTGTAGCTGTTTATGGTGGGTCGGCCATTACCACCCAGATTCGCGACCTTAAACGTGGCGCGCAAATTGTTGTAGCCACTCCAGGGCGTTTGGTGGACTTGATCGAACGCAGAGCCATGAAAGTTGATAAAGTTTCTATGGTCGTGTTGGACGAAGCCGATGAAATGCTCAACATGGGCTTCAAGGAAGAGCTCGATAAGATTCTCGGTAAAATGCCTAAGGAGCGTGTTACGTGGCTCTTTTCTGCAACGATGGCAAAGGGTGTTGCGCGCATTGCACTAAATTACCAGACCGACCCGATAGAAGTTTCTGTTGGCGGTAAAAATGAGTCGGCGGCGAACATTGATCACATGTGCTTCATGATACACGAAAAAGATCGCTATCCGGCCGTTAAGCGCATCCTCGATTTTCTGCCCGAAATCTACGGCCTGATCTTTTGCCGTACCCGTGCGGAAACGCAATCCGTAGCTGAAAAGCTGATTCAGGATGGCTACACCGCCGATTCCTTACATGGGGATCTTTCGCAGGCGCAGCGCGATGCCGTGATGCGAAAGTTCCGCCAGAAAAATATCACCATTCTTGTGGCAACCGATGTGGCTGCGCGCGGTATCGATGTCGACGACATCACACACGTGATTCATTATAAACTTTCCGATGAAGCTGCGGCTTACACACACCGGAGCGGACGTACAGCACGTGCCGGAAAATCAGGCGTTTCTATTGCTCTGATCAACATGCATGAACGTCGTCGTATCGAGGAGTTGGAGCGCCGCAACAAGATTAAGATCCGACTCGAAAAAGTTCCTGATGCCAAAGCCATCTGTGAGAATCAGTTGGTTGCGCTGCTGGAACGCGTAGTAAATTGCGATGTGAATGAAGAAGAGATTCAGGATTATCTCGCACCGGCTTACGAAGCCCTTTGTCATCTCGACAAAAAGGACATCATCAAGCGCTTTGTTGCCACGGAATTTAATCACTTCCTCGAATACTACCGCAAAGCGGAAGACATCAACGTCAAGCCGCGCCCGCAACGCGAACGGAGGGCAGGTGCCAGTACTCAACGTACCGACAACTCGAAGCGCAATTCAAGAATGCAGGCGTATGATACCAGCCGATTCTCTATTAACGTAGGCCGTGTGCATAAAATAAATGCGGGAGCCATTGTTCGTCTTGTATGTGAAAACTGCGACGTGAAATCCAATCAAATCGGCGCGATTGATCTTGGACGCGATTCTTCATTCTTCGAAGTATCCAAAGAAGCATCCGCAGCCATTCGCTCCGGACTGAGTGACCTGAAACTCGATGGTCGTGAAGTCAGTATCCGTTCAGCCAGTGGGCAGGGCGGTGGCGGACAGGGTGGACGTTCGAATAGTGGCGGACGTCAGGGGTCAAGTGGTCGCAGAGGTTCTGGTGGTCGTCAGGGTCATCCAAGTGGTCGCCGTCGGAGAGACTAATCTATGACTCGCCCGGTTTTAATTACAGGTGCAACGCGTGGCATTGGCCGCGAGTTGATAAAGCAATTGACCGCTTTAGGCTTTCCTGTATTTGGAACCGGACGTGATGAGAATTTGCTGGAAACACTCAAAGCGGAAACCGGCTGTCTGGGTGCAACCGCGGATCTAACTGATCCTGTTCAGGCCACGCGTATTTATCAGCAGGCTGCAGCCGCGATGGGGGAGATTGACATCCTTATCAACAATGCAGGGCTGAACAACCGCAAGGCGCCGATTTCAGAAATCGAGCTCGACGACTGGGAACTGCAATATGCTTTAAACCTGCGTGCGCCAATGCTGTTGAGTCGCGAAGCGATGAAGGATATGGGCGGGCGAAAACACGGTCATATTGTTAATGTGATCAGCACGATCGCCAAAACCTCCCAACCTAACTATTCCATCTACTCCACTATGAAATACGGATTGATGGGATTTACAAAATGTCTCATCAAAGAAGGTAGGAAACTAAACGTTAAGGTCACGGCGGTTTATCCCGGCGGAACCGACACCGACTTCCGCCCGGAAGAGCGTTCAGAATACCTTACCGCTGAATCCGCCGCCAAGATGATTGTGCATTGCATCACAGCTCCCGCAGATGTGGTGGTGCATGATCTGACTTACCGGCCTATGTCAGAAAGCAACTTCTAGTTTCCTCCCGATTATCTTTGCTCTTCTTTTTCGCGGGTGCAAAACTCCTTGTTATCGTTCGTCCATGACGCGCGCCTTACAATCTACTAATAGGTTTGTACGGGTGTGGCGGGGCGTACTTCGTAAGGATGTTCAGCAACCTAGAGGAAATTATGAAATCGAATAAGCAAACAAACTTGGCCGTTGTGCTCTGCGTATTAACCGTATCGGTTTACGCGGCACCCGTTATCGAAGAACCCGCAGTCATGCCGGAGGCCATGCTTTCAGTCACGGTCTCGGATCTGCATGGTTTAATTGATGAAGTCGGTATAATTGCATCCCAGGTATCTCCCATGATGAATGGTATGATGCTAAAGAATCTACTTGGCATGCAGCTGGGCGATCCCAATCTGGCAGGCATTGCTCCGGGCAAGGGACTCGCGATCGTGGCACTGGACGCCACCAATTTCTTTGCGGTCATCGAGGTATCCGAAGCCCAATCAGCCGCCTACACATCCATGGCGTCATCTCAGGGGCTGCAGGCGAATTATACCAACGGCGTACTGGTGCTTGCTAAAACGCCAACCATGTTAACCAAAGGTGCCGCTTTCTCTGGCAAGGTTCAGTCCAGTCTTCTCGCGAAGCGTAGCCCGACATTACGGGTGGCAGGACAACCAGCAGCTATCATTGAACGGAATAACGATCAGATTCAAGGCTTCCTACAAATGATACCGATGATGATGGGAGCAAGCATGATGCAAGCACCCGGAGCGAATACCAACTCGATAGCAAGTACAACAAAAATTATCGAGGGCGAAGTTCGTGTACTGCTTTCTATTGTGAGTCAGTGCGAATCTGGCGAGCTGGTGCTGGCTCCACAGGGTGGTTCTATCCGTCTTTCCGAAACTTATGTTCCTAAAGCAGGAACCCGTTTAGCTAAACTTGGGGAGGCTGCTAAAACCAGTAACCCAAATCCGAAAATCCAGGCCGGTTTAATTGGAGACGGCGGCATGGTGCAGTTGGATTTTGTTTTGGGTAGCCCCGATGCACTGGCTGATTTTATTGTAGCTGAAATGGAGTCACTGGATAAAGAGATGGGGCTTGAGCTCGATCTCGCCGGATTGTCTAAAAATGTGACTAAGTGGACGAAGCTCTATGCCGGTGCCGGATGCGAAATTTTTGATTTTAATCCAGATGATGGAATGAATGTGAATTATCTGCTCGAAATAGCTGACGAAGCTGCGGCGCTGGAGTTGCTTAAAACGATGAAAACAGACGTGGCTCCTTTAATGAAACTCTACGAAGATGCGGGAATGCCTATGACGTTTTCATTCAAGGAAAACGTCAGCGAATATAAAGGAATTAAACTCCATCGGCTTGAAATAGAAATCTCGCTGGAGGATATGCCCGAAGAACAGAGAGAACAGATGGATGCCTTGGATATGGATGATATGGATTATGATATCGCCATATTCGATGGACTGATGCTCTACACCACGGGCGAAGATCAGATCAATAAATCTATCGACCGGATTAAAGGTCCGGCCAGCAGTATTAAGCCACTTGCGGCACGAGGCATTTATCCTGAAGGCGGGTTCTATTATGCTGACCTGGATATTGGCCGTTATGTGGAAATGGTTTCCGCCATGATGCCAAAAGACACCCCCAATCCGATTCAACCCCAGCTTATGGCGATGATGCAGGGCGTCGATCCCATCACTTCAGCCGGGTTCCGCGATGCTGGCCGTGTTATGTGGAGCGTCAACATTCCGGGTGATCTGATCGGAAAACTAGGTCAGCTCGGTATGATGATGCAGATGCAGAAGATGCAGCAGCAACAGATGCCACAAGGAGTACCAGCCGCAATGCCGGTTCAGTAAGCGTCATTCATCATGCTTAACAATATGAAAGCCTGCCCGAAACGGCGGGCTTTCTGTTTTTTCGGAGAGTGTATTATTTGCAGAACGTTATGGATGAACGGACATGAGACGCAGACTTCGCCCCTTCTTAAATACGTGGCCTAAGGGTCTGATAAATTAAGCTCGTGGGTGAAATTGCTGGTGAATAGATTTAAGGCGGTTGGGATCAATATGGGTGTAGATTTGCGTGGTGGCAATGTCGGCATGGCCGAGCATTTCCTGAATGACTCGAAGGGAAGCGCCGTTATGCAGTAGATGGCTGGCGAAGGAGTGGCGAAGGGTATGAGGCGTCACATTTTTCATGATCCCGGCGTCTTTCGTATATTTCTTGATAATCTGCCAGAGCCGCTGACGACAGAGGGCGCTTTCGCGTTTGGAGACAAATACATTTTGAATATGCGGATTTTCGCAGAGTAGAGGGCGAACCTCTTCGAGATAGCGTTGCAAGATATCCGATGAATTTTTTGCAACCGGAATAACCCGCTCCTTTTGACCCTTTCCAATTACGCGGATGTATCCTTCTTCCAAATGGAGACTTGGTAACTGGAGATTTGCCAGTTCGGAAACGCGCAGGCCGGAGGCATAAAAGATTTCCAAAATAGCCCGGTCGCGTACGCCCAGGGGCTTACGAAGGTCGGGGGCATCCAGCAGCAACATAACTTCTTTTTCTGATAGGGTGTCCGGCAGGATTTTCCAGAGTTTTGGAGAATCCATGGTGTCGGTTACGTTTTTATCGAGTAGGCCTTCCTGCTGAAGATAACGAAAGAAGATCTTGATTGAAACCAGATGACGGGAAATCGAATTAGTTGACATACCCCGGGCCTTCATAGCCATCAGGTGATCAAGAATCTGCTTCCGACTTACTTGATTGAGAGAGGTGACACCTTTTTGATCGAGCCAGCTCAGGAATTGCCCGAGATCATCCCCATACGCCTTGCGTGTATTTATGCTCAGTCCGCGTTCCAGCGAAATATAGTCCAGAAAGTTTTCAAGAAAGGCGTTCATAAGTTTACCACGGAGGGCACAGAGGTTCATGGAGGATTAACCTCTGCGTTACTCTGTGTCCTCTGGCGAAACGGGTGGTAATTAGCTCTCCAGTTCTGCACCGGTGAGAAGCTTATAGGCTTCAAGATATTTTTCGCGGCTCTTCATGAGGATCTCTTCTGGAAGCGCAGGGGCGGGCGGAGTCTTGTCCCAATCATCGACCGTTTCGAGATAGTCGCGCACAAACTGTTTGTCGAACGAGAAGGGTGAGGAACCGGGCTTGTATGTGTCAGCCGGCCAGAAGCGCGAGCTATCGGGTGTAAGTACTTCGTCGATTAGAATCAGCTCACCATCAACCATGCCGAATTCAAATTTGGTATCGGCAATAATGATTCCTTTAGTTAATGCATAGTCAGCGGCTGTCTTGTAGAGGTTCATGCTGATATCGACGAGCTTTTGTCCAAGTTCTTCTCCAACGATTTTTTTCATCTCTTCGGTGGAAATATTTTCGTCATGACCTTCGTCAGCTTTAGTGGACGGAGTAAAAATGGGCTCATCAAGCTTTCCGGCCATTTCGTAACCCGCTCGAAGGGGCATGCCACCGATGGTTCCTGATTGCTGGTATTCTTTCCAGCCTGAGCCGATCAGATAGCCGCGGACGATACATTCTACAGGAAGCAGTTCGGCTTTTTTAACCAGCATAGAACGGCCTTCCAATAATTCTGCATGTTCCTGCAGTTCCGGCGGAAAATCTTTTACGTCGGTGGAGATCATGTGGTTTTTGACAATGTCGCCGGTGCGGTCGAACCAGAATTTGGAGATCATATTCAACACGCGTCCTTTATCCGGAATGCCGTTGGGCATAATACAGTCGAAGGCGGAAATACGGTCGGAGGCGACGAATAAATACTGGTCGCCGAGGTCATAGACTTCGCGGACCTTACCGGACTTAAATTTTTCGATTCCGGGTAGGTCGATAACAGTTGCTGCTGGGGTCATTTTATCTCCTGAAGGTTGTAGTTTTAAAAACGGAGGCACTTTACGAAGCCAGTCCACTGCGCGCAACCCAAATTGAGGCAATACAGAGGTTGGTGCAGGGTCATTTCCTAAAATTCTCCAACTACCTGAACTCAAACAGTTTGAATTTTAGCTAGAAAAACCCACCACCTTCTGCTCCCATAGGATGGATGAAGACTGTAAATCCTGATTGGAAAAAGGCG
>JAZGFK010000047.1:0-17212 GCA_036479375.1 Pontiella sp. | reverse complement strand
CGCCTTTTTCCAATCAGGATTTACAGTCTTCATCCATCCTATGGGAGCAGAAGGTGGTGGGTTTTTCTAGCTAAAATTCAAACTGTTTGAGTTCAGGTAGTTGGAGAATTTTAGGAAATGACCCTGTGATGTGATTAAGTTTTAGGTTTTAAGTGTGGACGGATCGTGTCTTCCGTTCAAAAATCGCCTTTCTTGAAACTCAACCACCTAAACTTAAAACTCCCATGAAATTTACTTTTTTAGGCACCGGCACCTCCCATGGCGTTCCAATGATCGGATGCTCTTGCCCCGTATGTGCTTCCGATGATGTGAAAAACAAGCGCCGACGTTGCAGCCTTTATGTGGTGGCCGAGAGGCAGCATCTTATTTTCGATACACCGCCCGACTTCCGCGATCAGGTTTTGAGCTTTGGCGTGGAACGCGTTGATGCTGTTTTTCTTACTCACGCACATGCCGACCATATTTACGGTTTCGATGATGTCCGGCGCTTTTCCGACCTGCAGAAAGGCCATATTCCGGTCTACGGTGCTCCGCGAACCATTAAGCAGATGCGTAAGAAATTTGATTATGTGGATCGTAAAAGCCATTCATTTGGCGGCGTTCCTCGGGTAATCTTTACGGACCAGACTGAGTCGGTTTCCGTTGGGGAAGTCACGGTGACCCCCCTACCCGTTTCTCACGGCATGGATTTAATCTATGGCTTTCTGATTGAGGCCGATGGTGCGCGGCTGGCTTATATTCCCGACTGCAACGGTATTCCAGCAGCAACGCTCCAGCTTCTGCACAATTTGGACGCCATGATTCTCGACGGCCTGCGGCCTGAAAAGCACCCTACCCATTTTTCGATTGATGAATGCGTGGAACATCTGGCGCTCATCGGAGCAAAGCAGTCGTTCATTACTCATCTTACCCATAATTCCGAACACCATATTCTTCAAACGCGGCTTGGCGATGCCGTAACCGTTCCTTGGGACGGCTTACAGGTCAACTTATGAGCGTTCGCAGAATCTATAACTGGCAGTGCCGCGATCGAACCCTGAAGCTGGGTGAGCGCACGCTCGTGATGGGGATCCTGAATGTCACCCCGGACTCCTTTTCGGATGGCGGCGAATTTTCCGATCCCGGAAAGGCCGTTGAACGGGCGCTGGAGATGGTGGCACAAGGTGCGGACATCATCGATATCGGCGGAGAATCCACACGCCCCGGAGCAAATCCGATTTCTATTTCCGCCGAAATTGACCGCACCATTCCAATCATTTCCAACATACGCGCACATTCGGATGTTCCCATTTCGATCGATACCACAAAATCTGAGGTTGCCCTCCGGGCTATGGAAGCCGGTGCAGATATTATTAATGATGTATCAGCATTTGAAACCGATCCTGCAATGGCCGCCATAGCAGCACAGACCAACGCTGGCGTGGTTCTTATGCATATGAAGGGATCTCCGAAAACCATGCAGGATAATCCTGACTACGATTGCGTGACAGATGAAATCCGACACTACCTCCGATCACGTATGGAATTTGCGATTGAGCGTGGCGTTCATCGCAACCGTATCGTTCTCGATCCTGGAATCGGATTTGGCAAAACCGTGGAACACAACCTTGCACTACTTCGTCGTTTAACCGAGCTGGAGAAATGTGACACTCCAATCCTCATCGGCGCTTCCCGTAAAAGTTTCATCGGTCGTATACTGGGAAAGGAAGCTCCTTCCGAGCGTCTGGCGGGCAGTCTTGCGATCGCTGCCTGGGCCGTGGCGCAGGGAACCCATATTTTACGGGTGCATGACGTAATCGATACTTGCGATATTTGCCGCTTAATGGATACACTCTTAGTCGGTGATTTGTAATGCAATGGAAAGAAGCTTTTGAACTACCCAGTGTGACCGGATGGATAGAAATATTCATTTTGGCCGCTATGCTGTATTTCGTTTTTCGCTTGTTCAAAGGAACCCGCGGCTCTTCAATTCTTTCCGGCTTGATCCTTCTATTCGGCATTCTATATGCCATTACCAGCCTGAGTAACCTGGATGTACTCAACTGGATTCTCTCGAAGCTAATGCTTTATATCTCGCTGGCGGTCATCGTGATCTTTCATCCGGAAATCCGACGCGTACTGGCCCGTCTTGGCAGGCAGCCGTGGCGACACAACGGGCTGGCTGCACAAAAAAGTCTGGTTGAGCCGATTATGCAAACCGTGAAAATCCTTTCGCAGCGTAAAATCGGCGCCTTGATAGCCATCGAACGAGAAATCGGGACTCGCGCCATTCAAGATACCGGCACTAAAATGAATAGCACAGTCAGCTCAGAATTGCTTGCAACGATCTTTTTTCCGCACACACCGCTTCATGATGGTGGGGTAATTATTTCCGGTGACCGTATCTGCGCGGCCGGGTGTCTCTTTCCCCTCTCCCAAAAAGAGGAACTGAGTAAAATGCTCGGAACGAGGCACCGCGCGGCCATTGGCATTACGGAAGAAACAGACGCCATTGTGGTCGTGATATCAGAAGAAACCGGCGCCGTTTCAATTGCCTATAACGGTCGTTTGCGCCGAGGACTGGAAGAAGATCGTTTGCGCCGCGTTCTCTCATCCATGTTACGTAGAGAGCGCACAGGGCTTTCCCGTTACCGCGATAAGATTCAAACGGGTGAAGCTCCATTGTCTGATACTGTATTAATGACTTACAGCGAGGATAAGAATGAATGATAGGCTATCCAGAATGTGGAACCATTTTCTTAAGGAAAAATGGCTTCTACTGTTTTGTTTGATACTGGCTTTCATTGGCTGGCAGGGTATTCGTAAAAATATCGGATTCGAAGTTTCTGTTTCCAATGTTGCGGTAGACGTTGATGTACCTGATGGATGGGCGGTTTGGGAAAAATCCGTGCATCGTGTCAACATTGTCTTCCGCGGCTCACGAGAGGACATCCGTTATCTCAATAACGAGCAACTGCGTGTTGTTATCCCGATGCCAAAACCGGATAGCGGTAATGAGATGATCATCAAACTTTCAGAAGCATATCTGCGAAATCCAACCGGAGCAAAAGTAGTTCAGTTTAGTCCTTCCGAAATCGTGGTCAAACTGGATCAGGAAAGCGAACGTCTACTTCCGGTTAAAGCAGCCGTTAGCGGCTCTCTTCCTGAAGGTCTGGATATTGAGCGCATCGTTTGTACCCCCGCCTCTGTCCGGGTTTCCGGAGCCAGGCAGGCTCTGGATGGAATGGAAAATATTCACACTGAAATGGTGAACCTGAAAGACCGTCAGACCTCATTCAAGGAAAGCGTACCCATTGCCCTGCCCCAGACAGGTCGTATGATCGTGGAACCAAATTGGGTTACAGTCGAAATTTTTCTGGAAGAACATAACAGTACCGAAACATTTGAAAAAATTCCGGTACGAACACTGTGTGCGCCTGGGGAACAGCGCCGAATCGAAGTTCAGCCTCAAACCATCAGTGTAACGGTCCAGGGACAAGTGAAGCGCATTGAACAAATGCGTACGGCGGATGTCTTTGCGTACGTTGGCTGTCACAATCTAGTTGAAAGCACGGGTTATGATTTACCCGTAGTTGTAGACCTCCCTTCAGGACTTCAACTTATAAAGGCGGAACCTTCTGTTGTGCATGTTGAAATTAGCAACGGAAATTAGGAGTACTTCATGAACGTTTTTACCCGTTATATTATCATGCTCGCTTTGTCTGTTCCTGCTGTCCAGGCGCAGGAAAATGAATCTGAGGAAAAAGCTAAATCCGGTCTCCAAATAGAGACACGAACCGACGAAGAACGGTGCCAGTTTTTGCTCGAGGTAGCAGAGGCTTATTTCAAAGAAGATGATTTCAATTCGGCGATCAGTGCCTATGAACGAATTCTTAAAATTGATCCCGAACATCAACAAGCGCGCTATGTAATCGGGCACGTATATATTAGTGCAAAAAAATATGAGAAGGCTGAGGTTCAACTGCTCGCTCTGGTTAATGACTTTCCAGAGGATTTTAAGCTCAAGAACAATCTGGCCTGGCTCTATGCCACGGCTGAAGACCCCCACTTCCGTGATGGAGAAAAAGCCGTCAAAGTCGCTCAAGAGGCCATGATTTTGGCGCCAAACGACCACCACGTTTGGAGTACCCTTTCTGAGGCTTACTATGTTTCAGGAGACTACGAAAAAGCTTATCGAGCCATCACACATATGGCCAGTCTTGCTGCGCGCTATGGCACGGGTATCACCAAGGAAGCTGTGGAAGATTACAATGAGCAAATCCGCAAATGCAAGCGTGCCTGGGATACGCAAAAAATGCTCACAGGTGAAGATGAGTAAAATGAAGAAGACTAAGCGATTCGCTGACTTTCCCCCATATTATCAGATGCTGATCATGCCAGCATTTTAAGTTATCTAGTACACGAATAGTCCAAGTGCCAAAAATAGAATTCCTATCACGGTTTTGGTAACTGCTGTAGCTCTCAAGAGTCCGGTATTGTTAAGAAATAGCGAATACGTTTTACGAAAGTACCAAGGTGAGAATAGTAACACCATGCCATAGATGACCCACAGGTAAACCACGGCAACAAGAATTTGAAAATAGGGCGCTCCGGAAAGCGAAGCTGTACGGACAATGGGTACAGCTATGAGAAGGAGAAAACCACCCAGCGCGCGTGGAGCCAGCAATTCCTTCATATAAATAACACTTGCTACAAACACTGCTGGGGAAATAATGTAAATGAACTTCTTATAGGCATCAAGGAATCCCATATTCATGCCTAGTGCTTCCTTGGCGCCCAGCCAGCAGCATAGCGCTGTTAGAATCCATGCTGGAATCACGCTTCGGGGAAATAGCTCCGAGAAACGTTTAATTAGATCCGGTCGAACCACTCCAAGTAGCCCTCCCGAAGTCGCCAGTATTCCTAGAATAATTGAAATCCACTGCAAACTCATTTGTACTCCTAATACCTATATATACTATAAGTAGTTTATTACGAATCTGTTACATATTTTTTTATTCCTAATACACCGATACAACTTGAATATTCAGTGTACTGATTACAATCCCAAGACCGTTAAATTAAGCATTTTAATATGCGGTGATAAATATATACCACACCCAACTTTTGGTTCTTTAATACTTTCCGACCATTATCAGCATAATTGAATATTTAACACTTTTTTCTATAATGCCGTAAAATAAAAAAGGCCCTCTTCCGAGGGCCTTTTAAAATGGTAGACGCTGAGGGGCTCGAACCCTCGACCCGCTGATTAAGAGTCAGCTGCTCTACCAACTGAGCTAAGCGTCCGTAAAGAGATAGGAAGATACGTACCCTACCCTGCTCCTGCAATCAAAATTTCAGGTAATATTTTCGTGTAATTGACTATCGGTAGGATCGTACTGATTCGGTTAATAACGTCGGCAATTGAGCATCCTTCCTTATTTTAATATGTATTGATTTTACTTACCTTTTTAATTATTATTTTTTAAGATATTAATGTAATTGCAATTTTGAAATTTACTCCCGTATGCACTAGTATATAGTGCAATATACTTACCGATTAGATGTAACACCACTCTGCGGTGGAGTCTTGACTAATATTATTACATCTATTTAATTAGAAAAGGTGCTTACTTCTCTTGAAGTTCTCTTTTAAGCCACATTCCCAATATGGATACATCTGTCGGATTAACGCCTGAAATTCGTCCGGCCTGTCCTAAATTTTCAGGTTTAATTTTAGTTAACTTTTCACGAGCCTCATTTCTAAGGCTCTTGACTGCACTATAGTCAAAATCCATTGGTATGGGCTGTCCCTCTTGCCTCATCGCAGCCTCAATTCGTTCTTTTTCTCGTTTAATATATCCTGAATATTTTACTTCTATTTCAACCTGTTTAATAACATCTTCATCCGTTAGTGCATTGTCCTGAGGTAGATTTGCATAACACATTTCTGGTCGTCTCAACCATTGTCCTAAAGAATTACCCTCATAAAATATTTTTTCTAAACGAACTTTTTCAGTTTCAATTTTTACCCTTTGGGTTGATATTGCATCGATCTCAATTTGATCCACTATGCCCAAATACTTTGTCTTTTCTAATAACCTAAAATAGACATTATCCTGACGTAATGTTAAACGATGCTCTGATCGCGATGTAAACATACGATATGGTTCCTCTGTTCCTTTTGTCACCAAATCATCAATAAGTACGCCTATATAGCTCTCATTTCGACTTAAAATGAGAGGATTCGCGCCCATTGATTTTAAAGCAGCATTAGAACCCGCTACAAATCCCTGACCAGCTGCTTCCTCATAACCCGTAGTTCCATTCAATTGCCCTGCAAAATAGAGATTTTCTACCAATTTAGTTTCTAATGTATGGAAAAGTTGGGTTGGATTGGCATAGTCATACTCAATTGCATAACCAGGGCGCAATATTTCCGCATTTTCCAATCCAACGATTGAATGAATCATTTCCTCCTGTACTTCCTCAGGAAGACTATTTGAGGTTCCATTGGGATATAAACGAATATTATTTCTTCCTTCAGGCTCCACAAAGACATGATGAGATTCGCGGTCAGCAAATTTAACAATTTTATCCTCAATGGAAGGGCAATAGCGGACTCCTGTACCTTCAACCATTCCGCCATACATGGCGCTTTTTTTTAGGTTATCCGCAATAATTTGGTGTGTTCGTTCATTGGTATGGGTTAAATAACACGGTATTTGCTCTGACCCTGGCATCCACGGATGAAGTGCTGCATGTTCCACGTGGAACAATCGCTTCATTTCTTCAGGATCAGGATTCCCATGTTCCACGTGGAACATTTTCCATTCGTTACGCGCCATGCGAGAGAAGAAGGGTGGAGTCTTGTCTCCAGGCTGAATCTGCATTTTTGAGTATTCCACGGAATCTCGATGAATCCGCGGAGGAGTTCCTGTTTTAAGACGGCCCAATTCAAACCCAAAACGGGAGAATGACGCCGAAAGATCTTCGGCTGATTCTTCACCCATGCGGCCTTGTTTTATACTCTTCATTCCTATCAATACTCGGCCACGAAGGAATGTTCCGGTGCATATAACGACAGATCCAGCATCTATATCACCACCTGATCTGCAAGTAATACCGCGAATTTTACCGTTTTTTGTACGTATTTCGGTTACTATATCATCCAGCATATCAAGGTTTTCCTGCATCGCTAGAACAGCCTGTATTCTTACTGGAAAAAGATCTTTATCACACTGTATTCGATTTGATTGAACCGCAGGACCTTTACGGGTATTTAGCATGCGATATTGCAGCCCGGTATAGTCTGCATTTCTACCAAGTTCACCACCAAGCGCATCTAATTCGGACACAATATGTGATTTTGCTATTCCGCCCACCGCGGGGTTACACGCTAGCCTTCCTATTAATCCTTTATTTAGAGTAATTAATAATGTTTTCACACCCATTCTAGATGAAGCTAACGCGGCCTCATAGCCAGCATGACCACCACCCACAACGATTACTTTATACAAAGACTTATTCATAATATATATCCATTTAATGACGAGGCGGGATAGTTGCATGCTACAATTAATTGTTCAACAACGTGTTGCATCTAAAACTACATATATAATACATCCTAAAAATAACCAGTCGTTTAAGTACTTCCCACAAGTAATTAGATACTCAATTAAAAATAATATACAGTGAACTTCAATTCGAATTCAGGCACTACTAACTAGATTAATCTATATCTGTCAGCGTAAAATTATCAAACCTTACCAACTTAAGGATTCCGATGAAAATTCTCATATCTGGCTCATCTGGATTGATAGGTTCAGCACTGGTCAATACTCTTAAAGTAGATGGACCGTTGAAAAGAAAAGACGGATTGAAGACAGCAGAGTAATTGGAACTCGGCAACTTGCAGAACAGTTGATATTGAGTGATAAAAAACCATCTTTATTCATTTCCGCCTCTGCGATAGGTTTTTATGGAAACTGATCCGATGAAATTTTGGATGAAGATAGTTCCCGGGGAAATGGATATCTGTGCGATGTCTGTGAAAAATGGGAAGCTGCAGCTAGAATAACTGAGCAGTCAGATATTAGAACGGTACAACTACGAACCGGTGTTGTTCTGGATAAATATGGTGGGGCATTAAATAAAATGCTTATTCCCTTTAAAATGGGTGGGGGAGGTATCCTGGGCGATGGAAAACAATATATGAGTTGGATCGCTATGGACGATATAATTCAAAGTATCCGATATATTATAAAAAATAATTCCATTACAGGCCCTGTTAACCTTGTAGCACCCAATCCGGTTACTAACTATGAGTTCACTAAAACTCTTGGTAAGGTACTTCACCGGCCAACTTTTTTACCCCTACCGGATTTTGCTGCACGCCTTATTTTTGGTGAAATGGCAGACTCATTACTGCTGTCAAGCACGCGCGTTAATTCAAAAAAATTGATTGAAGCAGGTTATAAATTTAAGCATGAATATTTGGAAAACGCATTGGAGGATATTTTAAAATGAAAAATTTAAGTGCTATGGATAAAATTCATCAGGAAATAGCTGAAAAAGAAAAAGGATATCGTGCTAAGGCACTCAAGATGTATCCCCATATTTGCGGGAGCTGCGCGCGCGAGTTTTCTGGAAAAAATCTCAAGGAACTTACGGTTCATCATAAAGACCACAACCACGATAATAATCCGCCCGATGGAAGTAACTGGGAACTATTATGCGTCTACTGTCATGATAATGAACATGAAAAACACAAGATGAAAGGGTATGGCGGTTCTGTTGATGATTCATTCAAGGGTGGAGAATTTAATGCCTTTTCAGGGTTGGGTTCAATATTTACAACCCTTGAAAAAGACACCAAAAAATAATTAAATCCCATTTACGTTAGTTTTTTTCGATAATTAACGATGAGACTGAACCAACAAATTAGCCAATCATAAAATTGATTGTACGAATGCACTAAACTCCTGCGGACTAAGATCATCCAGTTTCATATCCTGGTCTTTAAGTTCAGCTTCTATTTTTTCGATAAGCTTTTGGAGATATTCATGACTTGCATCGGATCCCATTATCACATCGTGCTTTTCGCCTTTCGTGATGCGAACATGTCCATCCTCAGCATCAAAACCTACACCGAGGAGTCCAATAATTTTCTTTTTATTTCCTCTAGGCATTTTTTTATTAAACCTGCTTGAACGAACTGAGGTTTATAGCTACCTTTCCGCACTCATTCATGCCGAATGGTGTAATTGGTAGCACAAGCGACTCTGACTCGCTTAGCCTAGGTTCGAGTCCTAGTTCGGCAACCATTCATACCCAGTGAATCACTGGAAACAGCTACTTCAAAATCATTAACCTACTATAATTCAGTAACCTATCCATCCTGTTTAGGTTACGCGAATCGGCATTATCACGTATAGGAATGGTACATTGGTTTTAATTACACCAGGACTCAATTCATCCGATAGTTCCAAGTAAATTTCATCATTATCCAGATGCTTGAGCGGTGCCATTAGAAACCCCGGGTTGAACGCAATTGTAATATCCTTTCCTGAATATTTAACAGGAACACTTTCCCTGGATTCACCCACTTCAGGAGATGAAGTCAGTAACTCCATTCGGTTTTCCGTAATCTTAACTTTAACTGATGCTGCCTGATCATCGAGCATCAATGAAACACGGCGAACCGCGCTTTGAAGCATTTCCCGATCAATCGCAATACGTTCTTCGCACTGTGATGGAATAACCTGGCGATAGTTTGGATACGTTCCATCAATCAGCTTTGATACGATGAACATATTCCCAAATTCAAAAGCCACCTGCGTTGCCGAGGTCTTAATACTGGCTTCTCCATCATCACCGAGTGTTTTAATCAGTTCAGAAACAGTCTTTGTCGGGACAACGATATCAACTGCTGCATCTTCCGGCATATCGATTTCCTGCTCAACCAAAGCCAACCGGCGGCCATCCGTACAGACCGTAGTTAGCTTGTTGTCACGAAAGGCCATCAGGGAACCATTCAAAATCGCACGAGATTCATCCGTAGAGGCCGCGTAGGATGTTTTCTGAAGGATATCCCTAAAAGTGCCTTGTTTGAGCTGATAGGAGTAACTCTCTTCGAATGTGGGCATCGGTGGAAAATCATCTTTCGATAGACCTTCGAGCTTACAATTATAGGATCCGGAAAGAATTGTGGCCACATCATCATTACTGACCCCAATATCAACCTGGTGACTTGGAAGGTCTCGGCAGATGCTGAAGAAACGACGGGCGGGTAGGGTGGTTGCACCATCCTCATCAATGTCAGCTTCAATACTGGTACGAACACTCACTTCCATGTCAGTGGTCGTGAGTGTCAACTTGCCGTTGCCTGCTTCGAGCAAGACATTAGAAAGAATCGGCAACGTTGTACGTTGGCCAACGATCGACTGCACTTTTTGCAACGCTTCCAGGATCTGATCCTTCTCGATGCTGAACTTCATTAACAAGCCTCCTATTATATAGATATAGTTTATTTATAAATTACTATTAGTATTGGTCTGTGAACAACCGGTTTCCAAGTTACTTATTTCCCGTAACTCCGTCACCTGTAAAAGTTTGAAAATAATAACAAACCTGTTGATAAGTTCTGTATAAATCGACCTTTCTGTTCATAAACCAGAGTTGCTGATTTTATCATCAGAACCTGAACAGGTTATTAAGGATTCATTAACAGGCCGAACGCGTATTTCGTGGTCGCTGATGATTCCAAAACATTGAAAGAAAGCATGCCTGAATCCGCCGTCGTTTCCAAACACTGGTAACAGAAATATTAGGAGAGGGGGCACGGGGGAGAGGATATTATTTTTAACCAAAAAGGACATGGAATTCCATTTTGAAAGAATGATTCCGGTAAGCAAACAAGGGAAGGCGCTGGTTAATATTGGAGGGCGGCGCTCCGTCGTCGACGCGATTCCGACCTTAGAAGAAATTTCGGAATCCTTCGGACCTACTCCTCAAACCACACCCGGAAAAAGGCGGCGGAATTCGTCGTGGAAATATTGATCTAATAAAAATCGCCCGACGCCATCACTGATCCTCAAAAATTGATCCAGCCCGCGATCAGGTTGGTGGAGCAGTCCGCCTGATACGTCGCGCCCGAGGCCGTATTCCAGACCATTTAAACACCGTTCGAGATCGAAATCGATGCCATTGAATGCGGTGCCAGATCCGCTGGCAACACTAGCACATAATTTAGGCCGGTTACTGTGAATTCATTAAACCCACTTGGATCAACTCCCGTAAAGGGTCCGATTTTCTCCGCTTCGCTCAGTGGATCAATAAAATCGCCCAGCAGTGTATCATCGCCCCGCACCACCGTCGCATCCCCGTTCGTGAACGCCCCCGCCATCATATTCGCCACCCTCCAGCATAGGGCATATTTGGAGGGCGCTGCTCCGTCAGCGCAACACGCACGCAAAGCACATTTTCCGAGGGTGTGCGGCGGTAAGGGACTACCGCCCTCCAGAAGGGTACAATTATGGAAATAGAAAAGCCGCCTCACTGGGAGACGGCTTTTCAGGTCAGGAATAAGCTGGAAATCAGTTTATTGCTTTAGCCGCGTTTTTGCTTACCTTATCTTTCAGGATAGCAATGGTCTGCTGCAGTCCCCGATCCTCTTTGGCCTTTTCCGATACCTGTTCGTTGGCATAAAGGATTGTGGCGTGATTCCGACTGAATTGCTCGCCGATCACAGGAAACGACTGGGTCGTCATCGTACGGGACAAGTGCATGGCAATCTGACGCGGCCAGGCAATATCCCGGGTACGTTTCTTCCCAGTCAAATCAGATGGTCGCAGGTCAAAGTGCTCAGCCACGGTGCGTTGGATAATATCGACGCTTATAGAAGCCTGGGATTCTTTATCCAGCAAGTCGTGCAGTAACTCTTCAACCTTTTGCACATCTACCTGCTGATTTGTTAAGGACATAAACGTGGCCACTCGAATGAGCGCACCTTCGAGGCTACGGACGTTCGAAGAAATCCGTTCAGCAAGATAGTCGAGCAGTGCATTATCGATATTAAGATTAAGCAATTCCGATTTTTTGCGAAGAATGGCCGTGCGCGTTTCAACATCCGGCTTACCAAGTTCAGTAACCAACCCCCACTCAAAGCGCGAAATAAGGCGCGGTGCCAATCCGGCCAATTCGCTCGGTGTACGGTCGGAAGTAAGCACGATCTGCTTATGGTTTTCAAAAAGGGTATTAAAGGTGTGGAAAAACTCTTCCTGAATCCGCGCTTTTCCATCCAAAAACTGGATATCGTCGATCATCAGCATGTCGATTTTTCGGTATTTTTTTCGAAAAGCGGCCACGTTGTTTTTCTGAAGCGAGTCGATATATTCATTCAGAAATGTTTCGCACGTAATATAGCAAATTTTAGCCCGCGGCTTTTTCGAGGCGATGTGGTTTCCGATAGCCTGCATCAGATGGGTTTTCCCCAATCCTACTCCGCCATAAATGAAAAGCGGATTGTAGGTGCGAGAAGGGGAGTTCGCTGCTGCCATGGAAGCGGCATGGGCAAATTGGTTATTCGGGCCAACAACGTAGGAATCGAACGTATAATTGGGATTCAGGTTGTGACTTGGCTTGGATTTCCCCAATCCAAGGCTTGGAAGTGAGATTGGGGCATGTGCTTCGGGCTCAGCCTCCTCGCGGATGGGATCAAAGCAGGAAGAGTCCACGACCAGTGAAATTTCCATTTCCTTGCCGCTCACAACCATTACGGCCTTGCGGATCATTGGAAAATAGTTTTCCTCCAGCCAATCCTTGTAGAAATCGTTAGCAACAGCCAGCTGCATAGTGGTGCCTGAAATTTCCATGCACCGGATAACGGCAATCCAGCGATCATAAATATCGCCAGAAAGTATACCTTTTAGCTGTTTACACGCCTCTTCCCAAATATTAGAGCATTCAGTATTCATTTTCCCCTAAATCGTTCTTCTTAACAGGAGGATCTACGTTATTGACAAGTTATTAACAGCCAGTAGTTTCCCGTTCTATGAAGTGGATTCGAAAGGTATGAAATGCGGCCTAATTGCTCAAGTGATTAGAAAAAAAAATCGCTTAAAAAAACCAATACCACTAAATGTGGTTATCTGACGATCACCTAACACAAGATAGCCGTTCCATTGTTAGAAAGCAGTTAAACAAATTTGTACCACCTGATAAATATAACTGATGTAAAACAAAGAATTTGAGGAGGTTGCGCCCAAATGAATCGATTAACAGGCCTTATTTTACTCTCGGGATCGTCACCGAGCGATACGAACATCCACTATCTAAGTGGATTTACCGCGCCCGACTCGTTTCTCTACATGAAGACAGCCACGAGCGACTTTCTTCTCGTTTCAGCCATGGAAAAAGGCCGCGCAATAAAGCAATCCACGACCGGTACCCAGGTTTTCACACCCGCTGACCTTGGTCTTAAAGGAAAAAAAGCCCGGGACAGGGCAATACAGATTAAAACACTCATGGAAAAAGCCGGTGTAAGCCAAATCCAGATTCCAGAAGACTTCCCTGCCGGGCTTTTCCGTACGCTGGAAAAAAAGGGCTTTAAAATAGCGATTACCAGGAAAAACGTTTGTCCTCAGCGGAAAATAAAAACCGAAGGCGAAGTTGCTAAGCTCCGGAAAAGTCAACAAGCCGCCGTTGCAGCCATGAAAGCCGGCATTGCGTTAATTGCTTCCTCCAAAATCGATCAGAAAAGCCGACTCCTTATAGGAAAGGAGTTTCTTACCTCGGAAAAAGTACGGCAACTCATCCATAAAACGCTTATCGACCACGATTGTGCTGGAGTCGAAACCATCGTAGCAGGCGGTGATCAAGGAACCGATCCGCACGAACGCGGCTCCGGTCAGCTCTATGCAAGACAATCCATCATTCTCGATATATTCCCACGCCACGAAAAAACCGGCTATTGGGGTGATATCACTCGAACCGTGTGTCGCGGCCCGGCCTCGCCCGATCTAAAAAAGCTCTATAATGCCGTAAAATCGGCTCAGACCGCCGCTCTCCGTGTTGTAAAACCGGGTATTTGCGCCGACGAAATCCACAACCTTTGTAAAGAAACCTTCGAAAAAAGAGGATTTCTTACTCGGGAAGTAGATGGAACCCATGTCGGATTTATTCACGGAACCGGCCATGGGGTTGGGCTCGATATTCACGAACTTCCAAGGGTTGGCACCAGTGGCGAAATCCTCGAACCTGGAAACGTAATAACCATCGAACCCGGGCTTTACTATCCCGGCCTTGGCGGCGTTCGGATTGAAGATACAGTGGTGGTTACCGAAACGGGATACAGCTATCTAGCCTCCTGTCCGAAAAAGTTTGAACTTTTGTAGGCAATAGTGGACTGATAGGTTCCGTTATATAGCCGAACCGAAGATTCGTGAGGTATTTAATATGAAAAAAAAACTTATAATTTTGGCCATTTCAACACTCGTTATCCCTGTATTTGCACAGGATACCAAACAGTATCGTTCAAAGCATGACGGAGAGCGACCCGAGTATCGATCGGAGCATCAGCAGAAACAACGCAGACACGAGCCAACCGCCGAAGAAAAGGCCGAATATGACGAACGCCGATTACAATTCATGAAAAAATCGCTGGAAAAAATTGGCGTAACGGAAGAGCAGCAGACGCAGATTTTTGAGCTGCAGAAAACACATCAGAAAAAAATGAAGGAAGTTTCGAAACAGGCCGGCAAAGCGCGCGAAAATCTTTCGAGACTCCAGAATGAAGGGGCCACCGAAGCTGACTTGGATGAAGCAATCGATGCGATAGCTGAAGCACAGTCGGCACAGCTCAAGATTTTAGTGCGAAACCGAATAGAAATGGAAAAAATTCTGGGGAAGGAAAAAAATGCCGAGTTCATGGAAAACGCACGCTCCAAGTTCCGTCAGCACGGTCGCCGGGGCGGGTCGGGCATGCCACCGCGTCCCGATATTGATTCCGAAAAACTTCCACCAACCCCGCCCAAGACCCCGCCAACCCCATAAAACCACGCAATGCTTCCCAACCGGGAAGCGTTTGCGTATATATGCTAGGTCTCTAACGGATTGCCTTATTCATACGATTTTGAAACCATGTATCTATGGTCGATATGAAGCCCAGCCCGTTACAAGCCAGCTTTTGGCTAACCGTACAAGAGAAGCGTTCCATTCTAGTGATTTGCGCACTATTCCTCATTGGCGTGGCTGCGCGCTATTATTATTTAAAAAACGAAACCTCCACCGTGTACACACCCGCTGGAATCGAGGAGATGGAGAGAGAGAGTAACGATTTTTGATTTGTGGGTCTGCGACGCTCTTGGTTCTCATGGGTGTGGGCCGAGCCCATCCGAAAATCGTAACTCAAAAATCTGGAGCAAAGCGACATGGACTGCATTTTTTGTAAAATTATAGCAAAAGAAATTCCAGCAACGGTCGTCTATGAAGACGATGATGTACTGGTGTTCATGGATATTGGCCCCATCATAAAAGGCCATGCACTTGTCGTCTCAAGGAAGCATTATGATCCGGTCACAGAGACCCCAGATGATATCGTTACCGGACTTCATTTGATGGCCAAGCGGATTGCCCGGGCGCAAATGAACGGATTTGGGGCTGATGGGGTCAATATAATGCAAAACAACGGGGCAGCATCGGGGCAGGAAGTACCGCATATCCACGTACATGTAATACCGCGATACAAAGAAGATGGCCACCACTGGAACTGGAACGTCAAAAAATACGATACTTTTGAAGAAATGGCCGAGTTGGCCTGTAAATTGCAAAACCATTTATAGAACTATGAAAAACCCACACATAGATAATATTTTAGAGCCGATCCTCACAAAGGATACGCGCTACACGACCGAAGCTTACCTTTTTGTTCGCGACGGACTTGATCACACGGTGCAAAATCTCGACACGCCCCGTCACGTTAGCGGACAAGAACTGCTCGGCGGAATGCGCGATTATGCCCTTGCTGAATATGGTCCAGTCACGAAACGCGTCCTTTCCGAATGGGGGATCAAAGAATGCGTCGACTTCGGAAACATCGTCTTTAATATGATTAGCGTGGGCTTGCTCGGTAAAACCGACGAGGACTCCATCGAAGATTTCATGGGCGGGTACGATTTTCACGAGGCCTTTATTCTCCCCTTCAAACCACAAGAACCGGTTGCCTGCCTCATCGAGCAATCCGTTACCGCTGATTAAACCGCTAATAACTCATACCTTGATATATTTGTTGGTCGTTCTGTCTGAAAACCCTCTCGGCGTAGCGTCAGATAAGCGTAGATATACGATTGCTTATCAAATGACCAACGACACGAGGTAGGAATGAACCATCCAAACAAGCTGCTCAGCTGGCTTTTGATCACATCCACATTTTCGCTCAACATCCCCCTATCTCTTGCCCAAGAGAAAATTAGCCAATCTGCGGAAACTGTAGACTCTTCCGCTAGTGGAGTGCCCGAAGGAACGGCCATTACCAGCAAACGCGATTCATCAACATCCATCTCGCCGGTACAGACCGCAGTAACGCGTGATGCCGCAAAATCCGAAGTCGCTATCAATTGGGAAAATGTAACCCTGAAAGACTGCATCGAAATCCTATCTCGTGACCTCGGTATGGAATTCATCATTTCCCCATCCGTCAATGTAACGCAGGAAGTGAGCATCAGGGCAGGGGACGTCACCGCTTGGGATCGCGAACATAAGCTTGAACTATTTGATGCCATTCTCGACACCGCCGGAATCCAGCGGATCCAGCGCGGTCGTGTCTGGGTATTTTCCCCATCTGATATTCGGCCAGTGGCCATGAGTCGAAAAGTTAGAATCGACGTGCGCATCGATCCCGTGATGAATGAAATCCGTGCAGTCGAGTCGCAGGCGTATCGATCGGTTATGGCTGGATTTCCTGACGGCTTAATCGATCGTCAGGACGACGCATGGCAGCTGGCCATGAGCACCCGGTTTGAAAGAATAGTTAGCTTCAGCGATGAGATCATACTCGAAGGTTTTTCCATCGATGAGATCGATGTCCCGTTTAATTGAGGACGATGTTTTTCAGTAACTATTCAGCAGGTTGATTCAGGCGAGAATCAAAGTCGGGAAGTTTTCCTTCGAATAAAAGAGCCAAGGCCGTTGTTGCGCTGATGCCGTGCTTTTTGCAGGTCGATAGATAGCC
>JAZGFK010000046.1:0-22040 GCA_036479375.1 Pontiella sp. | reverse complement strand
CGGGCAGTCCTATGAAGTAATGTTTTTGGTATTGCCATTCCGTTCAGTCATTGCCGATTTCATCGGCCTCGGTTGAGCTTCACTCTCACTTCGTGTCGCGTCCCCGTACCCCTTTCCTTGCTAAATTTACGTTGCTGAGCCTGCTCGATAGGCGGCAGACAGCATCCTGAAAATCCGGTCAAAAAACTGCAGTCGCATGGGATCCATGCAACTATATGAAGAACCAAACTTCCTGTCTTCGTGTTTTAGTGATAGGACTTCATTTTTAATCCTATTTTGAGTGGATCAAATCTCAAATCATACGCACTCCGGTGCCACCACAAATGGAACCCTAATTTTGAAGAAGATATTTGGAACACACAGCGGGGCATTTCATGCCGATGATGTTTTTGCCATTGCGGCCTTGTCGATGCTTCACCCGGACTATGAGATCCGTCGTTCTCGTGACCCTGAAGTATGGGCGCAGTGTGATTTACTCGTTGATGTGGGTGGACATTATACCCATGAAGAAAAGGTATACGATCATCACTTTAAGGATGGCCCCACGTACGATGATGGATTGAAAATGTCATCGGTGGGGTTAATCTGGTCGCACTATGGCGCGGAAATTTGCGGCAGTCCTCTGGTTGCTGATCGGGTTTGCCGTCGCTTGATCCGACAGTTTGATGCCCTTGATAATGGGGTGACGCTTACGCGGCATGTTGAGAACTTTTCCGATGTGCGCGAAATATCGCTATCGGGCTCTGTTTCCATGATGAACCCGCTGGATCACGCTAATACCGATGACGCCTTTGCGGACGAAGTGGTAAGAGCGCGTTTATTGCTTCAGGCTTCCATTTCCAGCGCAAGGCATTGGATGGAGAGTCGCGTTGGTTTGGAGGCTGCCCTTCAGGAAGCATTAGCTGAGGAGCGTGCGTATATTCTCGTCCCGGAGGATTGTAAGTGGACGGAGCACCTTTTTAACAGCGAAGGGAACGAAACCATTCTTTATGCCATTTATCCACATGGTGAAAAGTGGTATGCGCGAGCCGTTCCTTCTGCCCCGGGCGATTTTTCGAACCGCCAGGATTTCCCTGCCGCGTGGGCCGGTTTGTGCGATGAAGCGTTTTCAACCGTCGCGCAGGTACCCGATGGGATTTTCTGTCATCACGGATTGTTTCTCTGTGCAACGGGCTCATTGGAGTCGACGCTCAAATTGGTTGATGCCGCAATTAAAGCCTAAACAAGGGCAACGCGGGGATGATTAAAGAAGTTGCGGGGATAGCGCTTGCGCTCTCCTTCGCCAACGCCCAGTATTTTTTTCTCCCGCAAAACAAAGGATAACGCTCATGTCATTTTCCAATCTGGGGTTCGATGCAACCATGCTGCGTGTGGTGGATGCCGTGCGCTACACCGTCCCGACTCCTATTCAGCATCAATCCATTCCGCTTATTCTGGAGGGGAACGACCTGATTGCCCAGGCCCAGACCGGCACCGGAAAAACGGCGGCTTTTGTCTTGCCGATCCTTCAGATTTTGAAGGACATGCCCCCGAATACAAACGCGAGCTCGGCACGGGTACTGGTGCTGGCTCCTACCCGCGAGCTGGCCCAGCAGGTGACTCAGGTTTTCGAGCGCTTTGGTCAGTACACAACCCGCGAAGTCCGTGCGATATCCATCATTGGCGGAGTAGACATCGGCGGGCAAATCAACCAGCTGCGCGGCGGCATCGAAATTGTGGTGGCCACGCCGGGCCGTCTGCTGGAACTGATCCGGGAAGAAAAAATCAGCTTCAGCGAACTGCGCTTTCTCGTGATTGATGAGGCCGACAAGCTGCTGGATCTGGGGTTTGCAGAAGAACTTGATCTGCTGATTAAAGCCTTGCCCGCAACCCGCCAAAATCTGCTCTTCTCAGCCACCTATCCGGAAAAGGTGATGCAGCTTACGGAGCAGGTCATGCAAAACCCATTGCACATTGATGTGACCGGGCCGGAACCTACGCTCTCCTCGATTATGCAACGGGTGATCGAAGTAAACCGCAGTAACCGCGGTCCCCTGCTGCGTCACCTCATTAAAGAAGAGCAGTGGAAGCATGTGCTCATTTTTGTGGCCAGTAAACGCGCCGCCCGCAATCTGACCGCCAAACTTCAGCGCAACGGCATTAAAGCGGATGCATTCCATGGCGATCTCGATCAGGAACAACGGATCTGGGTGCTGAACCAGTTTAAAAATCGGAACATTGACATTCTCATTGCCACCGATATTGCCGCGCGCGGTATCGATATCGAAGGTCTCTCGATGGTCGTCAACTATGACCTGCCCCGCTCCCCGGCAGACTACATTCACCGCATTGGCCGCACCGGGCGTGCGGGACTAAAGGGCATCGCCATCAGCCTGATCGGGCACGAAGATCAGGCCCACTTTTTCCTGATTGAAAAACGAACAAAGCTCCAGCTCGACCGCGAACAAATCGCCGGATTCGAACTCACCGGCGAAGCTCCTCAGCGTGAAAAAGGGGCTCCGCCGGTAAAAGGAAAACGCCCCAACAAAAAAGATAAAGCCCGCGCGGCCCAAAATCAGAAAGACAAAATCTAACCGCCGTTTGTCAGCAGCAGGGAAAAAGAATCAAATGACCGCACACGCCGAACGCAGTGGTTTTACGTTTAAGCAGTTTCATGTGGCTCATGAAGGCTGTGCCATGAAAGTTGGAACCGATGCGGTGCTGCTAGGCGCCTGGGCACCTATTGCCGGCATCTCACGCGTCCTTGACATCGGAACCGGCAGCGGGATTTTAAGCCTCATGCTCGCTCAACGCACCGCCGCCCCCTTTCACATCGACGCCCTGGATATCAATGCAGATGCCGTAGGGCAAGCCATCGAAAATGTGATCCACAGTCCTTGGGCCAATCATATACGGTGCCTCCATGGCGCACTGCAGGATCACACCGCCGAACCCTACGATCTATTGATCAGCAATCCACCCTTCTATCCCCCCGGACAAATCCTGAGCAGCCCCGCGCGCCAACACGCCCGCCACACCGAACAACTCTCCCATGGCCAACTGCTCCTGGATACCGCCCGACTGAGTCTCTGTAATTCCGCGCTGGCTCTGGTCCTTCCTTATGATGCCGCTCAGACGATCATCCAGGACGCTCCCGCAAGCGGATGGGTTCTGACTGATTGCTGCACCGTCAGTCCCAAATCAGGGAAAAAACCAAACCGCCAACTGCTCCTGTTTCGTCGCACAGAACCCGAATCAATAACGCGCACAGAACTCATCCTCCGCAATAACAACGGAAGCCGCAGCCCAGCCTTTACCCAACTTGCGGAAGCGTTTTATCTGAAGGACTAAGCCGGGGCGAAGTTCCTTCCTGCCTTAAAGAAAATCACTCCCCCATACCGCTGAGCTGGCGGGCCATGCGTGAGGCATATTGATCGGTCATACCGGAGATATAGTCCGTTACTTTAAGCAGCGAGGGATAAAGCGCATCGCCGTATTTCGGCGCTTCAAACTTCATGAGCGCCATCACCTGTTCACATTTGTAGGAAACCCTTTCTCCCGCGAGTCGTTCCCTGAGAGCGGTACAGAACAGTTCCAGCAAATTCCCGAGTAGCGCATACCCCCCGATTTGTAGTTCCATTTTGCGATGATCAGTATAGACGCGGTCCTGCGCCAGCATTTGGGCCGCATCCAATGGCACTTGAATCTCTGCCGGACATAAGCTGATCAGGCCTCGGTTGTACGGGATCTCTCCCTCCAGCAAAGCGGACTCATTTTCAATAAATACCTGGGCGACGGCATTGATGGCCGTGTTAATGGATCGAGCTCGCAGATAGGAGAGCTGGTTTCGTTGACTTAAGCTGCTGTCCGCTTTGGCATTGCAGACCGCCTCAAAAACTTCCAGCACCATCTCAAACGGAAGCAATCCGATTTCAGCCGCGTCTTCCAGATCGATCATTCGGTAACAAATGTCATCCGCTGCTTCGGCCAGAAAGGCGAGCGGATGCCGACAGTAGCGTCCGTCGCTTTGAAGAAGAAGTCCCGTTTTTTCGGCCACTTCCTGAAGCGGGCCTTTTTCAGATTGGAATGCGCAGAATTTTTTCTTTGTGCCGGCATGCGGGCTGGTCCAAGGATATTTCATCAGAGCCGCCAAGGTGGCATACGTCAGCTGCATGCCGCCTTTACCCGGATTATGTTCCAAATTCGCCACGAGCCGAAAGGCCTGTGCATTGCCTTCGAACGTCTTAAAATCCAACCGCTGATCCGGTGTTAGTCCTTCGAAAAAGGGCGTGTTTTTTGCATCGGAGAACCAGCTTTGAATTGCATCTTCCCCGGCATGACCGAACGGAGGATTGCCCAAATCATGCATCAAACAGGCCGCCTGTAGAATCTGTCCCAAATCGGGCGACCCGATTCCTTCCGGCAGGCCGGTCATCCGTTTCCCGACTGCCATTCCAAGACTGCGCCCGACAATGGAAACCTCAAGGCTGTGTGTGAGCCGTGAATGAACATGATCGTTACGGGAAAGAGGATGTACCTGCGTTTTATCATTCAACCGTCGGAACGGATGACTGAATGCAATACGGTCATAATCGCGATGAAACCCCGAGCGTTCTGCTGTAGATCCAATACCTGAATCCGGTTTACCGAGCCGCCCGGCATTCAGCAGCTTGTCCCATGTCATTTTATTTTTCATTTAAAATTCATCCTATTCTGCGGCGGCGATTCGGGCCTCAACCTCTTCATCGAAGTAGGCTTGATCGAGCAGCTCTTCCGCCCAATGTTCTGCCGCCAAACGTTTGAGCATCCGGGCAGACATAACCTGAACGACTGGAATTTCGGACCAGATGGAATGATTGAGGCAGCGCCAGTGGTCGGCGTCCATGCGTTTGGGTTTTTCGATCTGCTCGCGGCAGGTCTCGCAAATGAACAAACACTGATCTGCGGTTACCTGTTCGGATTCCGGCGGCACTTCAAAAACGGTTAACTTGACTCCATCTGCTTCGCACAATTCGCATTTGGAGCGGGATCGACGCACGAGGTCCTTTGCCAGAACATTGAGTTCATTTTTCCGCAGCTGATTAGCATCATATCCTTTGGCCATCGTTAAACTCCTTGGTAAGACTCCCCATATTGCGATAACCGCATTTAAACGCCAAGGTTCAAAGAACCCGGAGGATTCCGAAGGCTGACTTTGCGTATCTCTGCGAACGTATTAAACCGGGATTCCTTACCCCGTTTATTGACCACCAAGAGGCACATGGCGCCGCAGAAAAGAAGGGGCTGCACAAAAACTTTGTCGCTCTGATCTTTGTGCTTGTTGTGACTATTCCTGCGGTGAAGCGCGTTAGAGCTTTTTGATCTTGTAGGTTCGGCCTTTGATCTTCGAACTACTGAGCTTTTGCTCGGCCTTGGTGGCGACGGCGCGGACGACCGCTACATACGCCATAAAATCCATGACATCAATTTTGCCGACCTGTGATCCTTCGATCCCGCCCTCTCCGGTTAAAGCGCCGAGAATATCGCCCGCCCGGATTTTTGCTTTTCGGCCGCCGGAAATCGATAAAGTGACATGTCGCGGTGCAGGAATTTTTGTCGCTTTAGGGCGAAGCGCCTCCCGCGATTCGGCTTTTAGCGAAGACTTCTGATACGTATTGATTCTGGTGAGCTTCCCCTGTTCGCGCTCCCCACAGAGACTCAGGGCCAACCCACGCTTACCGGCGCGCCCCGTTCGCCCGATCCGATGCACATAGACTTCGGGATCGGAAGGAAGTTCATAGTTGATCACCATCGGCAGATCTTTGATATCCAATCCGCGAGCAGCCACATCGGTCGCGATCAGCACCGAACAACTCTGATGCTTAAACTGGATCAGGATGTCCTCCCGAACGCGCTGTTCCAAATCGCCGTTGAGAGCGGCCGCACTGATTCCAAGGTTCCTTAGGAACGCACGAACATCGAAGGTACTTTGTTTAAAGTTACAGAAAATCACCGCAGCCGTCGGCTGGTGTTCCAGCAGCAGGGTTTTCAGCCCCTCGAGCTTGTCCTCCGGCGCGCAGCGATAGAGGTGCTGTTCAATGTCGGTCGAAGCTTCCGCCTCGTCCACGGTGATTCGCTTCGGATCACGCTGAAGATGACTGCTGAGCTCTTGAATATTTTCGGGGAACGTCGCGGAAAAAAGAAGGGTCTGCCGCTTCCGGGGAAGAACCCGCGTGATCTGCTTCAGCTCCTTAATGAACCCCATGTCCAGCATCCGGTCCGCCTCATCCAGCACCAGCATGGATAGGCCCCTGAGCACCAGCGATCCCTTTTCAACCAGATCCGCAACGCGCCCCGGCGTACCGACCACGATATGTGCCCCTTTTTTTAGCGCCTGTTTCTGAAGATCAATCGCTTGCCCGCCATACAGCGTTGCGAGCGTGATATTCTGCTGATGCCGTGCGAGCCGTCGCAGTTCGGTGGATACCTGAATGCTGAGTTCCCGTGTCGGACAGAGCACCAAAACCTGTGTGGCGGACGAGGTCAAATCGAGCCGGGCCAGCAGCGCTAACGCAAAAACCGCCGTTTTACCGCTTCCCGTCCGCGCCTGAGCAATCAGGTCTTCGCCCGCCAACGCGCCCGGCAACGCGGCGGCCTGAACCGGTGTCATGTTGAGATAGCCCAGGCTATCCAGATTAGAAAGCTGCTCGGCAGATAAAGGGAGATTGGAAAAGGAACGTGGATTCATGCGCCGACCCTACCCCGCATCGTTCATGAAGTAAACCGAAGTGAGCCGGTAGCCCCGATAAACACACATTGAGAAGTAATTGCACACGGATTACGGGACAAATCCGAATGGCACTAAGTTCAGCGTGTTTTGAATGGTAGGGAGGGAATGGTCGAAGACGTTGGGCCGCGTTCGCCAACCTCGCTTCGCGTCCGGCGCAGCCCGACGGGCTTAAACCGTAGCCAAGCCGTTGCAGTTAAGGGCTGAGGGCGAGCTTTCTATTTCAGCTCCGTGGCCCAGACGTTGCGGAAGACCACGGGGTTGGCATGGCTCTGGAAGAAGACGAGGCCTTCGGCAAGCTGCGGTTTTTTCGCGCCATTTCCGGTGCCGGCTTTTAGTTCCACATCATCATGAATCAGCACGCCGTTATGGCGGACGGTGACGCGGGTGTTTTTAACCTTTTTATCGCCTTCAAAAACCGGGGCGGTAAAGTCGATGTCGTAGGTTTGCCAGCGCAGCGGCGGAAAGGTCATATTCACGTCGGGTAGCTTTTCTTTATAGAACGAGCCACACCACTGCTTGTTTTCGGATTCAGGATGAACGGCGTTGTCGGGTTGCGGTTTTCCAAGGGTTGGAGATTCGCGTTCCAATCTCTGAAAATCGTCCAGCACGGCTTTGAGCTCTGCCACGGGAAGAATCGAGGAATCGATAGCGGATTTATCCCAGCCGTCGCCGGGAAGCCCCTTTTGGTATTGGGCAACTAAAAACGAGCCGTTCGAAAGCATGGTTGCCTGCAGTGCGCTTTTCCCATCGTTGGAAACATATTCTCCAACCATTGGAAAATCGGCGTGGGCAGAAATTGCTTCTTCGACGGTGAGGTAGGCCGGCGAATCCTTGGCCGCAGAACAGGACATCGTCAGTGCCGTTACGATGATTGGAATGAGTAAAATCGTTTTCAGTTAGAGTTCTTTTATATTGATATTTCGCCAGTGGATTTCTCCCTGTTTTCCGGAATGCACCTGTAGGCCGAAGAAGCCCTTAAGGTATTCATCCGTTTTCCAGTGAGTAGCCGGAATACCGTTGATCCAGATTTTAACAGTGCCGCCTTGGGCCAAGATGGTGACGCGGTTCCAGTCATCTTTTTTAATGGCAGATCGGACTTCTTCGTGCCCTTCGAGCCAGAGTGGATAAAACCAGCCGCCCGCCTTTTCACCGTAGATGCCACCGGACCACCCGCGCTCGTTATTGATGCCTTCCATCTCACACTGCGGGCCGTAGACCAGCTCTTTACCTTTATCATCCGTTTTGGTGCGTGCGCGGAACATAATCCCGGAGTTGCCGTCGACTTCCCATTTCATCTCGCAGGTGAAGATAAAATCGGAAAATTCATTTTCGGTGCATAAGAAGGTGTTTGGCGATTTCGGAATGGTGGTTCCGATGATGGTTTTGTTCTGAATCTCATAGGTGCAGGTCCCGCCTTTGGTGCTCCATCCATTCAGATCGTTTCCGTTGAAGAGGGAAGTGAAGCCATCTGTCAGGCCCGGTTCGGGATCGGTATTAATGAGCATTTTCCCGGGCACCGGGATGTTTTTCTGCGCTTTGTATTTTTCAACATAGGGCTGCTGGCTATCGGATACGGTTCCCGCCCGCGCCATTGAAAGCAGCAATAACGGACAGAGTGCGGAAAACAACAGTTTTTTCATGGTATAAATCTCCCAATTCGTGACGTTCATTTTATGTACCACCTTATTTAGACGACTGCAATGCAGGGTCGTGAACAGTAAACCCTACGTTTGTAATTAAAAGTTACAAATAAGAATTGTGCGTGCAAGATCCAATTGATACAACTTTGACCATTCGAATCGCCAAAGGCTATTGAGCCTTGGTACAGCAGGAGAACAACTCATGATTTCAAGAAGAACAACCTTAGCCGCCGGTACGGCCGCAGTCGGCTGGTCCATCATCCCGGGCAAAGTCCTCGGGGCGAACAACAAGGTGAACATCGCCGCAATCGGAATTGGTCAGCGCGGCGGTAGTATTCTTCAGGGATTCGCGCAGCTTGAAGGAGTTAATGTTGTTGCTGTGTGCGACGTGGATATTGAAAGTGAATCTCCTCTGTCCTCAAAAAGAAATGGCAAAACCATTTACGGGTGGCGGAATCGGGAAGTCTCTCCTGCGGCTATTGCTTCTGAATTTCCGAACGCTAAAAAATATCGCGATTTCCGAACGATGTTCGATGAGATGGCGAATGAGATCGATGCCGTAATAGTCGGTCTTCCGGACCATGCCCATTTCCCGGCCACCATGGCGGCCATGATGCTCGGTAAACCGGTCTATACCGAAAAGCCCTTGGCTCGTACCTTCCAGGAGTGCGAGCTCTTGATGAAGGCCGAGCAGAAATTCGGCGTAGCAACCCAGATGGGAAATCAGGGACACTCCGGAGCAAACTATCACCAGTTCAAACTCTGGAAAGAGACCGGTGTCATCAAAAACGTAACGCATGTTGATGCCCAGATGAATAATGGTCGTCGCTGGCATCCGTGGGGCGATGTGGCCGGATATCCGAAAGGTGAAAAAAAGCCGGTCGGACTCGATTGGGATACCTGGCTGGTTACTACACCGAAGCCTATCGATTTCAGCGGTAAGCTTCACTACGGCAACTGGCGGGGCTGGCATCAGTTCGGCACCGGCTGCTTCGGCGACTGGGGCGCCCACATCTTAGATACTGTTCATGAGTTCTTAGAACTTGGACTGCCGTCTTCGTTTTCCGCAAAAAAACTGATTGGTCGAAACGACTATGTCTTCCCCCTGAAATCCACCATCAATTTCCAGTTTCCTGAACGGAATGGCATGCCTGCCATGGATATTGACTGGTATGACGGAACGGGTAACCTCGCACCGGTTCCCGAGGGAATGTCGGATCGGCCGTTGACTAAGCCCGGAAAGATCATCTATTCCGACGACCTGGTTTTTGCAGGTGGATCGCACAGCGACCCGCTGCAGATTGTTCCGCTCGACAAGTTCAAGCAGATGCTGATCGACGGAAAAGTCTCCAAGGACTACGGAAGACACTCCGCCCATGATCAGAATTTCATCAATGCGGTTCGGGGCGATGAAAAGACGCGCTCCCCATTCTCGGTATCGGGTCCGCTCTGCCAGATGTTTGCGCTTGGCTGTATTGCCCAGCGGCTCGGCGGTGAGTTTCAATTTGACCGCGAGAAAAAGCAGATCACGAACAACAAACTGGGCAACAGCTTCCTGAAAGATGAAGTGCGGAAAGGCTGGGAACAGTATTATAAGCTGTAAAATGTAGACGGAGCAGGATGCTCCGTTGTGGCTGAGCGGTGTACAACGGAGCTGGAAGCTCCGTCTACGTTGTTCCCTATATTTTATTCAAAACGATTCTGTCCGCACTCGCTTATCATTATCGCGTGTGCGCTATAACTAGTAGCGCGAACGCCGGGAGCCGGGCCGGCCTTTATGACTCTCTTCGGCTTGAGCCTTCATCTCCCTAATTTTCTCAACGGTCAGGGGCAACGGATCGCGAGGAACAATGCCATTCGCAAAACCGCGCTCGCGGGGTTTTATGTCGTGCAGGCTCTCGCGATCTTTCGGCATACGTTTAAAGCGGTACAGATAAAAGTTCTCCACTTTCTCTCTGCCCCATTCCGACTTTTTCAAGAAAGTGACACAGCTGGAAATCGTCGGTTGAACCTTAAAACATTTCAGCCCCATTGCGGCATATAGAATTTCCCACCCGTAAAACTCCACGAGTTCGGTCACCATGGTCTCTGCACCGACCCCTTGCAGCGGATTATTTTGTAAATCTTCAATGGACATAGAATCTCCTCACTCACGCTGAAAAATTTCACATAACTTATAGGGCTATGGGTTTAAGTAAAGGGCCGGGATCCCCACTAACTAAATAATCTCATTATCTGCGGGCAAACAATGCTCCTCCAGCCTCTACGTGAAATAACTTTCCCCGTGATTCGTTGTATGCAACGGGCGATCAGCGTACCTTCGGGCGTTACTTAAAAATCGATTCCCCAGCAGCTAACCGTTTGCATCGAATCCCACAGGAAAGAAGGCTCATATGGAAATTAAGGTAAACTTTTTGGAAAACCTCCGGCTCGAAGCCACGTTTGATGATTTTACGGTAACGACGGATCAACCGATCCGCTACAAGGGTGATGGCTCGGCCCCGAGTCCTTTTGATTATTTTCTGGCTTCATCGGCCCTTTGTGCGGCCTATTTTGTGAAGGTCTACTGTCTGGCCCGTGACATTCCAACGGAAGATATTCGTCTCTCCCAAAATAATATTATCGACCCCGAAAACAGATATAATCAGGTCTTCCAAATCCAGGTGGAATTACCGGAAGGCCTGTCGGATCATCATCGTCAGGGAATTTTAACGGCCATCGATCGATGCACGGTTAAAAAAGTGGTTCAACAAACCCCTGAGTTTAAAGTCGAAACGGTAAACAGCCTTGGATCTGATTCTTCGCTTATTTACGGAACCGAGACGGATGCCCATACGCTGATTCTGGGGAAAGACCTTTCTGCCGAAGAAACGATTGCGAACATGACCGGCTTGCTGGCTGCCATTGGCATTAAAATCGAAATCGCATCCTGGAGAAATATTGTCCCGAATGTATGGTCGGTCCATATCCGGGATGCGGCTTCGCCGATGTGTTTCACCAACGGTAAGGGCGCGACGAAAGACAGCGCACTTTGTTCGGCGCTCGGGGAATACCTTGAGCGGACCAGCTGCAATTATTTCTACAACGACCATTTCCTGGGCGATGAGGTTTGTCAGCGCTCTTTTATTCATTATCCCAATGAGCAGTGGTTCCAACCGGGACCGGATGATGCCCTGCCGAAAGGCCTCATGGATGAGACCTGCCTGAAATTTTATGACCCGGATCATGAGCTAAAAGCGTCCCATTTAATCGACACCAGCTCGGGTCTTAGCGATCGCGGTATTTGCGCGCTCCCGTTTGTGCGCCAGTCGGATCAAGAAACGGTGTACTTTCCTGTAAATCTCATCGGCAATTTATTTGTCAGCAACGGAATGAGTGCTGGAAATAATCTCCATGAAGCGCAGGTGCAATGCCTCTCGGAAATCATAGAACGGGCGGTTAAAAAACAAATTATCGAAGAGGAAATCAGTTTACCCGACGTTCCGAAATCTATATTGGAAAAGTATCCCCAGATTCTGGAGGGCATCCGTGAACTGGAAAACAAAGGGTTTCCGGTTTTGATCAAAGACGCTTCGTTGGGCGGAACATTTCCGGTCATGTGTGTCACCTTAATGAATCCAAAAATCGGCGGTGTTTTTGCGTCGTTTGGAGCCCATCCAAAATTTGAAGTGGCGCTGGAGCGGAGCCTGACCGAGTTATTACAGGGGCGCAGTTTTGAGGGATTGAATGACGTGCCTGCACCGACCTTCAACAGCCTCGCGGTAACGGAGCCGAATAATTCGGTCGAACACTTTATTGATTCAACGGGAATCATCTCCTGGAAGTTTTTCAGTGATCAACCGGACTATCATTTCTGTGCATGGGATTTCACCGGCACCACCGAGGAGGAAAGCCAGTACCTTATGAACATTCTCAAGGACATGAACAAAGAAGTTTATGTAGCCTTGTATGAGGATCTGGGCGCAACCGCATGCCGGATATTAGTCCCGGGCTATTCAGAAATTTATCCGGTTGATGATCTGATCTGGGAGAATACAAATAAGGCGCTGGATTTCAGGTCGGACATTTTGAATTTACACGTCCTGAATGAGCAGGCCCTTGCGGATCTCGTTGAGCGGTTAGAAGAAAGCCAACTGGATAACTACCTCGAAATTTCATCGCTGATCGGAATTGAGTTCGATGAAAATACGGTGTGGGGCCAGCTCGCGGTCGGCGAATTGAAAATCCTGATCTATCTGGCGCTAAAGCAATTTGAAAATGCGCAGGAAATCATCTTCGATTTTCTAAACTTTAACGACAATACCGCGGAGCGAAAACTATTTTATCAGGCGCTCAATGTCGTACTCGATATTACGTTAAGTGAAGAACTGGATCTGAATCATTACACATCAAACCTGATACGAATGTACGGGGACGAAATCATGGAACAGGTTATGGGCTCCGTTACCGGTGACGTCCGATTTCATGGTTTAACGCCGACCAGCATGAAACTGGAAGGATTGGATAAGCACCTCCGGTTAATTGAGAGCTATCAAAAGCTCCATAAAGCCAGGGCTGCCGGAATGGCAAAATAATCTCGCGCCAAGCCGCGAAGATTTAATTTACTATTTTCTCTGCGATCTCTGCACCTCTGCGTGAAATAACTATTCCTGAATGGAGTTTCCACGATTACGGGAATGCCGTAGTCTCCGCCGCCATATGCAAAACTACTCTTCAGGACAGCGCTGGATCAGCGAAACGGAACCGGAACTCGGACTGGGCTTGGTCGTCGAGGTTACGACCCGGGTCGTGCAGGTATTCTATCAGGCGGCCAACGAGATGCGGAACTATGCCATTAATAATGCGCCGCTCAAACGCGTTCGCTTCGCGGCGGGCGATTCGATTGAATCGCGCGAGGGCGCCGAGCTGACCGTCGAATCAATTGTTGAAGACCCCGCAACCGGGTTGCTCAGCTATGTAGCCGCCGATGGGTCGCAACTTGAAGAATCCGACCTCTGCGATACTTCGAGCTTTGACCGGCCAGAAACCCGCCTTCTCGCTGGCCATGTGGATAGTAACGATCTGTTCGATCTGCGTGTTACCGCCCTGAATGTACGCCATCGGTATGGCCGCCTACCGGTGCGCGGCCTGTTGGGAGGACGCGTCGACCTGCTACCCCATCAGCTCTATATTGCCCAGGAAGTCAGTTCACGAGCCCTGCCCCGCGTTCTGCTCGCCGATGAAGTGGGCTTGGGTAAAACCATCGAAGCGTGTCTCATCCTGCATCGCCTGATGGTCTGCGGGTTGGTTAAGCGCGTATTGATCCTCCTCCCCAACGCACTCGTCCACCAGTGGTTTGTCGAATTGCTGCGCCGCTTCAACCTTTCGTTCAGCATCTTTAACGAGGAACGCTGCGCGGCCATCGAAGCGACCGAGCCCGGCACCAATCCATTCCTCGATGACCAGATGATCATTGCCAGTATCGAGTTTCTCACCGAAAACCCTGAACGAGCCGCCCAGGCCGTCGGGTGCGATTGGGATCTGCTCATTGTCGACGAAGCCCACCATCTGCACTGGTCGCCGGAAGAAACCAGCCCCGAATACGACATTGTTGAGCGTCTTTCTAATTGTATTCCCCGGCTCCTGCTGCTCACGGCCAGCCCGGAGCAGATGGGTCTCGAAAGCCATTTTGCGCGTCTGCGTTTGCTCGATCCGCAACGCTATCCGTCGTTCGATGCCTATCAAATTGAGCATGACCGCTACACCGAAGTCGCCGCGGATATCGGAAAACGAATTGATTCGATGGATGAAAAGGAGCTGACCGAGGAACTGGATCGTCACGGACCCGGTCGCGTCATTTTCCGTAATACGCGGAAATGTGTGAGCGGCTTCCCCAAACGTCATCCCCATCTCATGCCCTTGCAGCTTCCGGCAGGAGCAAAGTTGCTGGGATCAGACGATCCGCGTATCAGCTGGTTGATCACCTTTCTAAAAAACAATCCCAAAGAGAAGGTCTTGGTGATCTGCAAAACGCGCACCGAGGTGGGGAAGATTGTCGAAACCGTCAAGAGCGGCTCCAGGGTGGACGTAGCCCACTTCCACGAAGCCATGCCGTTGATCCAATGCGACCGGTTGGCCGCCTGGTTTACGGAACCGGATGGCGCACGTGTGATGGTGGTTTCGGAAATGGGAGGCGAAGGCCGTAACTTCCAGGTGGCCTCTCACCTGGTCCTGATTGATCTGCCGCGCGATCCCGAGCTACTGGAGCAGCGCATCGGGCGGCTCGACCGAATCGGTCAACTCGGCGAAGTCCACATTCACGTGCCCTACCTGATAGGAACGACCGAGGAACATGTTGCTCGCTGGCTGGATGAAGGGCTCAATGCCTTTTCCGAACCCGTTCTCGGAGGCTTTGAACTGCTGGAACGCTTCAACGCACAGCTCGATAACGTCACGAAAAAGGTCATCACCGAAACCCGATCTTATTACAAGAAACTCCGCAAGGAGATTGCCGCAGGGCGCGATCGTCTGCTGGAGCTCTCCTCTTTCCGTCCCGACATTGGAAATGCGATCGCCCAACAGATCAACGAATGCGAAGAATCGGAGGAGCTACAAACCTATCTGCTGCAAATGTTCGAACAGTATGGCGTACACGCCGAGGAGCTGGACGAAACCTCATTCCATATCCGCCCCGACCAAATGTTCGACGACTGGTTTCCACTGAAGGCCGAGGGCATTCGGATCACTTTTGATCGCGAAGAAGCGCTGACCCGGCCCGATGCCATGCTGATGAGCTGGGATCACCCGATGGTGACCGGTGCCGGCGAGCTGATACTCGGATCTGAACGGGGAAGCTGTTCCATGGCCGTGGATCCGACCCAGTCCATGCCGCTGAAACTCCAAGCCATCTATGTGCTGGAAACAGTGGCTCCACCGGGGCTTAATGTTTTCCGCTTCCTACCGCCCACACCGTTCAGCATCACGGTCGACCATGCAGGCAATGCCCTTGATGGGATTGTTAAACCTCACTTGAAAAATGCAGATCCGTGGATCCTGCTGGAGCACGAAGCAATCCGCACGCAGATGATTCCTGCCATGCTTGAAGCTACTCGCCCGCTTGCGGAGCAGGCCGCCAAGGCCGCCATTGCCGATGCCCGGCGCGATATGCTGGAAACGCTGGGAACCGACTACAAGCGGCTTGAATATCTCAAGCAGGTTAATGACAACATACGGGATGAAGAACTCGCCCACGCCCGCAAGGCCATCACCAAACTCGATAAGAAACTCTCCGCCGCCCGCCTGCGCCTGGATTGTATCCGCATTATAAGCGCTAGCTAGAGCATTCATTCAACGCAACGTCATTCTTCTTTGCGTAAGCAATGGGACGGTCCTCTTTGATCTTCTAAGCAGAGGGTTTAATATTCTGATTCATGCGGAACAGATTGGCGGGATCATATTTATTTTTCACCTGAACCAAACGATCCCACACCTCAGGGGTATAGGCATCGCGCACGCGCTTTTCTCCTTCGTCGCTGAGGAAGTTCACGTAGACACCTTTAGAGAAGCGCTTCGTTGCCTTGTGGATATCCCGTGCCCAGTCGATGCATGCTTCATCATCGGCACGATGCTGCCACCGAGTATGTATATTCATCACGAAGGGTGATCATTGGAACAGGGAAACATGACAATAAACCGTTCAACTTTATGAATGATTTGTAATCATTAATCCGTGGCTGTTGAAAGGCATTCTATGCTATCCAGTCCCCATGAAAATTCTGATTGTAGAAGACGATCGCAAGATTTCCTCGTTCGTGCAGAAGGGATTGAAGGAACAGGGCTATGTGGTCGATGCCTGCCACGACGGAGACGAAGGATACAACATGGCATCGGGCGAATCATACGATGTAATCCTGCTCGACATCATGCTGCCCGGCCGCGACGGGCTCAGTATTCTACGAACCCTCCGCGAAGAAAAAAATACGGTTCCCGTCATTCTTCTCACCGCCCGCAGCGGACTGGACGAGCGCGTGGAAGGCCTTAACCTCGGAGCCGACGACTATCTGCCCAAGCCCTTTTTCATGGAAGAACTCATTGCCCGTATCATCGCCGTAAGCCGCCGTGCCTCCGGGGAACAGCTCAGCGTGATCCATCATGGAAACATCGTTCTCAACCTGATTACCCGCGAAGTCAAACACGATGATGAATCGCTGGAGCTGACCAGCCGCGAGTTTAACCTGCTGGAACTGTTGATGCGTTCCCCCGGGCGGGTCTATTCCCGCACGCAGCTGTTGGAACATGTGTGGGGCTACGACTTTGACCCGCAAACCAATGTGGTGGATGTCTATATCCGCCGTGTACGCAGCAAAATTGATTCATCGGAAGCACCCTCGCTCATCGAAACCGTGCGCGGCGTCGGCTATCGCTTTAAGGCAGAATAATTTAATCGCGGCTCAATCGTCACGGCTCATATTTCCATGAAAGTGTACTTTAAATTTAAGATCGCAATCATTTCGTTCGCCGTCTCCGGCGCGCTGCTGACTGCGTTCGGCGTTGCATTTATTACTTTCATCTATGCGTCCGGGATCGACCGGATGGATCGCGAACTCCGCTCACTCGTTGAGGCCCCTTTGCGCGGAGGCCACCCGACCCGTTACTGGCAGGATTTCGGAAAGTCGCTCGCCTTTAGCTTTGGCGAAGGACGTGCAGAAGAGATTGCGCTGGTCGTGTTTGATTCCGATGATCGTGTTCTTTATCAATCCGATAATGTGCCGGTGGAATTCAAAATAATCCCGCACCCCGCCATTCAAAAAGCACGGAATCGCGATGAGGGTGATTTTGGCACTCACTTCATTGAACGCATTGACCGGGACAACGACGGAAAAATTTCGGCCGAAGAATTTGATGGCCCGCCACATATGTTTGCACCAGCCGACCACAATGACGATGGCTTCATTGATGCCGCAGAGGCTGCGCACATCGAACGCCCGCCGAACCGTTTCCGCGGAACCCGTCTGCCGCCGGGCGGACAGGAACACGAAAGGCCGCCTGCTCTTCCGGCTTCCTCCCGTTTTCAGTCGTTGGAAACAGCGGATATCAGCTGGCGCATTGGCATCTTCAGCAATCATGAAAATACCGTTATTGCCGCCATCGATATGGATTCCTTTCACCGTGATATTCATCGCTTCCGGATCGCGCTCATAATTTCTGTTCCACTGGGATTGCTCTTGCTGGGCATTACCGGCTGGTTTCTGGCCGGACGCGCCATGAAGCCTGTGGCGATGATTGCCGACACCGCCGAGGGTATTACCGCCAAAGCACTGGATCGGCGCATTCCCATGGTTGGAAACGATATTGAGCTGGAACGGCTTGTGACAGTCTCGAACAGCATGCTCGACCGACTGGAAATGAGCTATCACCAGGCCGTGCGTTTCAGCGCCGATGCCGCCCATGAATTGCAAACACCACTGACCATTCTGCAGGGCGAACTGGATAACGCGATTCAGGATTCCGAAGATGGGTCCGCCGAACAGCAACGCTACAGCATGCTGCTCGAGGAACTGAGCAACCTGAAATCGGTCGTGCAAAAACTGCTCTTGCTCGCCCATGCGGATGAAGGCCGGCTAAACCTCTGCCCGGTTCCTGTGGATTTGAGCGAACTAGTTCAGAGTGCCGCCGAAGATATTGAAATCATGGCTCCAGAACTGGATATTGAATGCCGCATTGCCGAAGGGATAACTGTATCGGCCGACCCTGCCCTGCTCAATCAGGTTCTCCGCAACATGACCTCCAATGCCGCTAAATATGCGAATGAAACTGGTCAGGCAGTTTTCACCTTGGAAATGAACAAACAGGGCATACGGTTTACGCTGGCCAATACGGCAACGGTGATCCCGGAATCAGACCGCCCATTACTCTTTGAACGCTTTCACCGGGTTGAAAAATCGCGGACGGCCAGCGGTTCCGGCCTAGGCCTCAGTCTGGCGCGGGAAATCGCCCGTGCCCACAGCGGAGATCTCACACTGGATGATTACTCAAACGGCATGGTTTCTTTTACGCTTCACCTCCCGTTGGGTTGACCCCTCTCCGGTCATTCGGTAAATTTTACCACATGACTGAAAAAGCTGACGCCAAGCAACAGATTAAGGAAATACGGACGAAGATCGAGCAGCACAACCGGCTCTACTATATCAACGCCACGCCCGAGATTACCGACCGCGAATACGACCAGCTTCTTCAATCATTAGAAGACCTCGAAAGGCAGTTTCCCGAGTATGCAAGTGCGACCTCCCCAACCCAGCGCATTGGCGGCGCACCGCTCGACCATTTCGAAAACATAAAACATACCGTACCAATGATGAGCCTCTCGAATACCTATTCGAAAGAGGAGCTGGTTGAGTTTGATGTACGTATCCGAAAACTGATACCTGAAGAAACCTTTAACTATATCCTCGAGCCTAAAATTGATGGCGTGGCGATTTCGCTGCGTTACGAACACGGTGAACTGGTTCGCGCGGTGACACGAGGCGACGGTTCAACCGGCGATGACGTGACCTCCAACGTCCGGACGATCAAATCCATCCCGCTGCGTCTCTCCGATATGATGCCACCTGCCGTACTGGAAGTGCGCGGCGAAATCTATATGGACATCAAGGGCTTCGCCAAACTGAACGAACAGCGCCAGGATGATGGACAGGAACCTTTTGCCAATCCGCGCAACGCCTGCGCCGGCACATTGAAAATGCTGGATCCGCGCATCGTTGCTCAACGTCCACTCGACGCCATCTTTTATGCGACGGGCCAACTCGACGGCATTTCCTTCGACACCCACGAGCAGATGCTCCAGTCGCTTAAAAACTACGGATTACGCATTACACCCAATTATTGGCTGAACACGACAATCGAAACCGTCCTCGACGAGCTGGACCAGCTGGAGAGCATGCGCCATGAGTTCCCGTTCGAAATGGATGGCGGCGTGATCAAGGTGAATGAACGGCGACTCTATGAAGAACTCGGTTTCACAGCCAAAAGCCCGCGTTGGGCCGTGGCCTACAAGTATGAGCCGGAACAGGCCGAAACCATTCTACACGCCATTTCCATTCAGGTGGGACGTACCGGAGTGCTTACCCCGGTCGCCGAACTTGAACCAGTTCAGCTGGCCGGAACCACGGTTAAACGCGCCACGCTGCACAACGAAGATGAGATTCGCCGGAAGGATATCAAGGTTGGCGACCGCGTGATTATTGAAAAGGCCGGCGAAATTATTCCGGCTATCGTCCGGGTCGTAACCGAAAAACGGACGGGTGCGGAAACCGATTTCACGATGCCAACAACCTGCCCCATCTGCGGCAGTGAAGTGGAGAAACGCGAGGGCGAAGTGGCCTTACGTTGCATCAACCTGCAATGCCCGGCGCAGGTTAAAAACTGGCTGACCCATTTTGCATCGCGCGGAGCCATGGATATTAACGGGCTCGGCGAATCGCTGGTTGAACAACTGGTGGATAGCGGTCTGGTGAAAAACCCGGCGGAGCTCTATTCCCTGCAAAAAAATGAAGTGCTTGGACTGGAACGAATGGGCGAGAAGTCTGCCGATAAGCTGATCAAGGGATTGGTCGAGAGTAAGGAACGTCCGTTCGAGAAGGTTATCTTTGGCCTTGGCATTCGCCATGTAGGAAAGGGGGCTGCCACGATTTTGGCCAATGAATTTAAGAATCTCGATGCTCTGATGGCGGCCGACGTTCAAGCGCTGGAAGCCATTCACGATATTGGCCCGATTGTCGGAAAGACGGTGGTCGAATATTTCCTATCCGTGGAAGCACGCGAAGTGATCTATAAACTGCGGGAGGTAGGCGTGAACTTTGAGCAAGTGGATCTTGGAGGAAGCAATGAACTCGAAAATTTGACCTTTGTACTGACCGGCTCCATGGAGACGATGACGCGTGATGAGGCGGGTGATCGAATTAAAATGCGCGGCGGCAAAGTGAGCGGAAGCGTTTCAAAAAACACCAGCTATCTGGTTGCCGGAGACAGTGCAGGCTCCAAGCTGACGAAAGCAGAAAAGCTGGGTGTGACCATTCTGAGCGAGGAGCAGCTGATTGCCCTGCTCGGATCTGATGAAAAGCGGGCTGATAAGAAGGCCGGGCAAATGGGATTTGGATTTTAATTATCAAGCGCCCTTAAACTATGAACTAAACGAAAGTTAACCCTTGGACGGGTGTCCATTAAACTGGGGTTACTTCAGGGCGCGGGGAAGGTAGAAAATATTCGATTCCAAAAACCATCTTCTAAGATTCATCGGCTGACCTGTTTTTCCGTGAGGATGCCAAAGCGCGAGAACGAGCTTCGTCACCCCGACATACAGATATTCAAACGATTTCACAGGGGATCGATAAATGGCTGGATATTTGTGAAAAGGAAGGACGCAATGGCCGCGATCCCGTCACCCGCTATACGTTGAAGAATTACCAGTATTTCGCGGGGATCATTAAATCCTACCCTTGGCCGGAAGGCATTCAGAAATTAACCAAGCCGGATATCGTTGATTTCCGTTCATGGCTGTTGAAACGCCATAGCCGTGATGTATCCCGCAAGACGTTGACTGCTTTCCATTCCATGGTCTTGGAACTCATCAGTCGAGGCGTAATAAATCACGATGTCGCGGCGGGTATTACGGTTTTATCGACCTCCCGCTATGATGCCCCGATGACCCTTCCGACAGAGCAGGAAATCTACGAGCTATTAGCCGCCGCTGACCGGCTGGCCAACTCAAAAAATGTACAGACACAACGAACATGGGAACGATACCGTCCTATGCTGTATCTGGCCGTGGATTCCGGCATGAGACCGCAGGAATATTTGGTGGTGTCAAATTCGGCTCTGAAAGAAACCGGCGTAAAGGTTGAACGTGCACTTGAAGGTGGTGGTATGGAAATAACCGTTCCCAAAACCAGAGCCGGACATCGGCTCATCGATCTAAGCGCACAAACGCTGGATATGGTTCGCCACTATTCGGCGCATCATGCCGTAGACAACAAATACGACTTGGTATTTCCATCAAAAACAGGACGCTGGCAGAATGTCCCTAATTGGAACAAACGAGGTTTTAATCGTGCCTGTGAAGAAGCTGGACTGATGGTTGACGATAAGCCGAAATATAGACCCTACGACCTGCGGCATTTCTATGCGTCCATGCTCATCGACCAACGTGTGAACTTAAAACGCATCCAGACGTTGATGGGACACCGGAGCATAAAGACCACCTTAAACGTCTATGGCCATTTAATTGAGCGTGTAGAGGCCAAGGAACAAGAGCGCACCAGTGTTCTGACGGTTATGAATCATTCCTGATGTGGCAATTCTGTGGCGACCGCACCATAAGGCATTGATTTTAAGTCCATTTAACTTTCCTGTTAATCAATTGGTCGCTGGTTCGAATCCGGCCCGGGGAGCCATTTAAAATCAATGACTTATCAAATAGCTACGGTAAGAAACGGAGGTTTAAGTCGGTTTTTTCCACACCGAACCACCCTTCTACAACCCGTAGAAATACTGTATGCGGCTGTTCGGGGTCCGCCTTGACAGGATTACTCGCAGGCGGATTCGCGGATCGTTTTCCAGCGCGCAGGCGTCCAGTCGACGGCCACTGCCTGTTTCATTGTTGGCAACGCTTCGAGGAC
>JAZGFK010000045.1:0-12897 GCA_036479375.1 Pontiella sp. | reverse complement strand
GGATCAATCGATACCCCCGCAAGATACTGAATTTTAAAACCGCAGAAGAGTTGTTCATTCAGGAGATCGCGGCATGAGATGCATCGGGCTTAGAAAAGTTGGGCATTTTAATTTACAGTCTACCTTCCGATGAAGAAACTGACGTTTAAAATTTCGCGCCGATCGAAAATCGGATTATGATGCAAACGAAGTTGATCCGGCTGCTGAATGATTTGGGGCCCGATCTCGAACTGGAAGTATCTGCCGGCCGCTCTTCGGTCGGCGATTCGGGCAATCAGATGAATCTGTCGGTCAAAGGAAAAGGCCGCTATCCCGAAATTTTGAACTTTCTGCACCGTGTTGAAACGTACCGACCCATAATCCTGGTCGAATCAATGTCCCTTTCTGCGCCAAAACCCAAGCAGAGTAATCGATCGGGCAATAAGGCGAAAAAATCCCAAACGGAAAAAACCAAGGACCCGAGTATGTCGTTTAGAATGTCAATCCAGCTGTATACGCGCGCAGGAGAGGAGGGCGGAGCATGAATGTTGATCTCTCTAAATATATTGTTCCGGCACTCGGAGCCGCCTGCGTTGGTGGAGCATTACTCGTGGTTTCCGGATTGCGCACGCCTGTGAGGATAGAACGAACCGACCATGCAGATGCAATGGAAGCGCGGTTAGCTAAAAGTCTGGTGCTGAACGAATGCGTACCTACGATGGATGAGGTTGTGGCCAAGCATCTGTTTGTTCCCGAACGCGTGGCAACGGGCGAAAATGCATTTCCCGACCTTTTGGTAAAGGGCGTTTATATGGGCGAAATCGAGTGCAATGTGGTCTTTTCACTTAAATCTAAACCGGATGCAAATCTGCGAGTTTGGCAGGGCGATCAGGAGGCATCAATTTCGCAGGTGGAAGATCGACGGGATCCGCGGCGACCCATTGCAGACTTTCTTAGCGAGTGGCAGATTAAATCGATCGGGTTTTCCGGAGTCACGGTCCAGCACATTATTACCGGCGAAGTGGAAACCTATGTCGTGGACTACAAACCCGCCAAACATGTAAAGGACAGTTCGCAGGCCGGGTATGGTCAGGGCATGCTGTCCGCAGCACCTCCGGCCGGAAACAAAGTTTCGACTAAAGCTTCCGGGGCAACGACTAAATCAGGAGGCACCCGCACTCCAGCTGCTGGCTCAACCGGCGCGATTGCCGGCCGGGTCGGTCAATACATGCAAAACCTTTCTCCTCAGCAACGCCAGCAGTTTATGCAGCAGCTCCAGCAACAGCGCTCTAACGCAGCCAAAAATCGTGATGGCGGGGGTAATACAGCTTAAAATAAAGGAAATGGTGGCAGTAAGAAAAACCAGAATAATTCATCCGACAAGAAGAGCTCCAAGAATAATTAGTAGAAGGAATTTTCTACCCTTTGAAGGTGGAATATCTTAGGTAAATCCCTAATATGCCCGCTTTTCACGCACGAGTGCGCGGTTAATCGTTATTTGGTTAAAAGTTATTGGGCTAGTAGGATGAAATATTTTCGGGAACTGAAGTGCTTGGTAAGCATGCCGGGAGTTGCGATGGTTTGTTATCAAGAAGATCGCTCCATTACTTTCAAAAGAGGAAAATACCGCTTGGTGGATCAAATTATCCGGGCTGCTCGTTCAACCACAGCCAATATTGCTGAGGGTATGGGGGTTTCTACTATCTGGATAATGCCAAATTCTGTAGTAACTCGCGTGGATCCAGTTATGAAGTGTTAGATCATTTACAACAGCTCATAACGAAGAACTGATATCGAAAGAAATGTTTAAAGAGGGCGAGGCCCTCGTTTGGGATGCGGCAAAAAAATAACCAATGAATAAATGAGCTACCTCAAAAAGGAAAATGATCCCAATACCCAACCCAATTAACGATTAACTATTAGCGGCGAAACCGCAGGTGAGCAGCATGGACGAGATATACCCTTTTAATAAAATCGAATCGAAATGGCAGAACTTCTGGGACGCTAACGGCGTTTTTAATACCGATCTGGCCACGGCGGAAAATCCGTACTATTGCCTGATGATGTTCCCGTATCCCTCCGGCAAGCTCCACGTTGGCCACGGCCGCAACTACATTATTGGCGACGCCGTTGCGCGCTATAAAAAGATGCAGGGCTTCGATGTGCTCACACCGATGGGCTGGGACTCGTTTGGACTACCCGCCGAAAACGCCGCCATAAAAACCGGCACGCCACCCGCCGAATACACCGCCGCCAACATTGTCACCATGAAAGAGCAACTCCGCGCCTGGGGCTGCATGTATGACTGGGACAAGGAAGTCACCTCCTGCATGCCCGACTACTATAAATGGACGCAGTGGCTCTTTATTCAGTTTTACAAGCAGGGCCTGGCCTACAAACAGAACTCCAATGTCAACTGGTGCCCGTCGTGCGCTACCGTATTGGCCAACGAGCAGGTTGTTGATGGTGCATGCGAACGCTGCGATTCCGAAGTCGACCAGAAATCGATGGATCAGTGGTTCTTCAAAATCACCGACTACGCTCAGCGTCTGCTCGACGACCTCGACACGCTCGACGGCTGGCCGACCCGTGTAAAGACCATGCAGAAAAACTGGATCGGACGTTCGGAAGGGGCGGAAATTGATTTCCCGATTGTTCCGCGCGAAGACGGACAAAAAGACAACATTGAAAACGTCGCCTGCTACACGACCCGCGTCGACACCATTTACGGCTGCACCTACATGGCGCTCGCCCCCGAACATTCCGAACTCAAAAACCTCGTTTCCGGCATGCCGCAGGAAGCTGAAGTGCTCGCCTTCATCAAGGCTAGCTCCAAGCTGACCAACCTCGACCGCGAAGCGGACGAAGTCGAAAAAGAAGGCCGCTTTACCGGCCGATATCTGATCAACCCGTACAACGGTGAGAAGATAGAGCTGTGGGTCGGAAACTATGTACTGATGTATGGCACCGGCGCGGTTATGGCCGTTCCGGCGCACGACCACCGCGACTTCGCGTTTGCCAAGAAATATGATCTTCCGGTCAAGCTATCCATCCAGAATTCGGATAACTCGCTGGTGCTGGACGAAATGGAAGATGCGTTTACTGAAGATGGAACCTGCGTCGATTCCGGCGAATTTACGGGCATTGGAAACCGCGAGGCGATTAAAGGGATGACCGCCAGCGCGGAAGAAAAGGGCTTCGGGGCCGGGAAGATCAATTTCCGTCTGCGCGACTGGCTCATTTCCCGCCAGCGTTACTGGGGTGCACCGATTCCGATGGTCTATTGCGAAAGTTGCGGCGTGGTACCGGAAAAAGAGGAAAACCTCCCGATCCTGCTGCCGACCGATGTTGAATTTAAAGCCGAAGGGGAATCGCCGCTCAAATCCAGCGAAGCCTTCATGAACTGCGAATGCCCGAGTTGCGGCGGCGCGGCAACCCGTGAATCCGACACCATGGATACTTTTGTCGACTCCTCCTGGTATTTCCTGCGCTACCTCAGCGCCAAGGATTCCACGCAGGCCGTCGATTCCGCGATTTCCAGCAAGTGGATGCCGGTCGATCAATATATTGGCGGCATCGAGCACGCCATTCTGCACCTGCTCTACGCCCGCTTCTTCACCAAAGCCATAAAGGACCTTGGCCTGATCGATTTCGACGAGCCGTTTAAACACCTATTTACTCAGGGTATGATCTGCAAAAAGGGGGCCGACGGAAATCTATACAAAATGTCGAAGTCCAAAGGCAATGTCGTCAGCCCTGAAGAGTTGCTCGAGAAGTATGGTGCTGACACCGTCCGCCTCTACACGCTCTTTATCGGCCCGCCCGAAAAAGAAGCCGAATGGCAGGATACCGGTGTAGAAGGCGCATCGCGCTTCCTCAAACGCATCTGGCGCCGTGTTTCCGAAAACCTCGAATTGCTCAAATCCGTCGAAGGGAAAAGTCCGCAGATTGATGGAATGGCGGATGCCGAGCGCGACCTTTATCGCAAGACCAACGAAACCATTCAGCAGATTACCCGCGGGCTCGACGGTGCATTTACGTTTAACACGGCCATCGCTGGCATCATGGAATTGATGAACTCCATCGACCACCTCAAGGTTACAGACGAAAGCTCCGAATCGGCCCAAATCGTCTTCCGTGATGCTATCGAAAACGTCGTCCTGTTGCTTTCTCCCTTTGCGCCGCACATCGCCGAAGAGCTTTGGGTGGAACTCGGCAATACCGCTGGCGTCATGAATGCCGACTGGCCCGTCGTGAACGAAGAAGCCCTCAAGCGCGACGAGCTCGAACTCGTCGTCCAGGTCAATGGCAAGGTCCGCGCCAAAATCAAAGTCGCCTCATCCGCTACCAAAGAAGAAATAGAAACCACCGCTCTCGCCGCCGAAAAGATCCAATCATGGCTCGAAGGCAAAACCATCCGCAAAGTCATCGTCGTCCCGGGACGGTTGGTGAACATTGCGGTTTCATAGAGAACCACGAAAGCCCTGCATCTGCGGGGCTTAATTTCTAAACTTAGAATGTAATGAGATCGGATAGTTGATCACGCTCTTTCCATCTCAATGGCTCATGCGTTAGTTTATTAGCAGCAAGTTAAAAATGGACATGTTCATGTCTCGAAACCCATTTGATTCATCATCAATTATGGAGAATCTTTTATCTATTCGGGGCGCATATTTACTTTCATACGAAAGTTCCATATTTACGATGGCTTTATTCATCGAGGAATTAAAATAATGCTTATTACTCCCTGTGAGACAAGAGATTAGAAGCATTCTTCCTTGATCTGGAGAGAACACAACGGACGTGAAGCTGGCACGTCACATTTTCTATGTTTGAAGCGTCGCTGCATAGTCAATCCTTTATGCATCTAATACGTAGTAATATTTTTGGGTTATTTTTTGCCTGCTTATTGGGCATATCTTTACGAACGAAAAAATGCGGTCATATGGAATAAAAGCGTAAAGATACCTATCGGAGGTGTCCGCACAGTTGAATGGCATTCCTGCGCGGCGGCGGGCTAAGGACATCATGGTTACACAGTTCCGGTGGAGGGGCGACGGCCTCGTCGCCCGCGGACAGCGAGGCCGCTATCCCTCCAGTTCCGCCCTTAATCGGTCGGGAATCGAATGTGGGAAGGCATTTATACATAAATTAGATAAATTATAAAATATTTGTAATTCACCTAATTTCGCTATATAAGGGGCGTATGAATCCAATAACAAATCCATTTGCACCGGGCGCAGGGACGCCGCCTCCAGAGCTGGCTGGCCGTGATGAACTGCTGGAAACCATCCGTATCGCTACCGAGCGTACGCGGCTGGGGTATCCCGCTAAGAGTGTGTTGATGGTGGGTTTGCGCGGGGTAGGCAAGACGGTGCTGCTGGATCGGATGTGCAACAACGCGGAGGCTGCCGGGCTCCAGACCTTGCGCATTGAAGCGCCGGAAAATCGGTCTTTACCTGGGTTGCTCGCTCCGCAACTTCGTTTGTCGATGCTCCAGCTTTCCCGCAATGAAAAAGCGAAAGACCTAGCGAACCGAGCGTTACGCGGATTGGCGGGCTTTGCGAAGGCGCTCAAGGTTAAATATGAGGATATTGAAGTTGGCTTTGACTTTGATCCCGAACCGGGACTGGCTGACAACGGTGATCTCGAGCACGACCTGCAAGCGTTATTGGAGTTGGCAGGGGCTGCGGCGAAAAGTGCGGAGACGGCACTTATCCTATTTATTGATGAACTGCAGTATGTTCAGGAAGAAGAATTGGAAGCATTGATTATGGCATTGCACAGGACATCGCAGCGCCAACTACCGGTCATGCTCGTTGGAGCAGGATTACCTCAGTTGCGTGGCCGCATGGGTCGCGCCAAATCCTATGCGGAACGCCTTTTTGATTTTCCCGAAATCGGACCGCTTGACTCGGCGGCCGCCAAGCTGGCGATTAGTAAACCTGCCGCCGATCAGGAGGTCATTATAGAGGAGTCTGCGCTGAATCGCATTGTTGATGAAACCGAAGGATATCCCTATTTCCTTCAGGAGTGGGGCAAGCACGCCTGGGATGCAGCGGAGCAGTCTCCGGTCACCTTGGCTGATGTTGAATTGGTATCGAAGGAAGCGGTCGCGGCCTTGGACGAAAGTTTTTTTCGTGTACGATTTGACCGTTTGACACCATCAGAGAAACGATATCTTAGAGCCATGGCCGAACTGGGAGAGGGACCGCATCGTTCGGGCGATATAGCTGAGATTCTGGATAGGAAAGTCAGTTCGCTTGGTCCGACACGCGCTCAGTTGATTTATAAAGGCATGGTCTGGAGTCCCAATCATGGCGATACGGCTTTTACAGTTCCTTTGTTCGGTGGTTTCATGCACCGCGTGATGCCGGGAGAAGAGTGGAAAGAATAAAGTTATTAAATGGTACAGTATCGGCTCGCAGGAAAACTCACATATAATGTTATCGTTGCTTCCTGACGTCTGGTAAATATTGCGGCTTCGTAATCAAAAAGGCATTTCATGGCACAATCTGACAGAAACGAAAATATGGCTCAAAACGACGAGTCTTCCCACCGTGTGGATCGTCCAGAACTTCAGAGCTCCATGGTGGAGCCACATAAGCTCACGTTATATGAAAGAGCGGAAGCATTCATATCCGAACTTTCAACCCGCAACCTTTTCTGGAACCGGGTTTGCTCAATGATCTGGCTCCCTTTCGCCTTCCACTCGGGACTGACCATGGACTCCGATGGGACCACGCACCGGGCAATCCTTCCTTTTCGCCGGTTTAATAAAAACTGGTACAACGCAATGGCTGGAGCATCGTTGCTTGGTAATTCTGAAATTGCAGGCGGAAACTATATTTTCAAGATCTGTGGAGGTTCCTATACCGTGGTCTGTAAACACCTCGATTATCGGTTCCTGCGTCCCTGCCTTGGCCCGGCGGAATACCAGATGACTCCGCTCGAAGATATTCACGAACTGGTTGCTACAGGCAAGGAATTCAACATTGCCATTCGCATGGATATCGTTCAGGCACTAGTGCGCGGTGCAAAGCCGAGATTGGTCGGCGGGAAACCCGCCAAGCCCAAACGCGTGGGTCGATGCACGGTGACCTTCCATGTGACGCCTAAGTCGCATCATAAGGCCAAAAAACTCCGTAAAAAAACGACTAAATGACCGCGGCCTCCTCAGCCTCTACGCGTAGCCCTATACTCTGGGGAGCCTATCTCGCTTGCTCGTGGACCTGGTGCATCGGCATGTTTCTGCCGGCACTGCTCCTGCGGGACATGGGCTGGGCAGGTTATTGGATATTTGCGATTCCAAATGTAATCGGTGCAGCGCTCGTGGGCTGGAGTATCAAGTCCCGGTCCAGCTCATCTAGCTTTGTTGAAAATCATGCCGCCGCCATCTGGTGGTTTTCTGCAATCACCCTGGCTTTTCATTTTTACTGGATACTCTGGTTTACGAACTTCATTCAGGCAGCGTTCAATATTCCAGCGTACTATCTGGCGGGATGCATTGGAATTGTCTGCGCGTTTGCGCTGATTTTAAGCCGTTTCTCCCGCCTCGGGAAAGCACCGCAAATTGCATTCGTACTGCTCGCGTTCAGCCTGGGCGTGTTGATCAGTACCACCAGTACGACCGATCTGAAGGACGCCAGTACTCCTCTGTTCAATTCAGCGCAGCAAGCCATGGCGCCTCTCTGGATGTTTCCCGTCATGCTGTTCGGTTTCCTTCTCTGCCCGTACCTTGATATCACCTTTCATCACGCCCGCCAGCAGCTCGACTCACAAAAGAACGGTCGACTTGGATTTACGATCGGATTTGTTGGCTTCTTTTCCTTCATGATCCTCCTGACCACCCGTTATGCCGGAGTGATTATCGGCGCAATGGAGGGTTCGCAGTTTTCTTCAATTGTGCCCCTATGGCTCGGGGCCGCGATCCTCATCCATATTCTATGCCAGTGGTTCTTCACAATTCATGTGCACCTTGACCGCATGCGCACCCTATCGGGAGCAAAAAGAAAACAGCCGATGCTCGTTGTGCTATTAGTGGTCTCAGGAATAACCGGGGTTTTAGCCCCTCGGCTACCTGCATACGCCGGTCTCGCCGGAGGGGAAATCATCTACCGCCTTTTCTTGAGTGCTTATGGACTTATCTTCCCCGCCTACATGCTCCATCGCGTTATTGCACGTAGAAAAAACAACACCTCCGGTTGGCAGTCTGGCCTGTGGATCTCCATTGCTCTCGCGGTGCCGCTGTTCTGGATGGGGTTCATCGAGCGCCAGACCGTTTGGTTGATTCCGGGAATGGCCCTGGTCCTATGCGGATCCCTTATTCAACCGAAAAAGCGGTCATAATAAACGCCTGCAAAAAGCCTCAAGCGCGACGAACTCGAAATGGCTGGAGCGGCGCACGAATTGCGGTTGCATCACGAGGCCTTTCATCAGGACTTTAACGAATTTTTTCCGGAACTGAACCGGGTGGTTGATGCATGGGATCACAGAACGTTTTAAAGGCGCGGCAGCCGGGATCGGTTGGCGGCCACAAAGCGATAGGCGGCTTCGGTACACCGGCGGAAGGCCACCGATTTTTCATACAGCTTTAGAATCCTTTTGCCGCGGCCGCCGAGCGCCAGCGAGGTGAGCACGGCGTGGGCAGCTGAAAGCACCCGGCCGTCGGAGAGGATAAGCTGCACGGCTTTGACGCAATCCTCTTCGCGCACCTGAGGAAATTCGGGCAGTGCTTCCTTGAATTGCCGATAGACCACGGCATTGCCGACCAGCTTTTCCCAGCGGCGGATCCAGTGGGCGCAGAAACGGCATTCGCCATCCCACAGCAGCGTCGGTTTATCAGGAAGGTTGGGCGGCATCATAGGTTCTCCAGGCTGACCGGTGGCAGGTATGTAAGCGTCCGAAGTCTCGCCCCTATTGGTTTTCACGGGCGGCCTTCCATCGCGAAGGCGTGTAGTTCTTAGCGGTGTGGTTGGTCATGTGCGGCAGGCGGGGCAGGATGTCGCGCAAGTATTCATCGGGGTTGATCCCTAGTTTTCGGCAGGTTTCCAATAGCGTGTAGTGGATGGCGCTGGTGCGTCCGGCTTCGGCGCTACCGAAGAAGAGCCAGTTCTTTTTCCCGATCGCCGTCGGGCGGATGGCGTTTTCGACGAGGTTGTTGTCGATCTCGACAGGGGCGTGTTTGGTGTAGACGAGCAGCTTGTCCCAGAGGTTGAGGGTGTAGCCGATGGCTTTTCCGGTTTGGCTTTTGGGCAGGTGCGCGGCTTGTTCGGTCTGGAGCTGGAGTCCGATGCGCTGGAGGATGGGGAGGCTCTTTTCCTGGCGGACGGCGCGGCGGTCGTGCTTGGGGTTGGCGCGCAGTTCGGCCTCGATCTGGTAGAGCCCTTGGATTTCGAGCAGGGTTTGCGCGGCAAGCGGGCTTTCGTGGCGGGCTTCGTGGATCATGGCGAGCATCTGCGCGAGGCGGAACATCCAGTCGGACATGGTTTGCCGACTGATATCGCCGCCGAAGCGGGTCTTATTGATCTGCGACTGGCGGTAGAGCGGGAGGTGGTCGGCGTATTTGGCGAGCACGATGTTCGCGAGCAGTCCGGCGGAGGCATAGGAGTTGTCGATGATGCGTTTCGGCGCGGCCGCGACCACGGGCGGGAACGAACGATCGGCCTTGCGCACATACTTCGGGCGCACGGTGCGACGCTTGATGAACTTCGTCGGTATAACGTCGAGCTCCTCGGTCACTTCCTCGCCGATGCGCTTGAACGCTTCCGGCTCGGCCAGCACCTCTTCGGGTTCGATGACGACCTCTTCGACTGGCAAGTCTTCGGGAATGCGTTCGGCCAGCGGCTTGTGCTTGCGCTTCTTCCGGGGAACGGCGACCTCTTCCACCTCGGCTTCGGCCTCCGGTGTGTCCGGGGCAACTGAATCGACGCCGAACTCCAACGCCAATTGATCGGGGGATATTTTTTCGAAACTCTTCCCGAATAACTTGCCCAACAGAAACTGGATCTTCTGGCTGAGCAGGCGGTTCTCAACGGCGAGACGCTTGTTTTCCGCCTGTAGTTTCTTGAGGTTTTCCGCCGTTAAATTCATGCCGCACATTATACCAAAACCCACGGCCAGAATGCGGTATCAAGAGGAAGAAAATATGAGAACATCAGCGCTGGTACCAAGGCCGCAGCTTTGCGCCGCGAAGATCAACTCCATCGAACAGCAGCGCAAGCGCCTCGGGTTTAAGCGATAGCTTTGCTTCATCCAACCCCTTCGGCCAACTGAAGGTTCCCTCCTCCAAGCGCTTCCGACACCCAGCACCCCGTTCCGTCGAAACACAACACCTTGATTCGGGTTCGCGTACGATTGGAGAAAACGAATAGCGCACCGTTTTCAGGAACCTCCCCGAGTTCATTGCGTGCAATCATGTACAGCCCGTTGAAACTCTTGCGCAGGTCCGCCGGCTCGGTGGCCAGCACCACCTTCAAATTTTGGTTCATGTGAAACATCGTCGACTCCTTGGTTAAGTGAAGTCGGCGATATTATCTCATCCAGCGAATTCGGCTAGTGGGTCGAATCTCGGTCGCTTACGTCAGGGCTCCGACCCTCCAGTTCCAATCCTTGGAAACCTGCTTTTGTGATGCTTTCGGGCGGGGCCGTTATTCGGCCGCTGTTTTTTGCTGATCGAGCTCACGTTGCATCAGATACATCCGCATTTCCAGTTCGAGCTGGTGATAGTCGGGGAGCATATGTTCGCACAGCTGGTAAAAGGCCTTATTGTGTTCTCTTTCTTTCAGGTGTGCCAGTTCATGAACCACGATCATTTTGAGCAAGGATTCCGGTACGTTTTTAAATACGGTGGCGATGCGGATTTCATTTTTGCTTTTTAGTTTTCCGCCTTGATTGCGCGATACATAGCTATGTGTTCCCAGGGCGCCATGGATTACGTGAATCTTATGGTCGTAAACCACCTTGCTGATGGGCGGCGACTTTTTCATATATCGATTTTTAAGGGCGATCGTATACTCGCGTAGTGCGGCATCGCTTCGGATCTCGTGCAGGTCGGGGTGTTTTTTCAGGAGGAAGGCGCGCAGCGAATCCAGCTCAATCATGTGCCGGATCTGGCGCTGCAGCTCCGGGGTATAACCGGATAGATATTTCAACGGTGTCATTGGTTTGCCAGCTCAGTTCGAAGGGCCCGACGTGATGCCCGGTCAACGAGCGTGAACAGCTGATCGATCTGACTTTTCTGATGGGAGCGGTTATGACCCTTCACTTTGACCAAGGTGAAATTCAGCGAATCGGTCATCCTGAAAAAATCCTGATAGAGCTCCGCATGCTTGAGTTGGACGCCGGCTTTAGAGCGATACCCGTGTTTTTCCATCCGTTCACGGCGATCGGGCAGGCCGATGATATTTTGAGAGTCGGTATACACGATAACCGTTTGAGGCTGTGTTTCCTGAAGAGCCCAAATAAGGGTTTCGATTTCGAGTCGGGTGGAGGACGTATTTTCAAAGCGTTTAAGCTGCACGCGGGTTTCAACCATTTCAAAATCTACGTTTAAATCGGGGATCGCAAGATAGGCTCCATATCCGATCCGGGAAGTCGGATGCGCGCTTCCATCGGTAAATAGCAGGAGCGAACTCATCTTCGTCGCCGGTGCCTTCCATTTTTCTTTTTTCGCGATGGTTCGGGGTGGTTTTCCTTTTCCAGTAGCTCGCGTTCGCGTAGCCGCCGGAGGCGGTTTTCATTTTCTTTGGCCGCAAACTCCACCTCATTCAGTACGCCCTTCACATCAGCTGTTTTGGTGGATTCCTTAAAGCGACCGGTGAGTTTGGTGTCGGGGGAAAGCGTACCGGCTTCATAATGCGCCCAGATTTCTTTGGCGTGTTTGCCTTTAAGCAGGTTGGGAGCGAAACGGCCGTAATACGCAGTCATATTATTGACGTCTCGGGCCAGCATGGCCCGGGCGTTGTTATTGCCGGCGGCATTAACCGCCTGAGGTAGATCAATAATGACGGGGCCAGCTTCGTCGACCAGCACATTAAATTCCGACAAGTCACCGTGCACGATGCCGGCACAGAGCATACGGACAATTTGTGTCATGACCACCGCATGGTCGATCCGAGCCTGTTCGGGTGTCATGGCAACGTCGTTCAACCGGGGCGCCACGCCTCCTTCGGCATCGGTAATCAGCTCCATCAGCAATACGCCGTCGAAGCATCCGAAGGGTTTAGGAACGCGCACACCGGCACTGGCAAGTAGATAGAGCGCATCGACTTCAGCATTCTGCCAGATTTCTTCCTGCTCCTTTTTCCCGAACTTGGATCCTTTTGCCATGGCACGGCCTCGGCGGCTATTGCGGACATGGCGCCCTTCGCGGTATTGAACTGCCTTTTTAAAGCTACGCTTGTCGGCGTCCTTATATACCTTGGCGCAGCGGATTGCGGAGCCGCAGCGGACGATAAAGATCGTCGCTTCCTTACCGCTCATTAACTGCTGAAGAACCTCATCCACGAGGCCATCTTCAATCAGATCCTTGATTTGTTTCGGAATTTTCACTGCGGATTTATACCGCGCAGAAATTCAAATGCAATGTGTATCCGGCGTATAAGCGCATCAGTTGCATCATATGGTCTGAAACCGAACGTGCTCTTTACTGCATACCTTATGGTCCAGCGGTTCTGCCCTCTCTATTTCGGGTCTCCCGTACTGATGTCCCGGTTACGATCAAAAAGGAAGAAAGGAGTCACCCATTATAGGTTCCGGTCAAACAAAAAATACCCTTCCATAGCCGTTTCTCAGGGTCATTTCCTAAAATTCTCCAACTACCTAAACTCAAACAGTTTGAATTTTAGCTAGAAAAACCCACCACCTTCTGCTCCCATAGGATGGATGAAGACTGTAAATCCTGATTGGAAAAAGGCG